>JBMDXA010000090.1:0-14607 GCA_048594725.1 Candidatus Kapaibacteriota bacterium
CGGAGCGGAGGCGCGCCTCCTCGCAGAACTGCACGAAGCGTCCGGGCACGAGCGGGTAATAGAGTCCCCCTTCCGGACGCGGGCGGGGGCGGATGCCGATAACGAAATACTCGTAGGCATAGGCCGGGTGCAGCTGCACCAGCCGGACGAAGCCATCGGCTCCTCCCGCCAGATGGCGCGCCAGATGTTCCGCCAGATAGGTCTTTCCGGTGCCGGGGGGACCGTAGAGAATGGCCTGCCCCTTCCGTTCGATCGCCCTGGTCCATTCCCGGAGGGTTTCGGCGGGAAACCCGGTGTCCGTGGCGCATTCCTCCAGCGAGTACGCCGGCAGCGGCGCGGCCTCGGGGGGCGTCTCCCCGAATTCTTCCGGACGATATCCGGTCCCGGCCTCCGCCACCGCCGGGGATGCCCCCTGGTTCTCCTCCGGTGCGCCGTAGCGTACCGATGGCTCCGGGGCGGGCCCTTCCTCCTCGGGGGAAGCGGCGTCCGGGACGACCGGAGGAGGGGCATCCGCATGGAGACCGGTGAATTCCCGTTTGTTCAGTTCCAGCAGGGTGCGCCGCCATCCTTCCTCCTGCACCTCGCGGGGGGTATCGTTCCAGAGCACCGGCACGCGGTGTCCGTTGCGTTGTCCGGGGACGAAGTAGTACGGCCCCACCACCCGCCCGGTTCCCAGTATCCCGGTGGTTCCCCGGTTGGCGACGATCACATCCCCCTGCCGTATCCGCGCGAACGTCCAGAGCTGCGCCACGGCGCTTCTGGACCATTCCGGGGCCTCGCGCAGTTCCGGGAAGCTCCGGAGGATCTCACGGTAGCGGAGATCGAACTCCGGGCGGCTCATCCGGGAGACGTCGCCGAACAGCTCCCATCCCACACCGATGAAGTTCCCTCTGCGGCATTCCTCCCACTGCCATGCATCCTCGCCGGGGGAGATCTTCCAGTAGCGGCCGGTATCGGACTGCTGCCAGGCGATCCAGATGGCGCTCTGCATGTCGATCATATCGCGCGGGGCGAATCGCGCCATCGCATCCTTCAGCCCGGCCGCAACCCGTAGCAGCGCCGAGTAGGTGCGCTGGTTCGGCGTGCGGCGCCACAGGGAGCCCCTGCCGAAGAACTGCAGGGCCCATCGCATCGTGCTGGGCTGCACGAACAGCTCGCTCTCCGGATGGCAGACCGAAAGAAGGTAGGTGGGGAAGGTCCAGCGGTTGGGCAGTTTGTGGGCGGCCACATAGGCACCATAGCGCTCCAGCCGCGCCGGTGTGGCATCGGTTCCGTAGAGGAGATCCAGAAGAGCTTCGCAGAAGGATGGCGTATCGAGATGATCGCTGTAGAGGATGCCGAGATCCCCCTGGCGTGGTGTGCCCCGGTACAGGAGATTGCTCATGCGGCCGGCCTTCTCTATCCGTTCGACGAACGCATCGTACTCCCCCCGTTTCAGCAGCGACTGAAGCGCGGCCCAGGCGAGCAGCTCCCCGGCGCGCGATACGGTCTCCCGTTTCGGTGCGGTCTCCTCGGAGAGAAACCGCCCATCGGAGAAGCCGTTCCATTCCGGATAACGTTTTCTGAGGAGTCTGAGAAATTCTTCGACGCGTCGAGGGTCTACCATCATTCTGCTTTCTACACAAGGATATATACCAGACGCGCGTGTGGCTCATTATTGCATGCCGCACCGGCAGGTGCGCCGCGGCCGGCCGGCCCCCGATGCAGGGCAAATATATCGAAGAAGTCGGCGAGTTGAAGAGTCCAGTGGTGGAGGAATCCGGTCCATCGCAGCAGTGCAACCCCCGCAGGTAGTATCTGGGCCGGCAGGACGCCCATGGTGCGTCCCACCGGAACCAGAACCGTTCCCGTATGATCCAGAAGTCGTAGCTGGAGCCCATCGTCCGAACATGGGCGGGATCAATCCGGGACATTTTTCAAGGGCATCATGCCCGGCCGGCGTACCGGGCACAGCACCTGGCGCCGCTGGTGTTGAAATGCTGACAACCGAACTTCCCGAAACCGGACACCGGAGGCGGGAGGGTCACGCCCCGGAATATGCCGCGAGTATCCGCGAACGGGCTCTCTCTCCGGAGGGAGCCGGTAGCCCATATATGGCGTTTTTCAGCGAAAGGAGGGCTTTCAGGAAAAAGTTCTGCAAACCGAACGGATGAGCCATTACCACAAGAGGATAGTTGCCGCAGGCAAGTTTTTTCGATATTCTTTCAATCTGTTTCCTATCATCCGTCGCGACTGCTATATTTCCCGTCCGGATTGGGGTGCATTCTCCGCTGTCCGGACCCCCAAGCATTGCTGAGACCTCCATCAACCATGAGCAAGGCCCGCGCATCAACATGGGCGATTTCGGCGGCCCTCCTGTTCGTCGCCATCGCTCCGGCCACCGTGGCCCAGCGCCGCTTTCCTGTTCCATCCGATCAGGAGCAGCAGAAGCTGATTGCCGCCGGGCACCGGCTGCACGACAACCAGGCGTACGATGAGGCGATCGGCAAGTACCAGGAGGCTCTGCGGCTGAATCCCGATAACGTGGATGCCCTGTTCGATCTTACCGCCAGCTACTACGACAAGGGGGAGTACCGCCAGTGCCTGGAGACCGCAAGGCGGGCCGCCGCGTACGAGTCGGATCATCTCGGTTATTTCTACCTGATGATCGGCACCAGCCACGATATGCTCGGGCAGTCGCCGAAGGCGGTATCCGCCTACAAGGAGGGGCTGGCGATGGAGCCGAACAACTATCTGCTCCATTACAATCTCGGCATCACCTACCTGGGCCTGAAGCAGCACGATGATGCGCGCGAGAGTTTCAAACGCGCCATCCTCATCAACCCCAACCACACCAGCAGCCATATCGGACTCGGGCAGGTCTATTTCCAGCAGGGGTACCGTATCCCGGCGCTGATGGCGCTCAGCCGGGCTATCATCCTGGAGCCGGGGTCGGGGCGCGCGGAGACCTCTATCGCGCTGATCGACGAGCTGCTGAACCCAGAACGCGGACCGGTCTCGCACAAACGCGGGGACGGGGGAAAGGAAGGGAATTTCGCGATGGTGGAGGGGGAGCTCCGCAAGGGCGGGGTCTCGCAGGCCGGTGATGACGTGGCGCTGGCGGTAACCCGGATGAACATCGTGATAAAGCTGCTGGCAACCGCCGATTCCGGTGCGTTCGGGAGCGGGTTCGCCGTGGGATATTATCTCCCCTATTTCGCCGAACTGGCCCGCCAGGGATACGCCGAACCCTTCGTCTACCATATCCACCAGGTGCGCGGAGACCGCAACGTGGTGGACTGGCTTCAGAACAACGACAATCGCGTCAAGGGCTTCCTCGGCTGGTCGCGCGGGTATCAGTGGGCGGCGATGGGAAAGTAGGGGGATCTCCTATCGATGAGAAAATCCGGGGCCGGTAGCTCCTGGCCCCCTGTTTCCGGAACACCATGCCGACCGGGTGATTCCGGGAGCAACGACGACCGGCAGCGGGCGCAGCCCGCGAACGAACCACCGGCTGATTCCTCACTGGCCGGGCAGTCCCCCCCGGTACTTCATTGTGGCGGGCGCTTCAATCACTACGAACCAACAATCCCCTTCCGTTCCATGTATCGCAAAGACCATATCCTTACGATGATCGAGGAGCTGGCACAGTTCCTCGGACGACTCATTTTCCTGAAGGAAACCAGCCGGTTCGACTCCGCGCTGGCCGAGATCGATGAGTTCTCGGGCCGCCTGTTCGAACACAGCATCAGGCAGCTCGATACGATGACGCCGGAGGAGATCCTGGCGCTCTCGCAGGGGTGGGGCGATGCGCGCAGAAGCTTCTCGCTTGGCAGCATCCTGAAGGAGCTTGGGGATATCGCCGCGCTCAAGGGGGAGCAGGCCCAGGCGTACGATCTGTATGGAAAGGGACTCGGCGTGCTGCTCGATATCTACGGAACCGGCCAGGAAGCGCTTCCGCTGGAGACGGTGGACAAGATCGAAACCCTCCTGCAACTTGCCGATGGAGGGGAGATCCCGCCCATTGTGGCCCGTCTTCTGTTCCTGTATCAGGAACGGGGAGGCTTCTACGCCGATGCCGAGGATCTTCTGTTCGATCTGCTCCAGAATGATGCGCCGGGGATGCTGGATGAGGGGATCGCTTTTTACGAGCGGCTTCTGGGGAAGGATGATACCGATCTGCGCGATGGCAATCTCCCGCGCCAGGAGGTGGAGGAGGGCTTGAGCGAGCTGCGCCGCAGAAAGGGATAGGCCCCTGGAATCTCCTCTCCCGGAGCCGGTGTATCCGGCGCTATTGATTGCAAGAGATGGCTATCATAGCCGTCATTGCAGCGAACGATCATAGTCCGGAAGGCCGGGCATTCCGGTGCCGCAACGGCGTAGCAGCCGTGCGGGGGGAGGAGGATGTATGGAACGGACCAGGCTGAGAGCGCTTCCGGATCATACCGGAACCAAGCGCGTGATTGTGCTTCTGGGGGTGCTGCTTGCGGCGGTGCTTCCCTTGACCGCCTTGATCGACCCGCCCCTGCTGCGCCTGGGGGTGCTGCTGCTGGCCCTGCTGCTGGGGGGCATTCTGGTCTATCGCTGGGCCTATCTCGATAGCCTTGAGGTTGCCGAGCGGCTTTCGCCGGTGCTGGGGGCCGCCCTGATCCTCTTCAGTATCCCGGTTCTCTGCATCTACCTGCTCCATTCCCGCGGTATCCGCTACGGCCTGCGCTCGGTGGGCAAGGCATTCCTGCTGCTGGCCGCCCTCTTCCTGGTCAGCGCCGCCGTGCTTCAGGTGATGGAGCTGCGGGTCTGGTAGATTTTCGATTTGCGATGTTGGATTTTCGATTGGGGGAGATGAAGAACCATTTCCTCCTGGCTTGATTGCTTGAGCCTACTCTTCCGGAGCCGATTTCATTGAATCAGCCCTGAAGCAACCTGAAGAACGCTGTATCTGCGGGCACCACCCCTGCCGGAACTGACAGCGACAACCATCACCCGCCACTACCTGCTCCCTCCTGGCCGCCTGCCATCAGATCCGCCTGAGGATTCTTCTCTTTCTCTTCCAATCGAAAATCGTAAATCGAAAATCCAAAGGCGATTATATACCTGATAGACCCAACTAAGCCAGATGCATCACGCAAAGGCGCGAAGGCGCAAAGAAAGACATCTTCTTTGCGCCTTCGCGCCTTTGCGTGGGATTCTTCTGGAATTGCCCACTCAGGGTCGCTCAAGTATATAGTTGCCAATCGTAAATCGAAAATCCAAAATCGAATCCTCCTATCTTTGCCGCATCAGGGGGTGCCCGGCCGTTTCCGGCGGCGGTGTTCGGCAGATGCCGATACGGGCCATCTCTCCTGATATCCCTCACTACTATTTACTTCGGAGCATGTATGACCAGAGTATCATGGAGGATTCTGAGCGTCATTTCCATTCCATTTTTTCTTCTTTCCACCGCCGGAACTCACGCACAGGAGGAGAAGGATTCGAAGCTGCTGTCGCTACAGGATATGATCGTGCGGATGCAATCCTCGGAAACCACCTACTCGATAGAACCCCTCCCGGCAGACTCGGTGAGGCCGGTGGCACTGGCCGCGCTCTTTCCCCAGCAGCTTGCCAGGCACGATTCCCCGATGGTCGTGGAAACCGATGACGGCATCGACGTTGTCCCCTATCCGTATGATGAATACGAGATCGCAAAGCTCAGCGAGGCGGAGGAATTCTTCAGGAAAAAGGAGTTCGATGCCGCACGAGCGATCTATCAGGCGCTGCTCGCCGAGCGGCCGAAATGTTATCTGGCCGTCTCGCATATCGGCGACACCTATTATTTCGCCGGGGATGCCGCCACCGCGCTCTCCTATTTCGATAAGGCCATCGCCATGAATCCGGCCGACCACCAGCTTCATTTCTTCCGTGGCAATGCGCTCTTCAATCTGGAACGGTTCGACGAGGCGGTGGATTCATATATCAACACGCTGGTGCTGTATCCGCGGCATCGCTTCTCGATGGACGCGCTGGAGAAGATCAGAGAGTATGCCGGCATCGAGCTGCACGAAAGCCTGTTCGCTCCCGAGGCATTGGCCGAGCCGACCGATGACGGGGTCTCCATCAAGCTGGACAAGGATGCGATAGGGGGCTCATGGTTCGGTTATGCGGTGGCAAAGGGATTCTGGCTGGGGGAGCCGGCCCACCGCAAGGAGGTGACCGGCAGTGAGCGGCTTGCCTGGAGCAGCATGGCGGAGCGCGAGGCCATATCGGCGCTGATCTCGTCCTATCTGATCTTCAAGAAGGAGAAGGGGGAGAATGATCCGGCGATCGAGAAGATCATCGAGATCGCCAACAATGGCGATCTGGACAAGTTCATGCTCTATGAGATGGCATCGCGCTTCGATCCGCATTTCGCTCTGCGGCAGAAGAAGCAGGTACGGGAATGGATGCACGATTATGTTGCAACCTATCTTGTGGTGAAGAAACGCCGATGAACGTCAACCGTCTGCTGGGAGCGATCCGCAAAGCCCTGATGAGCGATGCGGAGCCGTTCGTGTTCCTTGATCCGGGCCCCCTCATCGAGGGGGACCTGGAGCTGGTGCTGGTGGAGCGCGCGCCGGGAAATCCGGTGCGGGACTGGTCGCCGGCATATCGTTTCGAGATGCGCCGTCCCGGCACCAGGACCGTGTTCGGGGAGGTGGATCTCCGTATCGGCGAGGGGGAGAATCTGGTGCGCTATTTCGGCCATATCGGCTACGGTGTGCTGCCGAACCATCGCGGCCATCATTATGCGGCGCGTGCCTGCCGGCTTCTGTTTCCGCTGGCGCGGCGGCATGGCTTGGATGTGCTCTGGATCACCTGCAATCCCGATAACATCGCGTCGCGCAAAACCTGCGAGATGATCGGCGGGACGCTGGTCGATACGGTTCCCCTGCCGAAAACCCATGAGCTGTATATGCGCGGGGACCGCTATAAATGCCGCTATCTGATAGAGCTGGAGCCGGTGCTGGCGCCGGAGCGCTGCGGGCCGGCCTAGAAACTCCCCTGATAGCCCCTGCGTGCGGTTCCGCGGTGCCGGCGCACACATTTTTGCGAAGAGCCGCTTGCCGCACAACCCCCGTAGTGGTTCCTTTGCCCCCGGGACTCTGGAACGGCCGTTCCTCCCCATGCGATTATCTCCCTACCTACGGATACCTCCTCTATGACCTCTCTTCTGGAAGTTGACTTCGACCGGGTGCAGGAACAACTGACGGTGCGGCGCCTTCGCATCATGCAGATCCTCTACTCGGCGCTGGTGTTCGCCATCATGATGCTGCTGGTGATGTTCCTCTTCTTCTTCGCCATGTCCAGCGATACCGCGATGATCCAGGGGGTGTATGTGGACTCGTCGGTGACGGTGCTCGCCAGCGTTATCTGGGGGATGACCGCGGCCGGGATCATCGGGGGGATTCTCTTCTACCGGATACGGCTCGGCCGCAGGCAGCTGGCCTATTATGCCGCCCGGCCGATGCAGGAGGGGAAGGAGCCCATCACCGATCCGGTGGAGAAACTGCTGCTGCTGGCGCAGACGGCGGTGATAGGCCGGGCGGTGCTTCTGACGATCCCCGCGCTGGTTGCGGCGGTGATCGGCCTGTACTGGATAGCGATAGGCTACCTGCAGCCCCATCCGGACCGCCTGATTCATATGATCCCCGCCTTCGCCCAGATCGCCTTTCTGGGCTCCACCTGGCCCACCCGCGAGCGCATCACAGGCGCGCTGCTGAAGCTGAAGGGGAGATAGTAGTACGCCGGGTGCGGGGGCCGTAGTTGGTACGGAGAGTCCGTGGTCCGTGCAGAAAGTCCGTGGTCCGTGCGCGGGCTGCGCCCGCTGCCAGTAGTCCGTGGCCGTAAGCGGAGCTATCCGGCTCTCACGTTGTACCGTGCTCACCGCAACGGAACGCGCACTACTGACGGCAGATCTTCCTCCCCAATCGAAAATCGTCAGATTTGCAGCAGGTACTGGAATTTCGCGAACAGCTGGCGTCCGGTGGCCTGGTAGCGGAAATCCTGGGGGGCCAGTTCAGACTCGGCGAAGCCGTGGGTGGAGCCCACGTAGAAGATCGTGAAGGGATTGATCCGGTAGGTCAGGAGCGGCTCTACCGCCACCGAGTGATCGAACGCATCGTATTGCAGGACCAGCCGCAGAAACAGTTCCCGGGTGAACTGGTAGTTGAGCTTTGCGCGGAAGACGTACCCGGCATAGATCTCCTCGCCGGTCTCCGGGTGATAGAGGTTGGCATAGCTGAAGACCGGCTGGATATTCAGCCGTTGCATGGGAACGATGGTCGCCATCAGATCCAGGTTCATCCCGCGTCCCAGCACCGGCTGCTCCAGATTGCGGGCGATGGAGCGTCCCACGATCAGATTGAACCCGCCGCCGATGATATCGTTGAAGTAGGTGTTGGCCCGCAGATCCAGCCGCCGGATGCCATCGAACTGAATGTCGCGGAAGCGTTCGCGGCTGATCAGATAGGAGATCTTCATCCAGCTCTGCCCCTTCATATTCATCTCCACCGCGGGCATCACCCACTCGTCCTTCTGCTGGCCGTCGTAGTTCCATTTCCTGCCGATCGTCAGCCCCGGCATCAGCTTGTCGATCCAGCTATCCTCGGGGTAGAGGATGGCGCTCCCCCAGCCATTGAACTGGCGTATCCCCCCCTCGGTGACAAAGCCGTTCAGGGCCCGGAACCCCCTGTCGGTATCCCAGTAATCCAGATCCATGCTCCAGTTGCGCGAGCCCCCTTCCAGGCTCAGGTAGCTGGACTGTCCCCAGAAGCTCTCCCCGTCGAACCGGGCCGAGCGTTCCGGTGACAGGGGATCGGGATTCTCCCCCGGTTCGATCATTCTGCTGGCGAGCGTCTGCCACTCCACCTGGAACAGATTCAGGAACCGGTAGAGCATATCCACGCCGAAGGTGGTGCCGGAGCCCCCATGCATCCGCATATCGGTGATGAGACCTCCCACGTACGATTCCTGCGCGAACGACTGCCGTATCCTGAAGATGTTGGAGACGGTTTTTCCGCCATCCAGGATCGTGCTCCGTTCCTCTCCGGGGATGATAAGAGGGGTGTTCTCGTCGTAGGCGCTCAGGAGCGCCAGATTGGTGCGTCCCAGCCGCCCGGTAAGCTTGGTTGCCACCAGGGGATCGTTGATGGTGCGGGTATACACCCCCGAGATCCAGGTGGAGAACAGATCGCTCCCTTCCTGGAAGAAGGGGCGCCGTTCCGGATAGAAGAGGGCGAAGGTGGAGTTCACATCGATCTGCGAGGCATCCGATTCCACCTGGCTGAAATCCGGGTTCAGCGCCGCCTCGGCTATCACGCTCGGGCTGAACGCGTAGCGCAATCCCAGGCCGGCATCGGCCTTGATGGGCCCCTCCTCCAGCGTGGAGGGCTCCCCGGGGAGCCCCGCCTTCTGCGTCGCCGATTGGTATGCGATCGCCGAGGGGAGCAGCTCAAGCGCGTTTCCCGGCTTCACGTTTTCGATGCCGTTGAGATATCCGTACTGGCAGAACTGGCAGGGATTCTCCCGGTTGATCCCCGCCCAGGAATATTCGCGGCGGCTTTCGCGCGGATGGATGCGCCAGAAGGTGGCGCGCCAGTTCTGGATTGCCCGTGCCGGAAATCGCAGGCTGTTGAACGGGATCGCCATCTCCACCTGATAGCCCCCTTCGGTGATGAGTGCCTCGGAATGATAGAGGAGATCGAACCCGGTATCCTCGCCGCTGTTGGTCCAGAGAACATCGCCCTGGATGCCCCGTGCGTTCACGAAGAGCTCATAGGCCCAGCTGGCATCGCCATAGGTGTCCAGGATGATGCCCACCAGATCCTCTCCCCACATCTCATCGCGGTTGTGCAGGGTGGCGCGTATCGCCGCGGGATCGTCGTGGCAGATAAAGGCCACGTAGAGATTCTCGTCGTCGTAGGCGAGCAGCGCCTCGGTTTCCACCGGCGGGCGCGCCAGCTCTTCGGGATAGAACTCCGAGAAGTTCGATGCCCTGGCCGCCCCGCTCCATCCGGCATCATCAAGCTTGCCGTCGATAACCACCGGCCCGGCCGTTCGTTTGATATCGAGCGAGGGGAGGATGCTCGGCTGGAAGCGGCCGGTGGTATCCTGCCCCCGCAGCGGATCTGCCGATGCGAGGAGGATGCCGAGAAGAAGGAGAACCGCGGCTGATGCTCTGCTCATGAAGCTGGGATACTTGCGAACGTGAAAAACGGATGCGCCCGAACCACCACGTAGACGGCAGGGTGTGCGGCATGTTCCATCGTCTGGCAGTTGAAGAGTCCAGGGGCCGGGGGGAGCCGGGCGGCCGGTCCGGCTCATCAGCAGGCCGCTCCTCCTGCTACGAACCGGTACCGGCTGCCTCCAGAGCATCTCCCCGATCCATTCTCTCTCCGGGAACTGCCAGCCATGCCCTGCGGGCTCACCACTAAACACCATTAACTCTCCGCCGGCGTGCACTATGAACGGCCGGAACTTCGTACATTCCTTCGATACCTGCGGTTTTCAACGTGCAACCAGAGACAGTATTCCGATGGAACGTGCCAGTACAACCGGCGAGCGCGGGGTGCCGAAACCTCTTCTTCCGCTCGGCCGGCCGGAACTTTCCCGCATCGCCTACGGGGCGGTGGAGGGGATCGAGGTTCTGGAAATGAACGATGGAAACCGGCTCGGGTACCACATCTATCTTTACCTCAATGGCGAGATCCCGTCGGTCGCCGTGGCGATCTACGAGGCCAAGCCGCGCGTACAGCTTCATCCGAAGGAGCTGGAACGCATTCTCACTGAGCGTCTTCGAGCAGCAGGGGTGCCCTAGCAGTGCGTGTCCGTTCCCGACGTCGTTTTCTTCGTATCGCCATCGGCGGGGCCATCGCGTTCCCGGTGGCGGTGCGTGCCCAGATTGAAACCGGCCGCGATGCCGGTACCAACGCCCCCCCCGATACCGTCCGCAAGAGGGATTCCACCCTCACGCCCGGGCGTCCGGTGCCCAGCCAGGAGCGGCGCAACGAGCGTCGCCGGCGGAGCGGTGAGCCGGAACCTCCCGTTCAGACTCTTATCAAACCTCCCCTGCTGAAAGCCGGCTCCACGATCGCCATTGTGGCCCCGGCCAGCGGTGTGGCCCGTGGCGAGGTGCTGGATGCCGCCGCCACGCTCCGCAACCTCGGCTTCAATGTGAAGCTGGGGGAACATCTGGGCCGCGATTTCGGCTACCTGGCCGCGCGCGACGAGAAGCGCGCCGAGGAGTTCATGAAGTTCGTGCGCGATCCGGAGGTGAACTGCGTGATGGCGGTGCGCGGCGGCTATGGGGTCATGCGCATCCTTCCGCTGCTCGATTTCGACGTGATACGGGCCAACCCGAAGGTGATTATGGGCTACTCCGATATCACCGCCCTGGTCAATGCCGTCTACCAGAAGTCCGGGATGATCGCCTTTCATGGGCCGGTCGCCACATCCACGTTCGACCGGTATACGCTGGACTCCTTCCGCCGCACCGTGATGGCGGCCTCGCCGGCCGGAGAGTTCTCCGAGAGCGACGAGTTCAAGGGGGCGGTCTTCAGCGAAGCGCGTGCCTCCACCATCATCAAGGGGAAGGCGCAGGGGCGGCTGGTAGGGGGGAACCTCTCGCTGGTGACCGCCGTGATGGGAACTCCGTACGATATCGATACCACCGGGAAGATCCTTTTTCTGGAGGAGGTGCAGGAGGAGCCCTACAAGGTGGATAGAATGCTGATGCAGCTTGTGCTGGGGGGGAAGCTCCAGAGCTGCGCCGGGGTGGCGCTGGGGCGTTTCACCAAATGCGAGGCATCCTCGCGCAGCGGCGAGTTCCGGTTGTCGCTCTCGCTGGAGCAGGTGGTGCGCGGGATTCTGGAGCCGCTCAATATCCCCACCATGTACGGCATGTCGATCGGCCATATCAAGAGCAAGCTGACCGTGCCGGTGGGAGCCCTCGCCACACTCGATGCCGCTGCCAAGACCATCACGATCGACGAGGCATCGGTGAGCTAGACCGCTTTCGGCATACGATCGGGAAGATGAGGGGAATGTTCGATTGCCGATTTTAGATTTTCGATTGGGAAGAGATCCCGTGGTGCGTTGAGAGAACTGTCCGATGCTGGATCTTCCATTGATGGCAAGAACCTCTATGGCCGGCGGGGAATAGCCTGCGGCCGTTGGAGCGGGAGCCCGCGATGATAACCGCGGAGTGTCGGAAACAACGGCCACATGCCCATTCCGGCTACTATCTGCAGCCGCCGCAGGCGGCGGACCAGGAACCGGGTAGTACTAACGAAGAACGACGTTTTCAACCCTCGTCCTAATCCCTCTCCCATGTAATGCGCTCTCTGCTGCTCATACTATCGGCCACGGCGCTTCTGCATGGCTCCGTTGCGGGCCCGGTCTCCTTCGGGAGGGAGAGCGCTCCCCGGTACGTTGCGGCCGGGAACGGCGCGATGCCGGAGCAGGATGGAAAACGGAGCAGCGCGCCGAAGAAGCCGAAGAAACAATCGGCCGATAGCAAAGGGAGGAAATCCCCGGCCGGCCGCGTTGCACCGCTGCGGTTCATCTGGCCCACCAGCGGCAAGAAGATCGTGCAGGGCTATGGCGAGTGGACCAACCCCAGCACCGGCATCGTGACGATGAACCCCGGCATCAACATTGCGGCACGCAAGGGGGCGGCGGTGATCGCCTCGGAGAGCGGGCGGGTATCGCTGGTCTCCTGGCTGCCGGGATACGGCACGATCATCATCGTGCAGCATCGCGAGGGATACCGGACCGTGTATGGCAATCTGGCCTCCGCCACGGTGAAGCAGGGGGGAACGGTCCGCTCCGGCGAGAAACTTGGCGTTGTGGGGGCCGCGCTCGGCAAGGCGTTCCTTCATTTCGAGGTCTGGCGCGACCAGACCCGGCTGGACCCGACTACCCTGCTGAAATGACCATTCCGCCGGGAGCACGTCCGGTATCGGGCAGCGCAGCCGCGGTGATGCCCGCGGTAGTGGTAGTCCCCTGAAAATTGTTTACGCGAGAACTTATCAACCGCCCTGCGGCTTCCGCCCCGGGGCATGACTTCTGGAATTATGGCAGAGGAAACCAACCAGCCCAGCCCCAAACCGAACTTCCGTACCGGCTATGTCGCCATCGTCGGGGAGCCGAATGTCGGTAAATCCACCCTGGTGAACAGGCTGGTCGGGATGAAACTTTCGATCGTCACGAACAAGCCGCAGACAACGCGCAAGAATGTGCTGGGGATTCAGACCACCGACAGCGCGCAGATGATCTTCCTGGATACGCCGGGCGTGCTGACGCCGCATTATCTGTTGCAGGAGAAGATGGTGGGCTATGTCAAGAGCGCGCTGGAGAGCGCCGATGCCATCCTGCTGCTGGTGGACGCCGGCTCGCCCGATCTGGAGCGCCTGGCCTCTACCGCCATCGGCGACGTCAAGGAGCTGCGCAAGCCGATCATCCTTGCCATCAACAAGGTGGATGCGCTCCCGGACCGCAAGGTGGTGCTGCCGCTGATGGAGCAGTTCATGAAGATGGGAATCTTCAAGGAAGTGATCCCGATTTCGGCGCTGGAGGGGACCAATGCCGATGTGCTGATGGAGTCGCTGGTGAACTATCTGCCGGAAGGGGCGGCTCTGTACGATCCCGACCTTATCAGCGAACAGCCGCAGCGGTTCTTCGTCAGCGAACTTATCCGCGAACAGGTGCTGAAGCTCTACAAGCAGGAGATCCCCTACTCGGTGGAGGTTGCCGTGGTGGAGTTCAAGGAGCGCCCGGCGCCGGGGAAGATCTTCATCAATGCGGAGATCATCGTGGAGCGGGATACGCAGAAGGGGATCATCATCGGCAAGAAGGGGGAGGCGCTGAAGCGGCTCGGCGAGCGCGCCCGGCATAATATCGAGGAGTTCCTGGACCAGCCGGTCTTCCTGGAGCTCTTCGTGAAGGTTCGCGCCGACTGGCGCCAGAGCGAGCAGCGGCTCCGGAGTTTCGGGTACTAGGTACCTACAGGTACGTTCCCGGAGATCCCCGGCGCTGTTCGCACGGAGTTTGACTCCGTGCGCGGTGGCCGCAGCAGGGGGCGCGGGGTTAGTTTCCGCGACAGGACATCGCAGAATGTCAGATAACTTGTCCCGAAGTACGTAGAGCGGATCTTAATTGGATTGAGCTACCGGCAGCGCAGGAATGGGCCGCTCCTCCGGAGCTTCCGGAGTGGGGAGAAGGGGAGCGTCTATGCTACAGATAGGCAACACCTATAGGTGTTGGCTCCGGGGGCCATTACCAGGGCAATGGTAGCTGAACCGATGTGAAATCCGTTCCAGGACGGGGAGTCCGGCCTTAGAGCAGTTTTCAATTGAATTGATCGGTTCAGGCTCCCGTAGGGAGCACCCGTCTGTAGCTATGGTGTCAGTGTTTTCTTCGGAAGCTCCGTAGGAGCGGCCCATTCTTCTGAGGAGAGTTCCGTCACACTCAACTGAAACCCGCTCCAGGGAGACGGAGGGGGGATGAAGCTGAAGTGATTCGTAGCAGGGGCGGCCCGTTGTGGTGGGGGGCGCCCGGGGGGGGACAACCGTGTGCAACCCCCCATGCTGTGGGCCTATGGGGGGAAACTGGCCC
>JBMDXA010000091.1:0-86106 GCA_048594725.1 Candidatus Kapaibacteriota bacterium
TCTTGGAGCGAACATCGGCCTGCGATTCGATCTCGATCCTCCGGAGGACCCCGCCGCCGCTATCCCCTCCGGTCCCGGCACCGACTCTCGTGCGGTTCCGGAGCGCGCCCCCTTGCGCGCCTCGATCGATCTGTACAGCGAGGGGGCCGGCGGAGAGCGGGTGCAGAGCCTTCCGGTGCGGCGCCGGGCGGAGACCACCACGCAGCATCTTCCGTTCGTGCCGGCGGTCTATTTCGCGGATGGGGATGATCGCATTCCCGAACGGTACAACCTGCTGGCGCCGGATGCCGGGGACTTCACCGCCGATTCGCTGGCCGGCCGCGATTTCCGCTGGCTCCATTACCAGGGATTGAACGTGCTGGGAATGCGGCTGAAAGAGGAGGCGAAGGAGAAGATATCGCTGCTCGGGCTTGTGGGGCCGGGGGAGCCAGCCGGGCTTGGGCGCCGCCGTGCCGAGCGGGTGCGCGGCTATCTGCGCGATCGCTGGAAGGTGGAGGAGCGGAGGGTGAGCGTTGCAGAGCGGCATGGAGATGCGGGGGCCGTAATCGCCAGTGGCCTGTCACCGGCGCTCGCCGGACCGGTGGTGTCGGAGTGGAGCGTGGCGGGGCTTGATGCGCCGCAGATCGGCCTCCGTCCGGCGACCGACGGAGGGGCGGGACTCAAACGCTGGGAGATCGGGGTCTGGCTCGGCGAGCGCCGTATAGCCACCTACTCCTCCGATGGTCCGGCGGGTGAGGAGATGATCGATATGGGAATGGTGCTGGATGGTCTTCATGAAGGGGCTGCCCCGGATCTGGTGGCGGAGCTTACGGTAGAGGATTCGGCCGGTGCCATCGTCGTCTCGAAGGACCGGCTTCCGGTCAGGCTGGAGCCGCCGGCGGGTCCCGGCCGGAAGCAGGCCACCTACCTGTTGCTGGTTCCGGAAAGCGCTCCCCTCGCGGTGCCGGTTCCGGAGCTCGAGTCCATCGCCGCCGTTGTCGGCGCCGGCAACCGTATCACCGTTCGTTATCCTGCCTCCGGACCGCAGAGAGACGATGCCACGGCGACCTATGCGAGCCATGTGGCCGAATCGCTTGCAACGCTGCTGCGCAGCCGGGGCACCGGCGATGCCGCGCCGGTTCTGGCTCCCGAAAAGCCCCTACAAACGAAGGGAATGCCGGAGGAGCGGCTTTTCCGCTCCGCCATAACCGTGGTGGTGGAGTGATGCGATGTTCATGGCGGCGCTATATGCCGATCCCCGCGCGTTCACAACCTCCATCAGCTATTCGCGGAGATTTCATCCTCAACCTGTGCTTCGTGAGAAGCACTCCAGCTCCCATCTATCAAGATTCGCGTTCATTCGCGGATGGCCGGACGATCCCCCATCCCAGCAGACCGCAGAGGGCGAACAGGCCGTTGGTGCAGCCATGCACGAGCGCCATCTGGGGAATCGAAATGAAGAACCGTTCGGTGTACATGCCGAGCGCGTAGAGGCAGGCGAAGAACATCGCCACCACCGAGGAGAGCGCCGCCGTACCCAGAAGGACCCTGGCCTTCGGGGAAGCCAGCAGCGGCCGCACCGCAACCAGGAGCAGCCCCGCATGCACGCTCATGCAGACCGCCAGCACCGCCGCCGATACCACCTCCATCTCCTTCGAAAGCGTGATCCCCATCGCCACCAGCGGCGGGCCGGCAACGATCCCCGCCCCGGCGATCTTGTAGAATCCCCAGGCCGGTTCCCTGGCCGGGTCCAGCGTGCGGCCGGTCATCCCCGCGATGATCGGGGCGATAAATCCCGCGTAATGGAAGTGCACGGCCGTCAGCAGCGCTATCACCCCGCCGAAGCCGAGCGGCGCAAATCCCACACGTGTAGCCAGCAGCCAGGCCCCTCCTACCGGCAGATACAGCAGCGCCGCATCGATGCAGAACTCCTCGATCCGGATCTTCCGCCGCGAGAGTATCCGGGTGACGCCATACACGGCGATCAGGCCGCTGACGCCGAACCAGACGCTGGCGAGCATGCCGCTCCAGAAACCTATCGGCGTCAGGAAGGAGGCCGCGGCCATCACCGCGCCGATCGGTTGCAGGAAACGGGCCAGCCGGTAGACCACCGCGTTGCGGCCGGTCTTGTCGGGGGTTGCGGCCAGCTCCAGCCCGAGCGGCACAAATACCAGGATCGCCAGCAGGAGCATCAGCTCGATAACGCCAAGGCTCTCGTTCCCCGCGAGCCGTCCCACCAGAAGCGCCAGCCAGATGGTAACGCCGAGCAGAGCGCTCATGGAAGTGAAGCCGCTGCGGTTCAATGCCGGATCGATCGTCATGAAGGGGTAGAAAGATTAGCGTAGAAAGGAATCGGGATTCTGCCGCCCGCCCGCCGTCTGCGAGGCGAGCGTTTTGCTCATCACCACGCTCCGGTAGTTGGTCGCATCCCACTGCGTGTGTTCGATGAAGCGGTAGCCGCGCCGCGAGTAGTAGGCTATCAGATGCGCGGCCCCCTCGGCGGTATCGCAGGCCATCTCGGCCAGGCCGCGCCGGCGGGCCATCGCCTCGATATGATCCATCAGCCTGCTTCCGATGCCGGAGTTCTGGAGCCCGGGCTCCACCGCGAACTGCCCGAACGTCCCCACATCGGGACGCTGGTACCAGAGGGGGCCATCATTGTGCGGCTCCGGATAGAAGGTGATCGTGGCGACGAGCGCCCCATCCTTCACCCCCACGAAACACTCCCCGTTGCTGATACGCTCCAGGGTCTGCTCCGGTGTCTGATGCGTGGCAAAGAAGCGGAACCCCATATCGGCCAGCCGCTTGTAGGAGCGGTGGAGCAGATCGGTCAGTTCGATGATGGAATCGCCATCGGCGATGGGACGGATAATGATCTCCGGCCCGCTTGCGGAGCGATGATCGGCCATCGGTGTTGCCGGTACTGTGACAGTTGGCAGGGGGCTCATGCCCCGCAATTTATGCTATTTACCCCCGATCTTCCTTTTCTCTTCTCCTATCCGGCTGTCTCATCCTCTCCCCTCTTCCGGAGTCCGGTCTATTCGGGTTGCGCTCTGATAACCAGAGAAAGAATGGGCTGCTCCCACGGAGCTTCCAACCAGGCATGGCTCTCGGCTGCTGCAAATGGGTGCCCTCTGACGGGGGCCAGGATGGACGGAAAAGAGTAGCGTCATCACGGGCCGGCGGGCTGGACGCCCGGTGAACTGATCGGAACGAACTTCATTCCCGGCCCCCTGGACTCACGACTCCTGCGCTTCCTCCTCTCCCGGCCGCTTCCCCGCGATACGGACGTTCATGACGTTGTTCAGCAGATCGAACCAGAACGGCGCTCCCAGAGAGATGGCAAGGCCGGTCAGCACCCATCCGAGGATCACCTTCAGGATATCGGAGAATGCCAGCTTCTGGAAGAAGAGCCCCACGCGCTGGAACGTGCCCAGCGTGCCGCCGGGATCACCCGGCCAGCCGATCGGCAGTGCCAGCTCGCCGAGCTGCTGCTGAAGGCCGACGATCTCATGGCCGAGCGAATCGACGGACATGGCGGAATCCGGCAACACCAGCGGGCGCGCCACCGCCTGCGATGCCGCCGCGGTAACCGTTGCGCGCAGCGTGCCGTCGCGATACAGAGAGTTCACCACATTGAACGTATCCACATTCAGGAGTATCGCCGTCACCAGCCCGAGCAGAAAGAGCTTCCATTGCGTCTGGTACTTGTACCATCCCGAGACACGGTTCATCGCATCGTTGAACCAGCGCTCGATCTCCGCTCTGAACGCATCCAGATCTCCCTTCGCATTATCCAGAAGCAGCAGGAGCGCGCGCCGTCCGCCGCTTGCAGGAAGCGCGGTGACGGTAGCCCGCAGATCATCGAACTTCGTTCCGTTGCTGGTGGTATCGGAGGGGACCAGAATATCGATCAGCGCCAGCGCGAAGTTCCGCGCCGGTATGTACGATGGCTGGCATCCCTCCCGCGCAAGGCTTTTGATGAGCGGGTGATCGTAGAGAGCGGCTGTCATCTTCGATTGCGCCGGTGCTGTTGCTCCGGTGGCCGGGGTTGCAGCGCCCGTATCGGCGGCGGAAGCCGTGGCACTGGCGGCCGGCCGCCCCATTCCCTGAAGCAGCTTTGTGATCCCTCTGGCGAGCATCCTGGACCGGCTCTTGGCGATGCTTGCCACAAGCTCGTTGGCCGTGGAGCAGATCATGCTCAGAATCAGGTAGATGAAGATCAGACCGATGGCGACGTCGAGAATCGTTGAGCCGAACATAGTGGTTCCTCCATGTGGTGCGCGATGGTATCGGAAAAAATATCTGGCGGGTGATAGAGCCGGCTACCATGCCGGATGAAATCATACCAGACGATAGGGCCATGCGGCAGCCCTGGAACATATCGATGGTTCCTCTGCTGCCGGCCGAAAGCCTGCGATGCTGCCGGCGCGAATCACCTGAATCGGGGGGAGGGGCTGGTAGCGGCGGTGCAAGTATACTGAGACTTCCCCGGTAAAAGAAAAGGGGAACGGACGGGATCATCCGTTCCCCCGATAGCAGCAGCGTTTCCGGAGCCGCCCGCTACTGCTTTAGCACCTTCTGCCGCCAGCTTCTCGGGCCGGCGCGCAGTTCTATCACATAGGCCCCGGCGGGAATCGCCGTTGCATCGATCGCCTTGCGGTATGATCCGCTCGCGGCCGGCTCCTCGATGCGAAGCACCTCGTTGCCCATCATATCCACCATGATGATGCTCACCGGCGCGGGCCGGAGCAGATTCAGATCGACGATGAACCGTCCGTGGCTCGGATTCGGATGCACTGCAAGCACGCGCTCTCCGGCGACCGGCACCTCCGCGCTGAGATCCTTCGAGAACGTAAACGGATCGGAGACCACGATGCAGCCGTTGCCGTCGATGACGGTGGCTCTGTAGATGCCATCGCTGGTTGCCAGATAGACCTGCCCCGCGGCACCTGCCACCGGCTGGCCGTTGCGTTCCCAGATCACCCTCCCCTCCACCGCTCCGCCGTTGCCGGCTGTGCAGAAGAGCGAATCGGTTCCCGGCTTCCGCTCTATCACCGGGCGGTCCGGGGTGGCATGTACCAGCACGTCTATCGCTTCGGATGTTCCCGTCTCCCCCGCCGCATCCGTGGTGGTCACGCTGTAGCTCCCCGATTCCCACACCTCGATGGAGCGCGTGGTAGCGCCGTTGGACCAGCGGTACGCCGCGTAGCCTTCGGCGGCGGCAAGCGTGACGTTCTCTCCCTGGCAGAAGGTTGTTGCCCCGCTGGCCGATACGGTTGGCTGGGTATGCGGGATGATCTTCACGGTCATCCCGGCCGAGGCGCCCGTGCATCCGTTGGCGTTGGTGGCCGTGACGCTATAGCTCCCCGCCTCGGTGACGGTGATCTCGCGTGTGGTGGCGCCGTTGGACCACCGGTAGCTCGTAAAGCCTGCCGTGGCGCTCAGCGTCACGCCTGCCCCCGCATGGAATGCGGTGGGGCCGCTGGCGGTGATTGCCGGCCGCGGCTTCGGGCTTACTTGCACGATTGTCTCCGCGGACGATACGCTGCATCCTCCGGCATCGCTCACCGTGACGCTGTAGCTCCCCGCCGTTGCAACGGCGATAGTTCTCGTGGTCTCTCCGGTAGACCAGCGGTAGCTGCCGAATCCTGCCGGCGCGCTGAGCGTCGTCTCCCCTCCCTCGCAGATCAGCGTCTCTCCTGTTATCTGGATCGTTGCGGGAATGTCGCAGATCCGGAACTGCGGGCTCTCGCCGGAAACCGAGGGACTCTGCCGGTCGCTGATCTTCAGCACCACGGTTGCCGAGGAGACATTCGGCACCGTCCAGGTGAACCGGCCGTTGTTGGCAAGCTCCGTCCCGATCACATTCCAGTGCATCCCGCCATCGGCCGAGTAGGAGAGATCCACGCTCCCGATGCAGCCGGTGGAACTCCAGATCAGTTCCTTCGCGGAGCCGGCAGCCAGGATTTCTCCGGGCGCCGGAGTGGCTAACGCCAGCGTTCTGGCCCCCTCGGGGCGGGCGGTTGCCATCTCCGACATCATCGACTCGCTGGTTCCCGCAAGCGCGGTGACGGCGTAGAGGTAGCTGGTGCAGTTGGCGGCCGTCCGGTCGGTATAGGAGCTTCTGCTCCCCTCCACCGTGGCGATGGGAGCCAGCTGCTGCGGGCTTGTGCCGCGATAGATCGTATAGCCGGTGATGCCGGCCGATGCCGGGGCATTCCAGGAGAGATCGACCGCGCCATCGGATGGCATCGCCACGAGGCCGGACGGCGGGTCTGCGCCGAGCACCGTGAAGGTGCCGCTTGTGGCGGCGCCCAGCAGCCCGTTCGCATCGCTTATCCTGATGATCGCCGCCGGTATCTGCAGCGGCGGTAGCGTCCAGTCGTAGCGCCCTGTATTGGGCGCCGAGGAGGTGATCGTGCTCCAGGTGCTACCGTTGTCGGAGGAATATTCTATCCTCACGGCGGATGCATTGAATGTGCTCCAGGCGATCGTCCTGCTGGTGCCGCTGCTCCAGCGCTCCCCTTCGGAGGGGGCGGTGATCCGGAACAGGTCGATGGCGAAGGGGAAATCGTTCAGGTCGGCCGTCGCGGAGTTGTCGCGATCGCTGATGCGAAGCCGTCCCCTTGCTGTTCCGACCGCCGGAACCGTCCAGTTGAAGGAAGCGGGGGCCGGGTCGAGATTGGTTGCTACGGTGGTCCACGATGCTCCGTCGTCCGGGGAGAAATCGATGCGGAGCGCGGAGATGGCGCCGGAGACGTTCCAGGAGATGGGGATCGTGGTGCCGGGACGCAGCACGGTTGCCGTATTCGGCGCCAGCAGCGAGATCGCTCCGGAGGTGGAGGCCGTTATCTCGAACGGGCTGGTCATGACGTTGTTGATCGTAAAGGAATCGGATGCCAGCGTGACTGTCACGGTCGCGGAATATCTGGCTATGGTGCTGATCGAGACCGGAGCGAAGTCCACCGAAGCGATCCCGCCCGGCGCAAGCGATGCGATGGTCCGGGAGCTGGAATAGATCGCTCTTCCGATGCTGTCGTGGAGAATCATGGTAACGGCCAGCGAGGTTTGCGGGCTGGTCCCGGCATTTCTGACAGTGGCCGACGGCATGAACGGCGACGAGGCGCGGTAGCTCCCTCCCGGCGAGGGGATGCTGATTGCCGCCACCGCCACATCGTTGTCGGCGGAATTCTCCAGCGCTCCCACGCAGGCCGCGGCTTCGGCATTGCTCCGGATAAGATCGGAGGTGCGGGAATGAAAGCGCAACTCCGTGCCGAACGGCGTGAGATGGCAGTAGCTCATCACGGTCCCGGTGCGCGGCTTGGTTCCGGTGAAGCACCCCCCCTCGGCCGTGTAGCAGGAATCGATGGCCGGCTCCCACACGCAGCTATGGGTGTGCGGGGAGCCGAAGTTGTGTCCCAGCTCGTGCGCGGCCACATCGGTATCCCACACGTAGGCGGTAGTGGGATAGGTGATGTTGTTGTTCAGGCCGATCACCCCGTAGCCGTAACCGATCAGGGAGCTGGAACAGAGCGTGTTCAGATAGGCCACGCCGCCGCCGATGGAATTGGTGGAGAACAGGTGCGCCACCATGCGCCGCACCGATGTCATGTTCGTATTCCAGTAGTTCCGGAACTGGCCGAGAAGCGTGGCGGTGGAGGTGCCGGGATACGGATCGCGTCCGGTCCAGATCCGCAGGTAGGGAACCTGGAGGATGATGTTCTGATCGCGCTGATAGATCGCCGAGGCGGCGCCCGCCACCGTAAGGGCATAGTTGGCGGCGCGGGAGAGATTGCGTCCGTGCGCCACATAATACGCGGAGTCGCAATCGATGGCGATCTGCGCGGCCAGCAGCGTGTTGCTCTGCATCTGCCGGCTCTTCTTTGCGTTGCGGTTGTAGCTCTTGAAGACCTGATCCACCGACGGCGCGTATTCCGGCAGTTCCTCGGCGCTGCAATGCCAGCCATCCTCCTTGCCGATCCCGGCCATGCGGAGCGCCTCGGCCTCGTCGTAGATCACCATCGTCGATGCCATCCCGTCGGCCAGCGCCAGCGGGGCAACCGTGTAGCGGCGGACCGTCCCCCCATCCGAGGGAAGCTCGATATATCCGGAGCCATACTCGCGGAAGAGTGCCAGGTAGACGAAGGAACCGGGGATGGCGGGGACCGAACCGGTGAGGAAGATCCCCTCCGGCAGCCCTACCGCCTGTTCTCCGTTATCACCGGCGGCTACTATCGCTCCGTCGCGGCTCAGAACATCGAAGCGCCGCAGGGCGAGCGCCGCGGTGCTGCCATTGCCGAGCGGGAAGTTCTCTATGCGGATCGTGCCGCGATCGGCCGAGCCAAGCAGGGTGAACGAGGCCGGATCGATCGTGAAGAAGGCAGCCGACGGGGGGGTCGGTTTGCCGGAGAGCATCGGGCGGGCCTGCCGGGGAAACAGGGTGCTGAAGGAACGTTCGGCGGCGGTCTGCGTTCCCTGTTGTGCCACGAGGGAGCCATGGGGTATGGCTAACAACAGGAACAGTGCTGCGAGCAGTATCTGTCTCATACTAGGGGGGAGATTTTGTCCTATCGCACCGGCCGGTGCAATTGGGCGTACTGTTGGACCTCGTCCGGCCGTGCTGCAACGCGCGGGCGGACGGTTGTTTTGTTTGGGAGTAATGCAGAGTAGAAGGGCGCGGAGAGTCCGATCTCTGCCGCTGTGGCATGCTCTGTCTGGACTTGACGAGCGGCTGCCACGATCTCCACAGGGGATGGAGGCTCTGCTATGTACGAGAGGCCCGGCAACGAGCCCCGAGCAGAAGGATTGGGGAGGAACGCATGTTCCCTTCCCTTGTGATGCGATCGTTCCGGACTTGGACTCGGCGATCGCGCCACGGTCTCCGCAGGGGATGGAGGTTTCTGCTATGTGAGAGAATCTATCAGAGAGTCAAACGCAGAACGGATGGACGGGAAGCGATTCCCGTTCGGTGCGATACGATCATCCCGGATTTGGACTCGGCGATCATACCACGGTCTCCACAGGGGATGGAGATTCTGCTATGCGAGAGAGGCCCCGAAGGAGCCATACCGACAGAGGCGTTCTGACAAGTAAACGAATAAAGATAGGGGTATGATGTAAACCCCCGGCAGGTTTTTACGGCGAATTACGGATGCTTATTCATCGACACAATCTTCCTTCAAAACAGGGGCCGATAGTCACCTGGGGGTAATGTTGTGGTTTGAGAAGAGGAGAAAAAAAGCCGGGCCGGAGAAACCTTCTCCGGCCCGGCCATGCACTGCGTTGTCGGCGATTGCGAGCCTACTGCTTCACCATCACCTTCTGTTTCCAGACATCGTTGCCGCTGCGGATCTCCAGCAGGTAGATCCCCGAGGAGAGCGTGGTAACGTCCATCGTCCGGCGATACCCCGTTCCCTCGTAGGAGTCGGTGAACTGAAGTACCGCGCGGCCGGACATATCGGTAAGGGCGAGATGAATCTCTCCGCTTACCTTGGCCCGCAGCTCCACCGTGAACGATTCGGTTGCCGGATTCGGCGTCACCGCAACTGCCGATCCGTTCTCGGAACGGATTCCGGTGATGCCGGAGATTGTTCCGATGGTTACCCGTTCCGGATCGGACTTGGCATCGCAGCCGCCGTCATTGAAGGCCTGCACGCTGTAGTTGCCGTTGACCGTCACCCGGTAGGTGCGCTCTGTTCCATCCTCCAGCGGCTCGTTGTTGCGATACCACCGGTATGCCGATGCCTCGATGGAGCAGCTCAGCAGCGAGCCGTTCTCCAGACGGATGATCTCGGGCTTCACCGGAGCCGAGCTTGAACCGATCGCCATCGTGTCGGATGTGCCTTCCATTCCCTCCTCGTCCACCGTCATCACGCTGTACTGCCCCTCGCGGTCCACTACGATGGTGCGAGTGTTCTCGCCGTTCGACCAGTAATAGCTGCGATAGCCGGCGGGGGCCGCCAGCGTGACGGTCTGGTGAGGGCAGAGCTTGGTAGGCCCTTCAACGATGATGTACGGCTGCGAGCGGGGAACCACCTGGATCGCCACCGGCTCGGAAGTGCCGGTGCAGCCGTTGCTGTTGGAGACCGTCACCGAGAAGGTGCCGGACTTGCTGACGGTGATCTGGCGGGTGCGTTCGCCGCTGGACCACTGGTAGGAGTCATATCCTGCCGGAGCACTCAGCGTGATCCTTCCCCCCTTGTGGAAGGTGAGCGGGCCGTCGGTGCCGATGATCGGCAGCAGCTTGTCGGTTACCAGTACCGGCATCACGTTCGAGGTGCCGCTGCATCCGCTGGCGGTCGCCACCTTCACCGAATACAGGCCGCTTCTGTTCACCACGATCTCGCGGCTCGTAGCGCCGTTCGACCAGAGGTAGGTTGCAAAGCCGGCCGGAGCCGAGAGCGTGACGCTGCCGCCACTGCAGATCGACGTGGGCCCGCTCGCCGTGATGATCGGCTGCGGCTTCGCGGTTACCGTCACGGTCATCTGCGGCGAGGTGCCGCTGCATCCGTTCGAGTCGGTTACGATCACCGAGAAGGTGCCGGACTTGCTGACGGTGATCTCGCGGGAGGTAGCCCCGTTCGACCAGCGATAGCTCCGGTATCCGGCCGTTGCGCTGAGCGTCACCTTCCCTCCCTCGCAGAAGTTCGTCAGGTCGCTTGCCGAGATCGTGGGCATGGGGGCCGGGGAGATGCGGAGGGTAAAGACCTCCGATGTTCCGCTGCATCCATGCACGTTGGTGACGGTCACGGTATAGTCACCTGCCTCGGTCACCTCGATCTGGCGGGAGGTTGCACCGTTGGACCAGCGATAATCCGCAAAGCCGATCGGTGCGCTCAGTGTGACGCGTCCTCCATTGCAGAGGGTTGCCGGGCCGTTCGCCGTGATGCTCGGCACCGGCTTCGCGTTCACCGTTATCCGCACCGCCTCGGAGCTGCCGGAGCAGCCGTTGAAATCGGTCACGGTAACCGTATAGCTGCCGCTCTCGCCGACGGTGATCTCGCGCGTGGTAGCGCCGTTCGACCAGCGATAGCTCGCAAAGCCGGCCGGTGCCTGAAGCCTGGCCTGTTCTCCGTCGCATATCGATGCCGGGCCCGCCAGCGTTATGGAGGGCTTCGGCAGCGGATTCACCGTGACCTGCGTGGCCGCCGATGTTCCGCTGCATCCGTTCGAATCGGTTACCGTCACCGTATAGTTTCCGGCAGCCGAGATAGTGATCTGGCGGGTGGTAGCGCCGTTGGACCAGCGATAGCCCGCAAAGCCGGCCGATGCGGTAAGGGTGACGTTCCCATCCTTGCAGATGGTGGTGGGGCCATCGGCGGAGATCGTCGGCCGCGGAGTTGCGTTCGTCCGGACCGTCACCGCCGGCGAGGTTCCCTCGCAGCCGTTTGCGTCGGTCACCGTGACGGTGTACTCGCCGCTCTGGGTGGCGGTGATCTGGCGGGTGCTCTGGCCGTCGGACCAGCGATAGCCCGCAAAACCGGCCGGTGCCGTAAGGGTGACGCTTTCACCCTGGCAGAAGGAGGTCGGCCCTCCGGTCGTGATCGTCGGCCGTGGCCGCTGGTTCACCTTGACCGTTACGGGAGCCGAGACGCCGGTGCATCCGTTGCCGTCGGTGACGGTTACCGCATAGCTTCCCGCCTCCTGTACACGGATCTCGCGGCCGCTGGCGCCGTTCGACCAGCGATAGCTCGTAAAGCCCGCCGGGGCCGCGAGGGTGACATTCCCGCCCTCGCAGAAGGTCGTCGGGCCACCGGCGGTGATCGCCGGCTGCGGCTTGTCGAAGACCCGTACCACCATATTCGCCGAGACCCCGGAGCAACCGTTGGCATCGCTCACCGTGACGGTGTACTCGCCGCTCCGATCGACCGTGATCTCACGGGTCGTTGCACCGTTGGACCAGCGATAGCTTGCAAAGCCCGCTGCTGCCGTAAGGGTGACGTTTCCGCCCTCGCAGAACGAGGTCGGTCCGCCTGCCGAGATCACCGGCTGCGGCCGGGCGTGTACCACCACCACCACCGTGCTGGAGGAGTTGGAGCATCCGCTGGCGTTGCCGACCGTGACGAAGTAATGGCCGCTCCGATCAACGGTGATCTCGCGCGAGGTTTCACCGGTGGACCAGTTATAGCTGGTGAACCCTGCCGGAGCCGAAAGCGTGACGCTCTCACCCTGGCAGAAGGTCGTCGGCCCGTTTGCCGAGATCACCGGCTGCGGTTTCGGATTCACCGTCACCGTAATCGCCGTGGAAGTGCCGTTGCAGCCGTTGTCATCGGCCACGGTCACGCTGTAGTTCCCGGACTGCGCCACCGTGATCTGCTGCGAGGTAGCGCCGTTGGACCAGCGATAGGTGCTGTGTCCGGCCGGCGCCGACAGTACCACGCTTCCCCCTTCGCAGAAGGTCGTCGGGCCACCGGCAGTGATGCTCGGCTGGGGACGTACGTACATGGTAACCGCGATCGCTTCGGAGGTGCCGTTGCAACCGTTGGCATCGGTCACCGTGACGGTGAAGCTGCCGGTTGCGGTAACGGTGATCTCGCGGCTGGTAGCGCCGTTGGACCAGCGATAGGCACGATATCCTGCCGGAGCCGAAAGCGTGACGCTCTCCCCTTCGCAGAAGGAGGTGGGCCCTGCGGCCGTGATGGCCGGCCTCGGCGTGGAGTGCACGGTGACCAGAGTCGGTGCGGAGACTCCGGAGCAGCCATTGGCGTTCGTCACCGTAACAGTGAAGCTGCCGTTGGTGCTGACGGTGATCTCGCGGCTGGTAGCGCCGTTGGACCAGCGATAGCTGTTGTATCCGGCCGGGGCGCTAAGCGTGACATCCTCACCCTGGCAGAAGGTCGTGGGGCCATCGGCGGTGATCGCCGGAGCCGGCTTCGGATGCATCGTCACCACCATCTCCGGTGCGATACCGGAGCAACCGTTGGCATCCACTACCGTGACGGTGAAGGTGCCGCTCTGTGCCACGGTGATCTCGCGGGTCGTGGCGCCGTTGGACCAGCGATAGCTTGCAAAGCCCGCCGGAGCGCTCAGCGTCACCTGCCCGCCTTCGCAGAACGCGGTGGGGCCATCCGCCGTGATCGCCGGCGAGGGCTTCCGGTTGGCTACCACCACCATCGGTGCGGAAGTGCCGGAGCAACCGTTGTCGTCGGTCACGGTTACGGTAAGGCTGCTGCTCTGTGCCACGGTGATCTGGCGGGTTGTTGCGCCGTTGGACCAGCGATAGCTCGCAAAGCCCGCCGGAGCGCTGAGCGTTACCTCATCCCCTTCGCAGAAGGTCGTCGGGCCGCCTGCCGAGATCGCTGGCGTCGGCCTCGTGTGCATCGTCACAACCACTTCAGGAGACGTTCCCGAGCAGTTGCTGGCGTTGGTGACCGTCACGGTAAAGGTTCCGCTCTGCGCCACGGTGATCTCGCGGCTGGTAGCGCCGTTGGACCAGCGATAGCCCGTGAACCCTGCGGGAGCCGAAAGAGTGACATTGCCACCCTCGCAGAAGGTCGTGGGACCACCTGCCGAGATGACCGGAGCCGGCTTTGCGTTGACCGTCACCGCGGTTGCAGCCGAGGTGCCGGAGCAACCGTTGGCATCGCTCACCGTGACGGTGAATGTGCCGGTGGCGGTAACGGTGATCTCGCGTGTGGTAGCACCATTGGACCAGCGATAGCTCGCAAAGCCCGCCGGAGCGCTGAGCGTGACATCCTCACCCTGGCAGAACGTGGTCGGACCATTTGCCGAGATCGCCGGTGCCGGCTTCGCGTTGACCGTCACCGCGGTTGCAGCCGATGTGCCGGAACACCCATTGGCATCGGTCACCGTGACGGTGAAGCTGCCGGTTGCCGTAACGGTGATCTCGCGGGTCGTTGCACCGTTGGACCAGCGATAAGTGCTGAATCCTGCCGGAGCCGAAAGCGTGACGCTCTCACCCTGGCAGAAGGTCGTGGGACCATTTGCCGAGATCGCCGGAGTCGGCTTTGCGTTGACCGTGACGGCGGTTGCTGCGGAGACCCCGGAGCAGCCGTTTGCGTCGGTCACCGTGACGGTGAAGCTGCCGGCCGTGCTGACGGTGATCTCGCGAGTTGTCGCGCCGTTGGACCAGCGATAGCCCGCAAAGCCCGCCGGAGCGCTCAGCGTGACGCTTTCACCCTGGCAGAAGGTCGTGGGACCACCGGCGGTGATCGCCGGAGCCGGGCGTGCGTTCACGGTGACAGCGGTTGCGGTGGAGATCCCTTCGCAACCGTTTGCATCGGATACCGATACCGTGAAGCTGCCGCTGGCGCTGACAGTGATCTCACGGGTCGTTGCACCATTCGACCAGCGATAGCTCGTGTATCCTGCCGGAGCCGAAAGGGTGACGTTCTCACCCTGGCAGAACGTGGTCGGTCCGCTCGCTGCGATCGTCGGGGTCAGCATCGTGTTGACCGTCACAGCCGTTGCCGCCGAAACCCCGGAGCATCCGTTGGCGTCGGTGACGGTAACCGTAAAGTTGCCGGTAGCAGTTACGGTGATCTCACGAGTCGTGGCTCCGTTGGACCAGCGATAGCTCGCAAAGCCCGCGGGTGCTGCCAGCACCACGCTTCCGCCTTCGCAGAAGGTCGTGGGACCATTGGCCGAGATCGCCGGCGCCGGCGTGGCGTTCACCGTGACGGCGGTTGCACTCGAGGTGCCGGAGCAGCCGTTGGCGTCCGTTGCCGTAACCGTGAAGCTGCCGGTAGCCGTAACGGTGATCTCACGAGTCGTGGCACCGTTGGACCAGCGATAGCTGGAGAATCCGGTCGGCGCCGAGAGCGTGACGTTGCCACCCTGGCAGAAGGTCGTGGGACCATTCGCCGAGATCGCCGGAGTCGGTTTCGGATTGATCGTCACCAGCGTTGCCGCAGAGGTTCCGGAGCATCCGTTGGCATCGGTCACCGTGACGGTGAAGTTGCCGGCCGTGCTGACGGTGATCTCGCGGGTCGTGGCACCATTGGACCAGCGATAGCTTGTAAAGCCCGCCGGTGCTGCAAGTACCACGGTGCCTCCCTCGCAGAAGGATGTTGGGCCGTCGGCGGTGATAGCCGGGGCGGGGACGGCATGTGCCACCACAACAGTCGGGATCGATACTCCCGTGCAACCGTTGGCGTCGGTCACCGTGACGATAAGGCTTGCGCTCTGAGTAACGGTGATCTCGCGGGTCGTTGCGCCGTTGGACCAGCGATAGCTCGCGAAGCCTGCCGGCGCCGACAGCGTGACGTTTTCACCCAGGCAGAACGTGGTCGGTCCGTTCGCCGAAATGATTGGCGTCGGCCTGGTGCGTACCGTCACGACAACCTCGGGCGACGTGCCCGTGCACGACTCGGAGTTGGTGGCCGTAACGGTGAAGGTGCCGCTGGCGCTGACGGTGATCTCTCGCGTGGTAGCGCCATTGGACCAGCGATAGCTCGCATAGCCCGCCGGAGCGCTGAGCGTCACCTGCTCTCCCAGGCAGAAGGTAAGTGGGCCATCCGCGGTGATCGTCGGGTTCGGCATCGTATGCACGGTTACGGCCGTTGCGGCCGAGGTACCGGAGCATCCGTTGGCATCGGCTACCGTAACCGTGAAGTTGCCGGTGGCGGTGACGATGATCTCGCGGGATGTCGCACCATTGGACCAGCGGTAGCTCGCATAACCGGCCGGGGCGCTGAGCGTGACGCTCTCTCCCTGGCAGATAGATGTCGGGCCGCTTGCCGAGATTGCCGGTGCGGGCCTGGTGTTGACCGTGACTGCCGTTGCGGCCGAGGTACCGGAGCAACCGTTGGCATCGGCTACCGTGACGGTGAAGTTGCCGGTAGTGCTGACGGTGATCTCGCGGGTCGTGGCACCGTTGGACCAGCGATAGCTCGTATAGCCAGTTGGAGCCGACAGCGTGACGTTCTCACCCTGGCAGAACGTGGTCGGTCCGTTCGCCGAGATCGTCGGAGTCGGCGTGGCGTTTACCGTGACGGCGGTTGCGGCCGAAGTGCCGGAGCATCCGTTGGCATCGGCTACCGTGACGGTGAAGTTGCCGGTGGCCGTTATCGTGATCTCACGCGTGGTGGCACCGTTGGACCAGCGATAGCTGGAGAACCCGGTCGGCGCCGAGAGTACAACGCTTCCGCCTTCGCAGAAGGTCGTGGGACCATTTGCCGAGATCGTCGGAGTCGGCGTGGCGTTGACCGTGACGGCGGTTGCTGCGGAGACCCCGGCGCATCCGTTTGCGTCGGTGACGGTAACCGTGAAGCTGCCGGTAGCCGTAACGGTGATTTCACGAGTCGTGGCACCATTGGACCAGCGATAGCTGGAGAATCCGGTCGGCGCCGAAAGGATGACATTGCCACCCTGGCAGAACGTGGTAGGCCCGTTCGGCGTGGTCGCCGGAGTCGGACGCGCGTTGACGGTGACAGCCGTTGCAGCGGAGGTGCCGGAGCAGCCGTTGCCGTCGTTGACGGTGACCGTGAAGCTACCGGTAGCCGTTACCGTGATCTCGCGAGTTGTTGCGCCGTTGGACCAGCGATAGCTGCTGTATCCGGCCGGGGCGCTGAGCGTGACATCCTCACCCTGGCAGAAGGTCGTCGGGCCGTCGGCGGTGATCGTCGGGGTCAGCATGGTGTTGACCGTCACGGCGGTTGCAGCGGAGGTGCCGGAGCATCCGTTGGCGTCGGTGACGGTAACCGTGAAGTTGCCGGTTGCCGTTACCGTTATCTCACGAGTCGTGGCTCCGTTGGACCAGCGATAGCTGCTGTATCCAGTCGGCGCCGAGAGTACCACGCTTCCGCCTTCGCAGAATGTCGTGGGACCATTTGCCGAGATCGTCGGCGCCGGTTTTGCGTTGACCGTCACAGCGGTTGCGGCCGAGACACCGGAGCAACCGTTTGCATCGCTCACCGTGACGGTGAAGTTGCCGGCCGTGCTGACGGTGATCTCGCGAGTTGTCGCGCCGTTGGACCAGCGGTAGGTCGTGTATCCTGCCGGAGCCGAAAGGGTGACGTTCTCACCCTGGCAGAACGTGGTCGGTCCGCTCGCCGAAATCGTCGGGGTCAGCATCGTGTTGACCGTCACAGCCGTTGCCGCCGAAACCCCGGAGCATCCGTTGGCGTCGGTGACGGTAACCGTAAAGTTGCCGGTTGCCGTTACCGTTATCTCACGAGTCGTGGCGCCATTGGACCAGCGATAGCTCGCAAAGCCCGCCGGTGCTGCCAGCACCACGCTTCCGCCTTCGCAGAAGGTCGTGGGACCATTTGCCGAGATTGCCGGCGCCGGCGTGGCGTTGACCGTGACGGCGGTTGCTGTGGAAGTGCCGGAGCAGCCGTTGGCGTCCGTTGCCGTAACCGTGAAGCTGCCGGTAGCCGTAACGGTGATCTCACGAGTCGTGGCGCCGTTGGACCAGCGATAGCTCGCATAGCCAGTTGGAGCCGAGAGGATGACATTGCCTCCCTGGCAGAACGTGGTCGGTCCGTTCGGCGTGATCGCCGGAGTCGGACGCGCGTTAACGGTGACGGCCGTTGCAGCCGAAGTGCCGGAGCAACCGTTGCCGTCGTTGACGGTGACCGTAAAGCTGCCGGTAGCGCTGACGGTGATCTCGCGAGCCGTGGCGCCATTGGACCACAGATAGCTCGCATAACCGGCCGGCGCTGAAAGCGTGACGCTCTCACCCTGGCAGAACGTGGTTGGCCCGCTCGCCGAGATCGTCGGGGTCAGCATGGTGTTGACCGTGACGGCGGTTGCAGCGGAAGTGCCGGAGCAACCGTTGGCATCGGCTACCGTGACGGTGAAGTTGCCAGTAGCAGTCACCGTGATCTCATGGCTTGTGGCACCATTGGACCAACGATAGCTCGCAAAGCCCGCCGGTGCTGCCAGCACCACGCTTCCCCCTTCGCAGAAGGAGGTCGGGCCGTTCGGCGTGATCGCCGGAGCGGGCGTGGCATTGACGGTCACGGCCGTTGCGGCCGAGACCCCGGAGCAGCCATTGGAGCCGGTGACGGTAACCGTGAAGCTGCCGGTAGCAGTTACGGTGATCTCACGGGTCGTGGCGCCATTGGACCAGCGATAGCTGGAGAATCCGGTCGGCGCCGAAAGGGTGACGTTGCCACCCTGGCAGAACGTGGTCGGCCCGTTGGCGGAGATCGTCGGCGTCGGCGTGGTATTCACCGTCACGGCGGTTGCAGCCGACGTGCCGGAGCAGCCGCTGCTGTTGGTAACCGTTACCGTGTAGCTTCCTGCGGCGGTCACGGTGATCTCGCGGGTCGTGGCGCCATTGGACCAGCGATAGCTGGTGTATCCGGTCGGGGCGCTGAGGGTGACGCTTTCACCCTGGCAGAACGTCGTCGGTCCGCCTGCTGCTACCGTCGGTGCCGGGTTGGCATTGACCGTCACCGATGTGGCGGCCGAGCTGCCGGAGCAACCATTGGCATCGGTGGTCGTCACGCTGTAGCTTCCTGCGCTGGTAACGGTGATGGCGCGAGTCGTGGCGCCATTGGACCAGAGATAGTTCACGAAGCCGGCCGGGGCCGTGAGCGTGACATTGCCGCCCTGGCAGAAGGTCGTCGGTCCGCCTGCTGTTACCGCCGGTGCCGGGCGCGTATTCCGCACCACATTCACTGCGGCGGAGGTGCCGCTGCATCCTCCCGCATCGGTAACGGTAACACTGTAGCTTCCTGCGCTGGTAACGGTGATCTCACGCGTGGTGGCACCGTTGGACCAGAGGTAGCTCGTAAATCCCGCCGGGGCGCCCAGCAGCGTGCTTCCACCTTCGCAGAAGGAGAGTGCGCCGCTTACCGTGATCGCCGGCATGTTGCAGATGCTGAAGGTATCGCTCACATCCAGCACCGCGGAGTTCTGGCGGTCGCTGACTCGGAGGAGCGCCCTGGTCGAGGAGATGTTCGGCACCTGCCAGGAGTAGCTGCCGTTGTTGGCGGTCTGGTCGGTGATGGAGACCCACGAGGAGCCGCTGTTGGTGGAGTACTCGATCTTCGTCTCGGCAAAGCAGCCGGTCCACGACCATGCGATGGCCCTGGAGGAGTTGGCTGCGATCCGCTCGTTCGCCGTCGGTGCGGTGACCGTGATGGTTCCCGGCGCCGACGGGCGTGCAGCGGCCGTGTTCGACATCGGCGATTCGGCCGAGCCCGCCAGCGCCTTCACTCCATACACATAGTCGGTGCAGTTGGTAACGCTGGAATCGCGGTAGATCCGGATGGCGGTTGCCACCGTGCCGATGCGGCTCATATTGTCGGCCGTACTTCCGCGATAGATCCCGTAGCCGGTGATGCCATCGGACGTGGAGCCGGTCCAGGTTACATGAACAGCGGCATTATAGGAGAGCGCCGCCACACCGGTGGGAGCTGCAAGCCCTCCGATGGCGAACGTGCCGCTGGTTGCCTGGCCGTACAGCGACGGGGAATCCGCATCGCTTACGCGCACCATCACCTGCGTGGCGGGCGTGCTCGGAAGCGTCCACGCGTGCGATCCGTCGTTGGCGGTCGAGGCGATGATCGTGCTCCAGGTGGAGCCGCTGTTGGTGGAGTATTCGATCTTCACCGCGGAGGGGCCGGAGATGCTCCAGGTGATGTTCTGGCTGGTGCCGGGCGACCAGCTGTCCCCTTCGCGCGGGGAGGTCACCTTGAACATGCCGATCCGCATCATCATGGCGTCGTTGCCCCCCGCGCCACGGAGAGTATCGGTGCCGAAGATGCTGGGCTGTGAGGAGGAGAGGTAGGAGAATGCTCCTCCCACGAAACCATGATCGCCGTTGCTGTTCACCGCAATGCCGTAGGCCTCCTCGGCGCGGGCGCCGCCGCCGTTGCGCAGCCACGCCACCGTTCCGTCGGCGGCGAACTTGGCGATCATCACATCGCTCCCCCCGGCGCTGGTGGTGCTCAGGTTGCCCGTACGGAGCGTTCCCTGGAAATGACCGGCCAGATAGAGATTGTTCGATCCATCCGAGGCCAGCCCGCCAGCGTAATCGTCGTCGGTGCTTCCGGCGGTGCGGACCCACTGTACCGTGCCGCTGGAGTTATATTTCGCCAGCGCCATGTCGCGCCCTCCGGCGCTCGTCGCATACACCGTCCCGTACTGCACGGTGCCGGTGATGGTTCCCGCCACATAGACGTTCCCCGATCCATCGGTTCTCACGCCCCGCCCGTCGTCGCCATCGCTGCCGCCGTACGACGCGCTCCACTGCCCCGCCCCGCTGCTGTTGTACTTGCCGACGAATCCATCCTCCCCGCCGGCGCTTGCCAGCGCGGTGGTGGCGATCGTCGCGCTTCCCTTGAACTTTCCGGCCACATAGACGTTGCCGCTTCCATCCACGGCTATGGCATTGGCCTCGTCGGCCTCGCTTCCTCCTCCCTTCTGTGCCCACTGCACCGCGCCGCTGGCGGCCGCATACTTGGCCGCGAAGATATCGGTGCTTCCGCTGGAGCTGAGAGAGGTGGAGCCGAAGGTGGCGGTATTGCTGAACAGACCGGCCACCACGGCGTTGCCGCTGGCATCCGCATCCACGCCGCGCGCCTGATCGCGTCCGGTGCCCCCTCCCTTCTGCGCCCACAGGAGCGTGCCGTCGGCATCGTAGCGTGCCACGAACAGATCCTGATCTCCCGCGCTGGTCAGCGACGTGGAGCCGAAGGAGACCGTGGAGAAGAACCCGCCGGCCACCAGTACATTGTTGTTGGCATCGACGGCGACCGCGAGAGCCGAGTCGTTGCCGGAGCCGGCGATCTGGCGTGCCCAGAGGAGCGAACCTCCGGGGGAGAATTTCGCCAGGAACGCATCGGTGGCGCCGGTCGCAGTAAGGGTGGTGCTGCCGAACCGGATGGAGTCGTTGAATGTCCCTGCCACCAGCAGATTGCCTCGTGTATCGAGCGCGAGCGCGCGAGCCGCGTCTTCGCGGGGACCGCCGGCGGCGCGTGCCCACTGCCAGCCCAGCGGGAGCGTGACGATGGAGAACGCCGCATCGCTGATGTCGGCGGTGGCGGAGTTCTCGCGGTCGCTGATGCGGATGCGCCCGCCGGAGGTGGCGATTGCCGGCACCGTCCAGTTGAGCGTTCCGCTTGCCGGGGTCACGTTCGTGGCTACGGTGCTCCAGGAGGCGCCGTCATCGGCGGAGAAGTCGATGCGGAGGCTGGAGATGGAACCGGAGAAGCTCCAGGTGATGGGGGTGACCGCTCCGGCCCTGAATGCGGTTGCGGTGTTCGGTCCCAGCAGGGTGAGCGTTCCGGAGGTGGATGCCACTACCTCGAACGGCCGTACCTGGGAATTGTTCGCCGGGAAGGCATCCGAGGCAAGCGTTATCGAGACGGTAGCGGAGTAGCGCGCGATCGAATCGATCGAGGTCTGCAGGAAGTTGACCGTGGTATACGCCCCTGCGGCCAGCGATGCGATGGTCTGGGAGTTCGTATACACCTGGTTGCCGGAGCTGTCCCTGATAGTACAGGTTACCGACAGGGCCGACTGGGAACTGGTCCCGATATTCTTGAAGGTTGCCGATGGAGTGAACGCCGACGATGTTGCCAGCCGCCCGCCCGGGGTGGGCACGTTGATCGTCGAGACCGCCACATCGTTGGCGGCGGAATTTTCCAGGAGGCTGATGCAGGATGCCATCTCCGCCTTGCTGCGAACCAGATCCGCAACGCGCGGGTGCATATACAGCTGGGTGCCGAACTGCGTCAGGTGGCAGTAGCTCATGATCGTTCCCACGCGCGGCCGCGTGGAGGAGAAGCAGGTCCCCTCGGCGGTGTAGCAGGAATCGATCGCCGGCTCCCACAGGCAGCTATGGGTGTGCGGGGAGCCGAAGTTGTGTCCCGTCTCGTGTGCGGTCACATCGGTATCCCACACGTAGGCCGTGGAGGGATAGGTGACGTTGTTGTTCATGCCGAGGACCGCGTAGCCGGTCGAGGAGGAACAGAGCACGTTCACATAGGCGATGCCGCCGCCGATGGAGCTGGTGGACATCAGCTGCGCCACGGTGCGGCTGACGCCGTTCATATTGGCGTTCCAGTAGTTCCGGAACTGGCTCAGAAGAATGCTGCTGGTGGAGCCGGGGTAGGGATCGCCGCCGGTCCAGACACGGAGGTAGGGAACCTGAAGTGCCACATTGACGTCGCGCTGGTAGATCGCCGAAGCGGCCCCCATCACGGTCAGGGCGTAGTGCATCGCACGGGAGAGATTGCGGTTGTGCGCGGCATAGAAGGCGGAATCCCCTTCAAGAGCGATCTGCGCCACCAGCATATCGTTCCCCTGGACCCTGCGGGAACTCTTGCTGGAGCGTTTCGCTTCCTTGAAGACCTGATCCACCGCCGGCTGATACTCCGGCAGATCCTCGGCGCCGCATCCCCAGTGTCCGGCGCCCCCGAGCATGCCGTTGCGCATAAGCGCATCGAACTCGTCATAGATCGCCATCGTCGCGCTCTGCCCGTCTTGAATCGACAGAGGAGCGATGGTATAGCGGCGGATGCCTTCGTTGCCGGAGGGGATCTCGATATAGCCGGTGCAGTAATCGCGGAAGAGCGCCAGGTAGACGAAGGAGCCGGGGATCTCCTTGACCGAGCCCGTGTAGAACAGGGCGCGCGGCAGATCCACGACGAGGTCTCCCTTGGCGGTTCCCGCAACAACGCGTGCGCCGGGGCTGAGGACGTCGAATCGTTTAAGGGCGAGGGTCCCCTGCTGCCGATTGTTCAATTGAACACGATCGACAAGAATCGTGGGGTGATTCGCGAGCGAAACCTGGTCGAATACGGCCGGGTTGATCGAAAAGAACGTTGCCGATGCCGGGATGGGCTTGTTGAACGATGGACGCCGTTCAGTGCGAAAAAGTTCGCCGAATGAAGCATCCCGGCTGATCGTTGCGATGTCCCTGGTAGTCTGCGAGCGCAGCACCCCTTGAGGTAAGGCAAGGGCAATTAGGGACAGTACGAGCAGTACATGTCTCATAAATTGGGCTGGGATTTTCGGCTGCATTGCACAGCCAAGTGGTATGGGTTGGACCGTTTACTCAGGTGCTGAAACAGGCGCCTGAATCGTTTCTCAAAAGACCGGACGAAACGGAAGTTTGAAGCTCGAGGAAACGAACCCCGGACGGGTGGAACTGCATATGCAAGCCTCTGGACAAGGTGCCGTATGCGTGCTTCAAGGATAAGGAAGCGATGTTCCCGCGGCAGCCGGCTTCTGGAAAACCGGCTGCTGTTCGGGGCAGGGCAAATATATGCTCATGGTTATTGCGACGCATGAGTTTTTTTGCGTGCGATCCAGAAAATAACGTCGTGATTAAATGCGACCGGACGAGGGTGTTGTAAACAACTTTCAGGCCATACCGGGCTGAAGTATTTATGGCAATAGGTGAGATCATCGGCCTGAATATCCTCCGTTTCTTATGGTTCGCACATGCAGGGAGGCCTGGGGTGGGGGCCATGCAATGGCAGAGGTGATAGGGATGGCAGGCAGGGTATCCGGCCATCCCTATTTCTATCATGTTCCGGCCACGATGCTTATTGCTTCACGACCTTCTGATTCCACACGGTTTTTCCCGCATGAATTTCCAGCAGGTAAATGCCGGACGGCAAGCTGGTGATATCCATTTCTCTCCGATATGTGCCGCGCGCATGAATCTCGCCGGCACGCAATACTTCGCGTCCCGCCATATCGCGTACGATAAGCCGTAGCTCGCCCGGTTCCGGCAGCTCCAGTTCCACCATGAAAGTGCCCATGGTTGGGTTCGGCTGGAGTACGGGGACCGATTCGGCGATGCGGGATGATCCGGTGACACCGGAAGCTATTCGGACGGGAAGTGGATCGGATAAAACAGAGCAGCCAGTGCCGCTGAACACCATAACGGTATAAGCGCCATCAAGGTTAGCAGTGAAGCTGCGCTCGGTTGCTCCGGCTATCTCCTCTCCGTTGCGGAACCACTGGTAGGATTCCCCTTCCACCGAGGAGCTGAGAATCAGGGTGGCCGGCTGGCGGATCACCTCCGGCCTTGCCGGTGCGGCATAGACCTGGGCGGTGTTGGAGGGGAACGATTCACGCTGGTTGACCAGCGCACGCACGTGGTAGAAATAGTCGGTGCAGAGGGTTACCGAGCCGTCGGTGTATTCCAGCACCTCCTTCTCGACCGTGGCGATACGGGTCACCTCTTCGCCGTTCATCCCCCGGTACAGCGCATAGCCGGTGATCTCCTGGCTTGAGGAGGGCTCCCAGATAAGATGTGCTGCCCCGTGCAGTGCCGATCCGCGCAGATTGACCGCTGGCGCCACCGTGGCCGAGGAGGAGCTTATCACCGCAAAGGTGCCGCTCTGCGCCTCGCCGTAGATCGATGGATTATCCGCATCGGTAACACGGATCAGACCCTGCACGCAGGGGGTATCCGGCGTCCAGTTATACACCCCGTTGTTGGGGGCGGTGCCGGCCAGGGTGGTCCAGCTGGTGCCGTTGTCGCCCGAATATTCTATCCGGACGTTGTTGGCTGTGGTGCCGGTCCAGGTGATGTTCCTGGGCGTTCCGGCCATCAGCAGCTCCCCTTCCGACGGGGTTACCGTCTTGAACATGCCGATACGTGCCACCATGCCGTCGTTCATGCCTGCGCCGCTCAGCCTGTCCTCCCCGTAGATGCTCGGCTGGTCCGAGGGGGGAGCAAAGCCGTAGCGTCCCACCACAAAGCCGTTCTCGCCGCTGGCGGCAATGGCAATGCCTCCCGCCTCCTCGTCTCGTGCTCCGCCCCCGCGCCGGGCCCACTGCACCAGCCCGTCGGTGCCATACTTGGCGAAGAAGATATCGCTGCCGCCACTGCTGCTCAGCTCCAGCTGGGCGATGGTGAACTGGTTGCGGAACGTTCCGGCCACATAGCAGTTGCCGAACGCGTCGATGGCGAGCTCGGTGGCCGCATCATCGCCGCTGCCGCCGGCGGTGCGTGCCCACTGCACGGTGCCCACCGCATTGTAGCGGGCGATGAACATATCGCGCCCGCCGCTGCTGCTGGCGAAGAAGTTGCCGAAGTTCACGGTGCCAGCGAGCGATCCGCTCATCGTGGCGTTCCCGGTCCTGTCCGCCACCACCGCCGAGGCCTCATCGTTCTCGGGACCCCCTGCAACCGCGCCCCACGCCGTGGTGCCGTTCGCGTTGAACTTCGCCAGGAACGCATCGCTTCCGCCTGCGCTCGTGATGGTTCCCGATCCCACGCTCATCGAGCTACGGAACCGGCCCGCCACATAGCTGCCGCCGTAGCTATCTGTCGCGATGCCGTTGCCGGCATCATCCTCGGCGCCTCCAAGACGGGCACTCCACGCGAGGGCTCCTGCCGGGGCGTAGCGGACCACGAAGATGTCGGTGCCCCCGGCGGAGACCAGGCTGCTGGTGCCGAACGAGGCGTTTCCGGTGAACATGCCGGTGGCAAGCACATTGCCGTTGGTATCCACGGCCACGCCATAGGCCATATCGGCGGAGCCGCCGCCGCCACGCTGCCCCCAGAGCGGGTTCCCGTTCGGATCATACTTCGCGATAAAGGCATCGGTGCCGCCGGCGCTGGTAAGCGCTGTGGAGCCGATGGTAATGCTGCTGGAGAATCCGCCGGCCAGATGAACGTTCCCCACGCCATCCAGTGCTATTGCCGTTGCGCTGTCGGGGCCGATGCCGCCGATCTGGCGCGCCCACTGGAGCGTTCCGCCGGCGTTGTACTTCGCCAGATAGACATCGGTGCTTCCCCGGCTGGACATCCGCGTGGCGCCAAGGCGTATCGAATCGGAGAAGGTGCCGGTGATATAGACGTTATCGTCGCGGTCGATCGCCACTCCGCGCGCCTCATCCTCCATCCTTCCCCCTATCGATCGTGCCCACTGCCACTCCAGCGGCAGCGTAACGACGGTAAAGGCCTGATCGCTCTGATCGGCCACCGAGGCGTTATCGCGATCGCTGATCCTGATCCGCCCGCGCGTGGTTGCCACCGCCGGTACCGTCCAGGTATAGATCTTCCCTCCGGTGTTCGCCGTCAGCTCGGTCTTCACCGTCTGCCAGGTCATCCCGTCGTCGGCGGAGAAATCGATCCGCAGAGCGGTGATGGTGCCGGTGTAGTTCCAGGCGATCGTCGCGGTGCTGCCGGAACGGAGCACCGTGAAATCGTTCGGGGCAAGGAGTGTGATGGACGCGGCCGAGCTTGCCACGGTCTCGAACGGCCGGGCCAGCGTGTTGTTCTGCGGATTCGCATCGGTGAGGGGCGTTATCGTAACCGTGGCGTTGCAGCGGGCCACGGCCTGGATGGAGGTGGATGCGAAGGTCACCGTAACCGATTCGCCAGGCTGCAGAACCGGAATCGTCCGGGTATTGTCGTAGAGCTTGGCGCCGGCGCTGTCGCGGATCACGAAGGTGACCGGGACCAGAAGCTGTACCACGGTGCCGGTGTTCCTGAAGCTTGCCGTGGGGGTGAACTGCGTGTTGGTAACCACCTTGCCGCCGGGGACCGGAACGGTGATGCCGATGGCCGCAACATCGTGGGTCACCGGGTTCTCCAGCGGCACCACGCAGGGAAACGCCTCCGCCTTGCTTCTGATGAGCGCGGCCACGCGGGGGTGGAAATACAGCTGGGTGCCGAACTGCGTAAGATGGCAGTAGCTCATGATGCTTCCCACGCGGGGCTTGGTGGAGCTGAAGCAATTGCCGCTCTCGGCCGCGTAGCAGGAGTCGATCGCCGGTGCCCAGGCGCAGCTATGGGTATGTGCCGAGCCGAAGTTGTGCCCCAGTTCGTGCGAGACCACATCGACATCCCATGCATAGGATGTGCTCGGAAAGACTATGTTATTACCCAGGCCGATGGCCGCATAGCCCGATGCCGGGGCGCACAGCGTGTTGACATAGGCGATGCCGCCGCCGATCGACTTGGTGGAGAAGAGATGGGCTACCGCTCTGTTGACCGTGCCCATGTTGTTCGCCCAGTAGGTGCGCATCTGCCCGAGAAGCGTGCTGCTGGTGGTGCCGGGATAGGGATCGGAGCCGGTCCAGACGCGCAGGTACGACACCTGGAGGGCGACGTTGAGATCGCGCTGGTAGATGGCCGATACCGCCCCGGTCACCGTCAGTGCGTACGTGACCGAGCGTGCAAGGCTGCGTCCGTGCGCCGCGTAATACTCCGCATCGCAATCGATCGCCATCTGCGCCACCAGCGGTTTGTTGCCCTGGAGGCTTTTCTCCGCCTCTGTCAGACGGCCGTATTCCTTGAACGAGCGCATAATCCCCTGCTCGTACTCCGGCAGCTCCTCGGCGCCGCACTCCCAGTGCCAGGGGCTCTGCCCGGTCTTCCTCTCGGCCGCCTGGAGCGCCTCGCGCTCGTTGTATGCCACCATCACCGACGGCGTCCCCTCGTTGATGCTCAGGGGCGCGAACGTGATGCGGCGGGAGGTGCCGTCATCGGAGACGGGGCGATCGATATAGCCGGAGCAGTAGTCGCGGAAGACTGCCAGGTAGACGAAGGAGCCCGGAAGTTCGGCCACGGTACCGCTCAGGAAGATGCTCTGGGGGAGTTCGGCCGGACGATCGCCCGTCTGCGTGCCGGCTACTACTGCGCCGCCCGGGGCCAGTACATTGAAGCGGCGGAGCTGGAACGTCCCGGTGGTGCCGCCGGGGAGCCGCACCCCTTCCAGGGTGACGGAGGTACCCGGCAGCTCTGCAAGGCGCTCGAACGCGGCGGGATCGATTCGGAAGAATGCTGATGACGGAGGGATTTCATCCCCTCTCTGTGCGGGCGCTCCCGGATGTGCGGTGAACAGTCCGTTGAAAGACGTTGCACCATCGGACGACCGTGGATCGTTCTGCTGCGCATGGGCGGAATGCAACAGCATGAATGCACTCAGTACTATACCAAGTAGCCAGGTATATCTCATAGTCTACGCGATGTTATAGTCGCTTTCTGCGACTTGTGGGAGTGTGCGGCCGGCGAGCGTTAGGGCAGGGAAATGCCCATGCGCCCAAGTAGATGGGCGTTGGCGGAGAACCCGAGCTGGATACTGACAGTGAGGTTTCTCCGGATCAGTGAACGCTCAGAGCGCCTGGACCTGTGGTAGTCGTATAGCGGCGTCAGCTCCGGGGATGAAGCTAGGGGGGAAAGCACTGATCAAACGGCCTGTTGCAAGCCTCGTTGTAAGGAGTGTCCTAAATAACGACACACCCGGAGCAACCTGCAAGCAGAATTTTATCGTTTGATTGAGCATCCCGAAAAAACATCTGAAAGGAAGGTTCGCCCCGAAAATGTTCTGGGCGAAAGAAAGAAAAACAACGGCGCCGGAGACGATGCCGGCGGCGTCCTTATTGTACGGTGCCGGAGGGTGATGGCGCGGGGGCGGTAGAGCCTGGTATTGAATTTTCGCTGATTTCGCCGTTTTTCAATCGGGCATGCTCTGCGGTGGCGCACCCTGGCCGGAAGGGGCGCGGCGCCCGGTGCGGGAGTTGCGGGGCGATGAATTCCTCTGAAATTGCAGTAATGAGCTGTTGTGCTCCGTGCGGTGGCGGGGTAAAAAAATCCTTACACTCCGGCGCTGCCGTCATCCCTGCGGGGAATTTTATCAATCCGAATTATCGCATGGGAAATATTCTGCTCCTGGGGGTCTGTTTTCTGCTCGGAATTATCCTCCGCCGTAGCGGCCGGTTCCCGGCCGATGCTCCCCGGACGCTCAATGCGTTCATCATCAATATCTCCCTGCCGGCACTGGTGCTGCTCCATATCCACGATCTACGGTTCGATAGCGGGCTGCTCCTGGTTCCGCTGATGCCCTGGATAGTGTTCGGCGCCGGCGCCCTTTTTTTTCTCGGAATCGGCCGCTTGCTCCGGTTGCCGCCTGCCAGCATCGGATGCCTGATGCTGGTGGGAGGGCTCGGCAATACCTCGTTCGTGGGACTGCCGATGATCGAGGCATTCTACGGGCACGACGCCATCGGGATCGGCATCCTCGCCGACCAGCCGGGGAGCTTTCTGATACTGGCTACGGCCGGGCTCGCTCTGGCGGCGCACTATTCCTCCGGGGGCAACGGCGGGGACCATATGGTCCGCCGCGTTCTCCGGTTTCCGCCGTTTCTGGCGATGCTCCTCGCCGCCGCCCTGATTCCGTTCCCCTATCCGGAGCCGGCCCGTTTCCTGCTCGGGCGGGTGGGCGATACGCTGGCCCCTCTGGCCCTGGTATCGGTGGGGATGCAGCTGAAGGTCTCGCATCTGAAAGGTTCCGCCCGGAAACTCGCGCCGGGGCTCCTGTTCAAGATGGTGCTGGCTCCCGCGCTGATCCTTCTGCTGTACGGTACCATTCTCGGCCAGCATGGCCTTGCAATGCAGGTGACGGTGTTCGAGGCCGCCATGCCCCCGATGATTACCGGCGGCATCGTTGCGATGGAGCACGATCTGGACCCCCCGCTGGCGGCTCTCATGATCGGCATCGGCATACCTCTGGCGTTTCTTCTGCTGCCGCTCTGGTGGGCCGTGATGAGAGGGTAGCCGGTGATGTCCGGAGCGGAGCGACAGGCAGGACGGGGAGTGGCCGGCGGCAGGTCCGGCGGCTGTGGGGAGCTCGTGGCGGGGAGCGGGACACGGAACCATCCGATCACCATACCGCATTCTCCCGGACTTCTCGGCCCCCCGATTTCCCGGCTTGCGGTGAAACCGATCGTTGCTCGTATCTTGCAGGCTATATTCAAAAACGCTGCTGAACCAACGCGCGCTTTTCCTATACACTCTTACAGCACACATTCCATGAAAGCATTTCTTATGCTGGCACTCGGTCTGGTCCTGGTCTCATGCCAGGAACAGGCGGGGGGCAGCGGCTCCACCACCCTGAAGTCCAACGATGACAGTGTCAGTTACAGCATCGGCCTCAGCATCGGCAAGAGCAGTCTGCAGGATTCGCTCAACCTCAACCCCGATCTGCTCGCCGCCGGTATCCGCGATGCGGTTGCCAGCAAGCCGATGCTCACCGATTCGCAGACCCAGAACGTGATGAACGGGTTCAACCAGCGAATGATGGAAAAGCAGCAGGCCAAGATGATGCAGATGCAGGATAGCATGCGCAAGGCCGGCGAAGGAAACAAGTCGGCCGGCGAGAAGTTCCTGGCCGAGAACAAGGCAAAGCCGGGCGTGGTAACCCTCCCGAGCGGCCTCCAGTACCAGGTCATCACCGAGGGCACCGGCCCCATGCCGAAGTCCACCGACGAGGTGAAGGTGCACTATCGCGGCACCACCATCGACGGAACCGTCTTCGACAGCTCCATCGATCGCGGCGAGCCGGTGACGTTCGGCGTAACCGGCGTCATCCCCGGCTGGAGCGAGGCGCTTCAGCTGATGAAGGTGGGCTCCAAGTGGAAGCTCTTCATCCCGGCCGAGCTCGCATACGGCGCCAATCCTCCCGACCAGAAGATCGGCCCGAACTCGGTGCTGCTGTTCGATGTGGAGTTGCTGGAGATCGTGAAGAAGGGGGCCAACAACCTTTCCACGCCGAACCCCGGCAGCAAGTAAGGTCCGGCAGTAGCAAGCGACATGCGGCACTTCCCGGCCCGGGTATCTCCGGGCCGGCCGTGCCCCCCTCCGGTACCCGGCGCCGCCCTCCTGCCCGGCAGAAGGATGCCGCCAGTGTCATTTTTCCCTGGTATCCCTAAACGTTCTGCCACGTTCCAGGTCCAATCCCCCGTCATCGCCGGTTGATTATGCGGCGGCGCATGCCGCTGGAACCCACACTATCATCTCCGGCTATCTCGTCGTTGAGGTATTAAATTTCGCCGCTGCCGATTTCCCGAGGTGGTTCGCGAGAGAACAACGCGTACTGACAACACAGATCATACATCCAATCACGGAGAATATTCTTGATGAAAACGCTGATTATTTCGGCGCTCTGCCTCGGTTTTGTGACGGTGGCCGCGAGCGCGCAGCAGGCCAAGCTCACAAATCGCATCGATAGCGCCAGCTACAGCATCGGCTGGGATATCGGCAACAGCCTGAAGGCCCAGGGAGTCTCGCTCACCCCGTCGCTGCTGGCCCAGGGGATCTCGGATGCGCTCGGCGCACAGAAGTCGGCGCTGACCGATGAGCAGATGCAGGGGATCATCATGGAGCTTCGCCAGGAGATGGCGGCGAAGGCGCAGGAGAAGATGCAGCAGATGGCGCTGGAGAACCAGAACGCCGGTGCCGCATTCCTGGCCGATAACAAGAAGAAGAAGGGGGTTACCACCCTGCCGAGCGGTTTGCAGTACGAGGTTATCAAGCAGGGCTCCGGCGCCATGCCCAAGGCCACCGATAACGTCACCGTGCATTATACCGGCAAGCTGATCGATGGCACCGTCTTCGATAGCTCCGTGCAGCGCGGCGAGCCGGCCGAGTTCAAGGTCAATGGCGTCATCCGTGGCTGGACCGAGGCACTTCAGCTGATGAAGGCCGGTTCGCAGTGGAGACTCTTCATCCCCGCCGAGCTTGCCTATGGCACGCAGGGCGCCGGCCAGACCATCGGGCCGAACTCGGTGCTGGTGTTCGATGTCGAGCTTCTGAAGGTGAACTGATGCCGGGGGATGGCCTTTGGGTCATCCCGCTGCCGCCGCAACTGCCGCAGCAGAGTTTCAGGGGTGGGCCGGTGCCCGCCCCTTCCTGTTTTCCATACCCCCGCTACCATTTCTCCACCGTTGTTCTTCCAGTCCATGAGCCACGATTCACTCTACGAGAGCTTCCTGCATACCACCTATATCGTCCACTCCCCCGCCGGGCCTATCCGGCTTCGTATCGGAACGCGCGAGCCGGCGATAGACCGGTTGCTGGAGCACTACGGTGCCCGCGAATGGGCGTTTATCACCGCCTGGAATCCCGATGCCCGCCCGCTCTCCCGCAAGGAGAATCTGGCGCGGAACCAAGAGCTTCGTGCCATGCTCCTTGCAGGAGGTTTCGATCCGGTTCCGGCCGAGGGGGCCGGCGACGATGGGAGCTGGGAGCCGGAGGAGAGCTTCTGGGTGGCCGGCCTGGCCGCCGACGAGGCGCTGGAGCTTGCACGCCGTTTCCGGCAGGCCGCCATCGTGACCGGCCTGCGCTCGGGTGCGCCCCGGCTCCGCTGGTGCTAGGGGCGCTCTCCCCCGCTGATACAGCCACAGCCCGCACGGTGCCTGGCATAGAGGGGGGGATGCTGATTTCAACGCACTCGAAAAAAGGCTATACTTGCACGCGCCCGCCGGAGCATCCGCCGGGCGCGTGCCATGTACGATTCCTGGCGCTCTTCCGCGCCCCATTCCGTTCGATGCCTTCTGAACCCCGAACCGACGTTGCAACAAGCCGAGCCCCGATGTTTCCGATGAGACGTACGACTTTTCTCTCCCTCTCCGTTGTTCTTCTGATCCATGCCGGCGCCGATCTCTCGGCACAGCGGCGCCAGGATGAGCGCACGCTCCTCTGGGAGATCTCCGGCAATGGTCTGGCAGCACCATCCTACCTCTACGGCACCATGCATGTGTACGATAAACGTGCGTTCGATTTCAGCGACTCGGTGCTCCTGAAATTGCAGGGCTGCACGGCGTTCGCCTCGGAGGTGCTGATGGATCGTTCGCTTCGCGATGTGATCCTCTACTACCGGCATCAGGATTCCATCGCCGAGGCCGAGGCCCGGATGGATGAGGAGATAAGCACGGAGGTCTCCCAGCCGGATATGGAGTTCGTGGGGCCGTTTCCCCCCTCCTCTCCCGCCGATACCATCGGGATCTCGGTGGCGGCGCCGGATGAGGAGCCCTACGGAGGGCCGGTGCGGATCGTGGAATCCACCGGCTCCGGAGAGCGGCCCCGGCGTTCCGGAAGAATCTCCTCGGATCTGTTCAACGAGCAGGGTGAGCGGAAGCCGGGGGATCAGCCGGTGGTGCTGGATGCCTATCTCTCCCGTCTGGCGAAAAAGGAGGGGAAGCAGATGCTGGCCCTGGAAGAGGTCGGGGAACAGCTCGAAGCCCTGAGCTACCACGACCCGATAGCGCTCTGGAAATTCTATTTCAGCCGCCCGAAATATCTGCGCAAAATGACCGAGAAGCAGCTGCGCGAGATGATGCTGCGCCACTACCGGAACGGCGATGTGGAGAAACTCCACACGATGATGCTGGAATCGTTTCCGCCGGTGATGTACGAAAAATTCATAGTGAACCGTAATCGGGCTATGGCCGGGCGCGCCGAAACGTATATGCGTGCGCAACCCACGTTTATCGCCGTGGGGGCCGGGCATCTCGGCGGGGAGAAGGGGCTTATACGGCTGTTCAGAGAGCGGGGATTTACCGTGCGCCCGGTGCGCGCCACCCGTACGGGCCTTGCCAGAAGCTACAGGGAGCCGCAGCGGCGCCTGGAGTGGTTTCGCTTCTCCTCCGAAACAGGCGCCTACGCGGCCGATCTGCCGTCGGAGCCGATCGACATAAATGATTTTTCCGGTTTTTCCTCCTCTGTCGAATCGGTAAAGCGCAGCCGGTTGTATCTCTGGGTCGATGTCCTTACCGGCATCACCTACAGGATCGGATATTACGATTATCCATTCGAGCCGGAGCTGCTCACCGAAACAGGCAATCAGCTTGGCTCCGCCCTGAACGAATTGGCCTATGAGTCAGGCAAACCGAAGGGGAATCCGAAAGAGGTTCGGGCCGATGGCCTGCGCGGTGTGCAGGCTGATGCCATGCTCGCCGATAGCACTATACGGCGCTCCAGATTCTACCTGCGCGGCAGCCGGATCTATGCGTTGAGCGCCCAGACCGTGCCGGAGCTTATGGATTCGGAGGACGCCGAACGATTTTTCTCGTCGTTCCGGATAGAGCCGATCCGCCCGGTCGAATTCCGGCCGTTCGTCTCGCCCGATGGGGGCTTCCGTGTGCTGCTGCCGCAGGAGCCGGATACCCAGCTCGATACGTCGCGCGTTGCGTTCGATGCCTATCAGCTCGGAGTTATCGGCCGCGACTCCAATTCCGGCGAGAGATACGAGGTGCAGTGCATACAATATTCGGAAGTGGATTCGTTCGCCGATACGGCATTCCTGTTCGATCCCCTGCTGGAATTTCTCCGGTATAATGCCAGCGATTCCATACTCCGGAACGATTCCATGCAGTGGCTCGGTTTTCCGGCAAGGGATATCGAGGTGATAAATACCCGGACCGGATATACCCGGCGCGGGAGAGCGCTGCTTCAGGGACGCCGGCTGTATTATCTGCACACGGGCGCATCGCGCGAACGGATAGGATCGGAGAATACCGAGGAATTTTTCCGGTCATTTACGCTGCTGGCCGATTCCGCCAGCGGGGATCTTTTCAGCGATAAAAGCGGAATTATCCTTTCGGAACTGGAATCGGAAAATGAGGAGCGCCGCTCCCGCGCGACGTATGCCTTGAGCCGGCTGGATCTGGCGCCCGAGCATATTCCGGCCTTGCATGCGCTGCTGCGTAAATCGTCTCTGAACGATTGGGAAGCATACCCGGTGCGCGGTGCGATCATATCGAAGCTGGCGGATATGCGGGATACTTCCATGGTCGAAATAATCCGCGATATATATCCGGAATTTCAGGATAATCCGAATCTGCAATCCGAGGCATTTTCGGCTCTGGCCGAGATCCGTACCACCGGGGCGCTCGATCTGCTTGCGGAGCTTATCGTGGCCGATTCCTCCGCGCTCAATTCCGGGCAGCTCGATTTCGGAACGTTGTATCCTCTGCACTATGATCTCCCTGCCAGCAGGCAGCTGTATCCGAAGATATTCGCCGCGCTGAACCGGGAGAAGTATCGGATGGAGCTGTATGAGCTGACCGCTGCGATGTTCCGCGAGGGCCTTCTTTCCTCCGCCGATATCCTCCCGTATGCCTCTGCCATTCAGGGGCAGTTGCTCGATCTGGTACAGGCCCCACCCGACTCGGAGGACTCGTACGAGCATGCCCAGCTTCTGCATGGCGTTATTGAGTGCGCGGGATTTCTCCCGGTTTCGGCGGAGCTTCAGAGCACGCTCAGCACGCTTCAGAATGATGAGAACATCTATATCGCCTGCGCGGCCACCATCGCGGCCGTGCGCCAGGGGGCGGAGCTCCCGAATGGTGTTCTGGCGCGCCTGACCGCCAGCCCGGAGATATCGATGATGCTCTACCGGGGGCTGGAACGGAGCGGCCGCGAGGCACTGTTCCCCGCGCCATTGCGCGCGCAGAGGAAATTCGCCGAGAATGTTTTCATCGAATGGTTCATGGAGGATAATGATGCTCCTCCCGATTCGGTCCGCTATCTGGCCGAGCGGGAGGTAAGCGTGGAGGGGGGGAAGGAGCGCGCATTTCTCTTTGCCTTCAGGGGATATCCGGGAGCTGCATGGAGCGTGGGGATAAGCGGGTCGCAGCCGCTGGACCGATCGCGGCTGAACTCCACTCCGGCGATGGTGGGCTCCGAGTACGCGGCTCTGGATGCCGATACCATCGACGGGCACTTCGACCTGTTGCTGCGCCAGTACGACACCCCGGTGCGGGAGGAGGCGATGCCGTAGGGGGGGCGATGCGGTAATGCGGTAGTGGTGAGCCCGGCCGGGTGCTGCTGGCAACGGTGTTGCTCCATCGGCCGGCCCATATCACGGTAGTAGCGTATGCGCGGCATAGTCCGGACCCCTCCCATCAGCCCCCCGGATTGCATGTGGTCCCGCTCGGCGATGCGAATGACGATGTGGGGGCATGCGTATCCGCATGTGTACCTTCCGGGGTGGCGGCCCGGCTGTAGCGATGGCGGATGGGGAGAAGGATTGCCCCTCTACATCCGGAGCCTCAGGATCTACGGAGGTAATTTTCTTTGGGATACCAGCGATTTACTATTCCCTTCGCCCCCTTTTTGTTTTAAATTATTCCCAGCTCCAACCTCGCCCTAGGAGCAAAGGGTCACTGCGAATCATCTCCATACAGCGTATTCACTGTAATCCTTACTCCCCCCCGGAGCTTTTGCGACGTGTCGGCGAATTGCAGCAACCGTCTTGCCGGGTAGAGCCATCGCCTCGAGCAGATTTACGACAGCAGGATAACCATCCGGGCGGAAGCCGCCTGATGCTGAGATAGCGCCATCACGTATGCGCAGTTTTGTATGATGCCCTCCTGGGAGGGGAGAAAGCCCCTACAGGAGTCTCCATCGGCATGATACTCCATTGATGGGAGTGCCGGGAGACTGCTGGCATCATCGCCCCACGATCTTTTGAAAACCATCACACAATGCGGAGATCACCATGAGTAAACGAATCGAATCCTTCCGTTCATTCCCCGCTCCTGATCTATTCCCCAGGAATATATCGGTGCCGGTAAAAGCGTATCACCAGCGCAGAGGAGAGAGCGGGCTATGAAAAACGGACGATGGCCGGAATATGTACCACCGCAGAATCCTGGAAAATCGAGCAGATATCTGCGTTGGAGCAAGGAAGAGGATACCACTCTGAAGCTGCATTACTCCAAGCGCGGGTCCCGTTATACCGCCGAGCTTCTCGGGCGGTCGGTTACCAGCGTGCAGCACCGCGCGCTGAAACTGGGCATTCCCGGCAATGGCGTGCGGGTCTGGACGGAGATGGAGGTGCGATACCTTCGCAGCCGCTACCCGAAAATGTCGGTGGCGCAGATCTGCCGTACCCTCCACCGGAGCGAGCAGAGCGTGCGGGGGCAGATCAACCGTCTGGGGCTTGGCTCTCCTGCACCTACACCATGGACCGATGGGGAGATAGCCTATCTGCGAGCCCACTATGGACGGGTGAAGGTGGCTGAGCTGGCCGACGAACTGGGGCGCTCCCCGGATGCGGTGGAGATCAAGGCGGGGAAGCTGGGACTGAGCCGGAAGAATGTGAAGCTCACCGAGGAGGATAAAGTCTACGTCCTCGAAAATCTGGGACGCATCCCCTATACGAAAATGGCGGCTAAGCTCGGGGTGGATGTCAAGAAACTGATGCGCCTGGCGGCCAAACATGGGTTTCATGCCCGTGGTACCTGCCGTCCCTGGACCGATACCGAGGATGAATTCCTCCGGCGCCATTATGGCGATATGGCCCGCAAGAGCATCGCCGAGCAGCTTGGCCGCACTATCGGCGCGGTGGGGGTGCGTGCCGGGATGCTGGGGCTGACCAAGGGGCGCGGTGCCGAACCGGCTCCCCTGCCGGCTCCGCCGGTTCCGGCCAGGAAGCCGGCAACCGGGCGTATCAGAAAGATGCAGCCGGCCCAGGTCTATGCCTTGCGAAGCGCCGACGGGCACTGATGAGATGACCGCTCGCTCCCTGCCGGGGAGCTTCCGGCCGCTGCCAGACCGTATCTGTCACGCAAAGCCGCTAAGGCGCAGAGAGAGCATCCTGCCGGTAGCTCCTCGTTGCGATCCTGGCGGCTTTGCGTGCTTCCGTTCTGTTCCACATCTCCTTTCACCTTCCCTCCTCTTCCCCCCGCCTTCGGCAGAGCCGGCCTTCTGGTATCCATTGTGTTATGGGTTGGTAATATGGTCTGTCGGTTTCCCCGGCAGTAGCTTGCCGGGGTGAACAGTTCCACGGGTCCCTTTTTTCCTTCCTGGATCGATCAGGAGAGCCGAGGTAGAGTATGAGTTACCGATTTGTTGCCGGTGAACCGGTCGCCATAGGGGTGAAGCGGATCGCCGCTGAACAGCTCGATCGCGCGATCGAAGCTCTCTCCCCCCCGTTTCAGGACCACGGCGTTGCCGTGCACGATGCGCGCAAGAGCATGAAAAAGCTCCGTGCCATCCTCCGCCTTGTGGGGGATGAGATCGGCAGGGAGGAGTTTGCCGATCATAACCGCGCCTTCCGCGATGCCGCCCGCCGCCTCTCCGAAATCCGGGATGCCGCCGTTCTGCCGGAAACGCTCCGGAAACTGCGCGAGGAGAAGGGGAAGGGAAAACTGGATGCCGCGTTCGACAGGGCCATGAGCCTGCTGGAGCCCTCCGCGCTGGAGAGCGGCGATCAGGACCGGAAGCGGCAGCAGACCGAAGGGGCGATGAAGGAAGTTGCCGGCAACCTGCTCCGGATACGCCTGCGAGTGGAGGACTGGTCGATAGAGCGCAACGATTTTCGTGCTCTTCGTGGCGGTATCCGCAAGGTCTATAAACGGGGACGAAAGGGATTTGCCGAGGCCCTGGACGAACCTACCGCCGCGAACCTGCATGAGTGGCGGAAACAGGTGAAGTATCTCTGGTACCAGGTGCGGCTGCTCAGGGGGATCTGGCCCCCCCTGCTGAAATCGCTGGCCGAGGAGCTGCGAGAGCTTGCCGAGGAGCTGGGAGAGGATCATGATCTGGCGATGCTTCGCGATGCCCTTGCCGGCCTGATGGCCGATGATACCGCAGAGCTGGAGATGATGGTGAAGGTCATAGAAAAGCGGCGCGCGAAACTTCAGGAGCGGGCGATGATGCACGGTTCCCGGATCTTCGCGGAACGCCCGAAGGCATTTGCCGGGCGGCTGGAAGGGTACTGGAGTGCGTGGCGCAATGGTAGGAAATGAAACGGCGGGAGGAGATATCGCTCCATCCCGCCGTATGCCCTGGCAATGCTAGCTCAACTGATGTGAAGTCCGCTCTAGTACTTCACCGAGCAGCCGTACGGCTGGGTGCTGTTGACGGTGACCGGCTTTCCCGCCATCGCCTCGTCGAGAGCCGCTGCAACGTAGTTCTTTGCTTTTGCCACGTCATCCACCTCGGTGGAGCGGATGTCATCGATAGCGCCGTTGTACACCAGCGTCCCCTCGGGGTTGATAACGAACATATGCGGGGTGGTGCGGGCGCTATAGGCCTTGCCCACCGTGCCATCGGCATCGAACAGAACCGCCGTGGGGGCCGCGCCCATCTCCTTTACGGTCTGGTTTGCCTCATCACCGGTGGAGTATCCCTGCTTTCCGGGGGCCGATGAGATGATCGAAAGCCACACCACACCTTTGTCGGTATACTGCTTCTGAAGGTTCTGCATGTTCTTGCTGTCGTAGTGCTTCTTCACGAACGGGCAGCCATGGTTCAGCCACTCCAGCACCACGAACTTTCCGCGCAGATCGGAGAGCTTGTGCTCCTTGCCGTAGCTGTCCATCAGGGTGAAATCGGGGGCGGGTTTGTTGACCTCGGACATGCCGGATGCATCGGCCGGACGGTAGGTGGCGGCGCTCCAGCCGATCGCGGCGATCAGGGCCATCCAGACGACATAATGGAACGGGCGTTTCATTGGTTCCTCGTAGTTGGGGTTGAATGAATCGATAGCAATGAGATGGGAAGATCCGGAGAGGGGCCGTAATCTCCCTGAGATTTTTTATGGATATCCGGGCCGGGGAGGGGGTGGAGTCTCCTCCGCCCGCCGTTCCGCCGGTATCTGCCAGGGGTGGACTAGCAGGCAGCCGGGAGCATCACTCGGCATTTTCCACCGGCAGATCGATCTCCATCGCCTGTATTCCCTTCTCCCTGTCCCACGCCGAAGGTGTATACAGCACCCCCTGAAGGCGTTCCACGGGAGCGGATGCATAGGGAGAACGGGCAAGACGAATGATAAGGCTGCCATCGGCCTGCGCCGTTTCCTGCGCTGCCGAATGGTCGATCATCCCCTCCTCGCCCGGGAAAAACGCCGCCGATGAGGGGATGGAGAGGGATGGGTCGGACGGGACAAGCCGCAGGATGAACCCCTCTCCGCTGCGCAATGCGCTGGCGCTCCACCCCTGCAACGGGACCGGAACCCGGCCGCGCGCGATTGTGATAGGGGTGCCCCACTCGCTCTCCCGGCCGGCGGGGGTGGAGACAGCCGGAAGCCGGAGTGCCAGATCGGCCTTTCCCGGAATGCACACCTCATTGCAGACGAGCCATGAGGCAGAGGCCGCAATCGTGTACGTCTCCGCCGGTTTCAGCTCCGCCGGGGGGATGATCTCCACCGGGAGGAGAAGCGTGCCGCCATAGCCGTAGCTGACCTCCGGAGCCTCTCCGAGCCGTTCCGGGACGGGCCATTCCACCTCTCCCGCACTCCACCCCTCCGGCAGCCGCCACTCGATGGATGTGGGCATCCCGGCATCGCCGGGGTTGCGCCAGTAGGTATGCCAGCCATCCTCCATCACCAGCCGGAGCGCCACATGAAACGGCTTGCCGGGCTGAACCGAGACGGTCTCGCAGACGAGTTCGGCATCGACATGGGGTGTGGAGACCGGTTGCGCCGGCAGCCGGGAGGCGGCCAGAAGCAGCGCCAGACCTGGGAGGAGGCGATGCCATCCTCCTGTGCGAGGGGAGGCGTGGTTGAGGTTCGGATATCGCGACATATGTTCTCGTTTGTGCCGGTACCGCCGGTTTGGTTCCCGGCCGGGGCGAAAAACCACTCTGTTCCCGTCGATGTCCCTACCGGTAGCGACGGCTCGCATCTCCCTGCTGACTGCCATCACGGAGCGGCTTTTACCGGAGGAACTTCTCTTGCACCGGACGCAGGGAACGCTCCGGTCTATCGTTGTGCCCCCTCCTCCCTCTCCGCAATCATACGTTCGCGGCCCGGTAATCATCAATGTTCGGACGCGGAGTTGGAGAAAATAAGTGTCGTAACGCGTATATTATCTGTTGCAACGGGAATCGTTGCCAGTCGAATGGCGTTGCCTCCGGGATGACGATTCGATTTCCATTCGAAGTGTCTTTGTAGCCGGACTCTACGTATGTTTAGTATCGAGTCCTTAATCCTGTCAACCTCACACTACTCCCATTCAGCAGGAGAACTGTCCATGAAGAATATGATTGCAAGAGGAGCCGCCATCGGCATGTTCGCTCTGGCACTGGCATCCTGCGGCGGCGTCGGCGACGCCCCGGAAGCCAAGACCGATTCGGCCGTCACGGTGAAGGAGGCCACTCCTGGGGCCGGCGCCACGTTCGCGATCGACACCTCGCGCAGCAAGATCGGCTGGAAGGCCGCAAAGGTTTCTCTGGCGCACGACGGCGGGTTCCGGAACTTCAACGGTACCATCACCGTGGCCGGAAACCAGGTCAGCAATGTGAAGATCAACATCGATGCAACCAGCATCTGGTCGGATAACGACAATCTGACCGGCCACCTGAAGGGGGACGACTTCTTTGCGGTGGACAAGAACCCGGCAGCTACCTTCGAGGCCAGCCAGTTCACGCCGGTGGATACCATACCGGGTGTCACCCATATGGTCACCGGCAACCTGACCATGCACGGGCAGACCAACAGCGTCACCTTCCCGGCCACGATTCAGGTTGGAGCGGACATGGTTACCGCCAAGGCCGATTTCATCATCAAGCGGAAGAGCTGGGGAATCGTCTACACCGGCAAGCCGGATGATCTTATCTCCGAAGACGTCCGCATCATCTTCGACGTGACGGCGGTCAAGCCGGCAGTGTAATCGGGGAATATACGGACCGATCGGTTTTTCGACAGAGGGGAGGCAACTCCCCTTTTTTATTGGGCGGATAGTGGCGCCATCGCTCTCTTGCGAAACGAACATCGCCCCGGCTCCTGTACAGGAACGCGGGGCGATTTCCATTTCGGGTCTGCCGGCTACCGGCGGGAGGTTCCTACGCATCCTCCCCATAGGCCACCGCGCGCGGGCTCGGCGGAAACGGGGCGGGAGTTGTGGCCTCGGCCGGGGCCAGTTCCTTGGAGAGATAGGAGTAGATCGCCGGGATCACGTAGAGGGTCAGTCCTCCGGAGAAGACCAGCCCGCCGATCACCGCGATACCCATCGAGACGCGGCTCTCGGCGCCGGCTCCAAGCGCAAGGGCGATCGGGAGGGTGCCGAGGATGGTGGCAAGGCTGGTCATCAGGATCGGGCGGAAACGGGATGCCGAGGCATCGATGATCGCATCGCGCACGTTCAATCCCTCGTTCTTCCGCTGGTTGGCGAACTCCACGATCAGAATGCCGTTCTTGGTCACCAGGCCGATCAGCATGATGATGCCGATCTGGCTGAAGATGTTCAGCGTCTGGCTGAAGTACCAGAGCGACAGCAGCGTTCCGGCCAGTGCCAGCGGCACCGTCAGCAGGATGATGAACGGATCGCGGAAGCTCTCGAACTGCGCCGCCAGGATCAGGTAGATCAGCGTCAGCGCGAAGATGAAGGCGAAGATCAGGCTGGAGGAGCTTTCGGCGTAATCGCGCGAGGGTCCGGCCAGATCGGTGGAGAAGGATGCATCGAGCGTCTTGGAGGCGATACGTTCCATTTCCGCTATTCCCTCTCCCAGCGTGCGCCCCTCCGCCAGGTTGGCCGAGACCGTGGCCGAGACGTAGCGGTTGTAGCGGAAGAGCTGCGGCGGGCTGCTCTGCTCGCTGATCTCCACAAGGTTGTCCAGCTGGATAAGCTCGCCGCCGCTTGCGCGGGCGGAGATCGCAAGCAGATCGAACGGATCATTCCGATCCTCGCGGATCAACTGCCCGATCACCTGATACTGCTTCCCATTTTTCATGAAGTACCCCAGGCGCTGCTCGCTGAAGGCGAGCTGAAGGGTCTGGGCGATATCGATCACGGAGATGCCCAGGCTGCGCGCCTTTTCCCGCTCGATGTTGATCTGCACCTCGGGCTTGTTGAACTTCAGGTTCAGATCCACGAACTGGAACATGGAACTGTTCTGCGCCTCGTCCATGAAGCCCGGCAGCACCTTCTTCAGATCGTCCAGCGTGGCCGCCTGAATCACGAACTGCACCGGCATACCGGCGCGGCGGTCGCCGATGGTGGGCTCCTGCGAGCCGAAGGCGCGCGCGCCGGTGAGCTTCCGCACCAGGCCGTTCACCGACTCGTAGATCTGCTGCTGCGAGCGTTCCCGCTCCGTCTTCTGCTTCAGGATCAGGGTGATATTGCCGGTATTGGCCGATCCGGAACCGGGGGCGGTCATCGCGATCACCGCTTCCTTTTCCGGAATGGAATCGTTGATGAGCTGCGCCAGCTCGGTCATGTAGGTCTGCATGAACTCGAAGGTGGCCCCCTCCTGCGCGGTTGCCGAGATGCGGAGGCGCCCGCGATCCTCCAGCGGAGCAAGCTCCGAGGGGATGGTGGAGCCGATCAGGTAGATCAGCCCTGCGGAGGCCACCATGATGACCGGCGCCAGCCAGCGCGCTTTCATGAAGGTGGTCAGGCTGTTGCGGTACCCCTCGGTAAAGCGATGGAAGAAGGGTTCGGTCTTCTCGTAGAACCAGCTATGCCCCTCCCTGCGAAGCATCCGGGTGGAGAGCATCGGCGTAAGGGTAAGCGCCACGAACGCCGAGATAAGCACCGAGCCGGCGATCACCACGCCGAACTCGCGGAAGAGCCGTCCGGTGAAGCCTTCCAGGAAGATCACCGGCAGGAACACCGCCGCCAGGGCAACGGTGGTGGAGACCACGGCGAAGACGATCTCCTTGGAACCGGCCAGGCCGGCCTCCATCGGCGTCATCCCCTCCTCGATCTTCGTATAGATGTTTTCCAGCACCACGATGGCATCGTCCACCACCAGGCCGATCGCCAGCACGATACCGAGCAGCGTCAGCACGTTGATGGAGAAGTCGGCGACGTACATGATGAAGAAGGTGCCGATCAGCGATACGGGGATCGCCAGGATCGGGATCAGCGTGGAGCGCCAGTCGCGCAGGAAGAGGAAGATGATAAGCACCACCAGGCCGAACGCGATGATGATGGTCTCCACCACCTCGTGGATCGAGGCGCGGATATACTCGGTGGTATCGAACCCGAGCCCCACCTTGATATCCTCCGGCAGATCCTTCTTGATCTCCTCCAGGCGCTTGTAGACCTCGTCGGCGATGGCGACGTTGTTGGCGCCGGGCTGCGGCAGGATGGCGATGCCCACCATCGGCACACCGTCGCGGCGGAGCGCGCTGCGGGTGTTCTCCGGTTCCAGCTTCGCGTAGCCCACATCCTCCAGGCGCACGATCCGCCCATCCACCGTCTTGATGATCATCTTGTTGAAGTCATCCGGCGTCTCCAGACGTCCCAGCGTGCGCACGGTCAGCTCCGTGGAGTTTCCCTCCACCTTGCCGGAGGGGAGCTCCACATTCTCCTTCTGGAGGGCATTCCGGATATCGGAGGGGGTGAGCGTATAGGCCGCCAGCTTGGCCGGGTCCAGCCACAGACGCATCGAATACTTCTTCTCTCCCCAGATATTCACGGCGCTGACGCCGGGGATGTTCTGGATGCGCTCCTTCAGCATGTTGGTGGCGATCTCGTTCACCTCCAGCGGATCGCGCTTGGCGCTCTCCACGGTGAAGAAGAGGATCGGGTTGGCATCGGCGTCGGCCTTGGAGACCACGGGCGGTTCGGCATCGGCCGGAAGGTTGCGGAGGGCGCGGGAGACGCGGTCGCGCACGTCGTTGGCGGCAGTCTCCAGATCCACATCCAGCTCGAACTCCACGGTGATGTTGCTCCGCTGCTCGCGGCTGGTGGAGGTCATCGTGCGCACGCCGGCGATGCCGTTGATGGATTCCTCCAGCGGCTCGGTGATCTGCGATTCGATGACGTCGGCATTGGCGCCGGCATAGGTTGTCGCCACCGTGACGATGGGGGGATCAACCGCCGGGTACTCGCGGATGCCGAGCGAATAAAAGCCGATAGCGCCGAAGATGATGATGACAATCGACATGACGATCGCCAGCACGGGGCGCTGGATGCTCAGGGATGATAAGCTCATAAGGTCAGGCGATCGTTAAAGTTCTTGGAGTTCGGTGATCTTCAGGGTGCTGCCGGGGCGCACCTGGAGGATGCCGGAGGTTATCACCGTGTCGCCGGGGGTCAGCCCGTCGGTGATCTGGATGCTGCTGGCGGTGCGGGAACCTATCACCACTTTTCTGGACTCGGCCTTTCCCTCCTTGGAGACGAAGACGCTCGCCCCCTCAAGTTCCGGAATCAGTGCCTGGGTGGGGACCATCAGGGCGTCGTCGGCGCTCTTGAGCACCAGGCCGATCTGGGCGAACGCTCCGGGGAAGATGGTGCCGCCGGAGTTCTGGCAGAGGGCGCGCACCTGGAGTGTGCGGGTGGTCTGGTCGATACGAGGCTCCACCGCATAGACATTACCGGTGTAGTCCTTGTCCGATCCCTGGATCTTGAAGGTGATCTTGTTGCCGGGGCGGACCAGGCTGTAATACTTCTCCGGCACCGAGAAATCGATCTTCACCGGGTTGATGCTATGCAGGCTGGCGATCTTGGTGGTGGGGGATACATAGCTCCCCTCGCTCACATAGCGGAGCCCGATGGTGCCGGCGAACGGGGCACGGATCTCCGTCTTGGCGATCTGCGCCTTGATGAGGTTGATCTCCGAGACGGCGGTGTTCAGCTCGTTCAGGGCCACATCGTACTCGGCCTCGCTGATGGCGGCGCGCTCGCGCAGGGCGCGCTGGCGGGTTTCCTTTGCTGCGGCGAGCTCCTTGCGGTAGACCGCCCGTTCCAGCTGTGCGCGGAGATCGGCGTCGTTGATCTTTATCAGCAGCGCCCCCTTGCTCACGTTGGCCCCTTCCCGGAACAGGATGCGGGTGATCTTTCCCGGCACCTCGCTCTGAAGGTCCACCTGCTCGTTCGGTGCCACCGTTCCGGTCACCAGAATACGGTCGTCCAGGGTCGATTGCTGGAGCACATAGGCTTTCACGTTCACCGGGCCGCCACCGCCCCCCCTTCCCCTGGAGGGAGCCGGGGCCGAGCTGGCGGAGGAGGAGAGAAGCTTCGGAAGGGCCAGCCCGGCAAGAACCGCCAGGGCCACCAGTCCGATCGTGATACGTTTCGCTCGTATAGTCATACGCTCACTCTGAGTATGGGGTAGATATGCCTGAAAATCGATGGAGGGATATCCGGGAACAGGCCGGGGTGATATCCGCTCGGATTGTATCACAGACGCATGTCCGTGTTGATAATTATCGTAGAAAGATCGTGAACCGGGGATAAAGATCCCCGTTCCCCCTTGGTACCAACTAGTAGCGGCCATATCGGGCGCGGAGGGATGCCGGCCGCGGCGGATGGAAATGCGGGTTGCGGAACCGGAGATGGTAGCTGATCCATCCCATCGTACCCTGGAATGCCGGTACTGGAATCCGGGGTGATCCGCGGTACGTTCAGGGAGGTCGGGAAGCCGTATCAGCATTAGTGCCGCCAAAGCCAGTTCGGTTCCATGGCATACCCGTGCCCGCCATACGGCGAATGCCCCGTACCAGGGTGTGGTACGGGGCATTCTGTGCGGAGCCCGTTCGGGACGGTATGTATGAGCCCCTAGCGGGTCACTGCAAAACGGATGGTGCCGGTGCGGCCCCCCTCCTCCACCAGCGCGAAGTAGAGCCCGGCGGGAAGGGTGGCGGCATCCACGTTCTCTTCATAGGTTCCGGCGCCCCGGTTCCCCAGATCGCGTCTCATCACGGTCTCCCCCAGGGTGTTGGTGATCCGGAGCGTGGCGTTGCCGCGTCCGGCCAGGGTCATCCGGATCGTGGTATGGTCCCCGGCCGGGTTCGGGGCCGCCGACATGCTCATGCCGGTCTCCGCCGCCGGTGCTTCCGGCGCCGATGCCGGGACCGAAGCAAAGCTGCCGTTGATGTAGTAATCATCCAGCAGCCTGGTGATAATGTTCTCGAACTGGGACATGGCTGCCGCACCATCCGGAACTCTCGTCGCATGGCGGCCGCCGCCCTTGCCGGTGGTTTTGGTAGTGGAGGGAATCGAATCCAGCACCACATACGCCACTGTGAAGTAGGCGGTATCGCCGGGGTGCATGGAGAAGGTGGTGCTTCCCAGCAGTGTCCGTTTGTCGCCGATAGCGTTGGAACCATCGGCCTTGGTGCCGGTGGTCATGAATTCATAGCGTTGTCCGGAGATGGAGGGATCGGTTTCGATGATCCAGTCCGGGAACGCTCCCACCCTCCCCTCGGTCCGGTAGCTCATCCGATTGTTCATATCGACAAATCCGTTGGCATCGGTCATCGGAGCCTCGATGATCGTCATGCCGAGTGCGCCGAACTGGCTCATGGCAAGATCGTCCCAGACGTACGCGGCGCGAAGTTCAGGCCGTTCGGCGTAATACCGGGTGCGGTCATTGTCGGGCATGCCTATCTCGGGATCGCTGACCTGTGCGGCCACGCAATCATGGAGCGTATCGGAGGAGGTATTGACGATCTGGTATTGGATGAGCACCACCGGGGCATAGAGGCCATCGGCCCAGCCAAGGGTGTTCTGCTGGATTTCGAGTCCCAGCGGAAATCCCAGGCGGGTGCTGTCGCGTCGTTCGTAGACATCAAGATCTCTATCGTCGAAGCGGGAAACGATCTGTTCATCGGCGCCGGGGATGAACGCGGGGGCGGAATGGAGCCCCTGGGTGTTCCGTTGATGCACGTCCGGTTCAAAGAGCCCCGGCTGCATCGGCGTTGCGCTTGTGCCGCTTGCCAGCCAGAGAGGCCAGGCGGGCTCGGTGCCGGGCATATGTTCGCCGGTGGAACGGTTGAACTCCTCGGAATTGTACATGGAGGGCCGGGTGCCGAGCGAATCGGCGTAATACTCGCTGGGAACAGCCCAGCTTGCCCCGGAATTCGGATTGCAGGTGATGAAGGTCAGGGGGCGGAGCGAGCCATCCACCATCTTCCGGGCACCGAACCAGAGCCCCGCGCCGAAGATATAGGCCTTGCCGCTACCGCGGGGATAGGTGAATCCGCTATTCCCCCTTGCAACATCCAATCCGAACATGCCGTAGTTGCTGCTGAAGAATTCCACCTTCCCGACCTTGTTCTCCTGGTTCAGGAATTTCCGCCAGACCGGCTGTGCCGTTGTCGTCGCCGTCGCCGCGATCAATGCCAGTCCCGTGCATGCTGCTGCTAGTTGTGTACGCATGATTGAGTTTTCCCGTGTATCGTGATCTTCTGTTGTTGCTGTATTCGAAGGCCTTCTGAGGTACCGGTCTCGTACAAGGAACGATCTGCTGTTCGCTTGTTCTCACCGGGCGCGGCATTTTTTCAGTTATTTAACAGGCTGTTTTTACGGATTTTTTAATTGCAGGCGAAACGCCCCGCGATCCACGTTTACGACCGTGTCGGTGGAGGGACTATACCCCTTGAATTCGAACGTCCCCACCATCACTTTTCGCTCCTCGTCGATTTTTACCACGCGTACCGAGCCGGCCGAACGCTCCGTTCCGGTGCTGTAGGATTCCGGATATCCGGCATTGATCCGCCTGTCGTAGGAGGCGCCATATTTCGGCGGTATGGTGGAGTCGAACTGTTTGGGCGCGGAATATTGCGCGTTGAAGACGTAGGTGCCGGTATCCCGTACCGCATCCATGCGAAGGGAGATCACTTCGTAGTCGCGCGTATTCAGGCCGGCACGGGTTGCCTGGATCGTCAGATAATATCCCTGCGCTGTGCGGCGGTTATGAAAGATGGGGCGGAGAACCTCCGTGGTGAAAGCCGTTTCGCTTCCGTTCACGATGGCAAAAATCGAATCTCCCGGAGCCTCGATAAATCCGGGAGATGAGACGATCGAATCGATATTGATGACTATCTCCCTGCGGGGAGTATCGATGCCGAGCGGATCGCCGCAGGAGCAGAGGGGAAGAATAGTGGCGGCCAGCGCCACTGCTCCGAGCATCGTCCTGCGCAGCCGGGATGCAATGCTGATGTTCTTCATGAATATTCCTCGCGATTAAAATCCGATCGCAAATCCGAGGTGCGCGTTCAGGTTGGTGCTCGTATAGATCTGGCCGCTCTGCTCGGTCCAGAGGAACCAGGAGGAGAGTCCTCCCTGTAATGCCAGCATATCCACCGGCCGGTATTCCAGGTTCAGCCCGAAGGTGCCGAGAGGGCCCAGCAGATCGGAGCCGGTGAGCGCCGCCCCGGCGCCGAACTCCAGGCCGCCGGAGAGCGCATGGGTGCGGAACAGATCCGAGCCGAGCAGAACGCGCCCGTAGCGGACCGTGGGGGACTGTTCGATCTGGAGATCGACGGCGCGCCCCGGCTGGCCGCTGTGGTAGACCTGCGAGAACTGCGTCTCGCCGATGCTGGCCCCAAGCTCCATGGAGGAGAAGGGGGAATCCTCGCCGCTGAACCGGTAGCTGACGAACAGGTCGCGATCGAACAGGATGCTGCGGCTGCCGTTGAGGCCATAGACTCGGGGGAGGGAAAGCCGGAAGTGATCGCGCATCCCGGCCTGCCAGGGGCCCACTCCCCCATCCTCGGCACCATACTGGCTCAGAAGCGAGGCGCCGCTGGAAACCGCCTGGGCGTTTCTATCGGGCCGGGGGGCCGCTGCCGGGGCCTGCGGACGGCTCATGGCAAGGGTCTGCGGCGCAACCGGCGTGATCTCCGGTGCCGAGGGCTTTTCCGGCTCTGCCGGGAGGGATGACTGTCCGCGCAGGAGAGGCTCGTTCACGGCAGCCGGCGTGCTGGCCGGAGAGATGATTCTCTGCCGGCGCGGGGCCGCCGTTGTGCCGTTGCGGGTTCCGGCCTGCTCTCTCGAGCGAAGCTCGGCGATCTGCGCCAGCGCCTCCCGATGCTCCCGGGCAAGCGATGCCAGTTGCGCGCGTGCTGCTGCCAGCGAGTCCCCCATGCCGGCAACGATCATCGTCTCCGATGCCCTGGCGTCCGGCTTCTGTTCCGTTGTGATGGTTCCTTGTGTGGTATCGTGCCAGAGCAGATAACCGGTTCCCACGCCGAGCGCCACCAGCATGATCCCGAACAGGATATTGCGGAGCCAGAGCGCGGAGAACCCTGCGGCGGCAGCGGGGAACACCACCGGTGGTATCCCTGCGGGAGCGGCGCCCGCCGGGGAGGGGGGGGGGCCTCCGAATTCGCTGTCGATAGCGCTCAGCCCCGCCAGGATGCCGGCATCGGCGGCGGGTGGCGGGGTGATGCTGCCGGTCATGGCGGAGAACGCACGCGACATTCTGATCTGTTGCAGGAGCATGCCGCGCCGTTCCGGGGAAACGGCCAGCACGTGCATCAGCTCGGCCACCCTGGTTTCGTCCTGGAGGTCGCCGTTCAGTAGTGCGGTTATCTCTTCGTTGATGCTCATTGGGTTATCGGGATTTCGGTTCACCGGATCTTCTCTGTCAGGCTTTACGGCCGGGTATGCATGGGGGGGAGGGGTTCGCAAATCAGATTTTTCCGCCGAGCAGAGGCCCCAGAATTTTCTGGAGCGCCTGTTTGGCGCGGTAGATCCGGTTCTTCACCACATCGTGCGTTACGTCCAGTTGGCGTCCTATCTCTTCATAGCTGTATCCTTCCAGTTCGAACAGGAGGAACGCTTCGCGGTATTGCGGCGCTATCGCCATCAGAGCCTGTTGCAGATGAGCGTTGGTATCGGCGGCTGTTTCATCCGGCGAGTAGATCACATCGATCTTCTCATCCATGGAGGTAAGGCGTTTCCTCTCCCGTAATGCGCTGATGCAGCGGGTACGGGCCACCGTCACCAGATATCCCCGGACGTTGTACATCACCTGCCCCTCGCGGCATGCGCGGTAGAAACGGATGAAGACATCCTGGTAGATATCGGACGCGGCGTCTTCATCGCCGAGCATCAGCAGGCAGAAACGGTAGATACGCCCCTTGTACCGCTCGAAGAGCGTGGTAAAGGCGGCATGGTCTCCTTTGCCTGCCTGCTCGGCAAGAAGCTGATCGTCATGCGTGGTCTGGCGCACTGTAGCAATCACACAAAGCTTTCCTCAGTATCCTGATGAGCGTGGGATTTCGAGTTGTACTACAGGAACGGCGATGCCGGGGGAAGTTCTCACCGCTTCATGAATTTTTCCGGGCGGCTCCGCACCAGGGGGGAATATCACGCAAAGGCGCGAAGCCGCAACGAGACGCCGGGAAGAACGGGACGTGATGGCGCCGTTGGCCGCCGCGATAATCCCGAGGATTCTCTCCCCGGGGATTGCCGCTATCGGAACGGAATATAGCGCTCCGGCACCATGGCGGGCCAGACAATGAGATGCAGGAGAGGATGGCCGGGGCAGAGCGCGGGCCGGCATAAAAAAAGGGAGATCCGCGTTGTGCGGATCTCCCCTGCCGGTCCCGGTTCGTGCAACCGTGGAGCGTGTTATTCCTGCGTTCCCGCCGCGCCGCCGCGTCCCAGCGCCTCGAAGTAGCGGCGGATCATATACTCGTAATCCTTGGTATATCCCTGCTCGCGTCCCTGCAGTCCGTCGCGACCGTTCTGCGTGCGGTCGCTATTGGGGAGCCGGAGTTCCGGGGGGCTCTGGCGCACCACATCCACGCCCGGCTTCGACTCGCGTTCCTTCTCGAAATCCCGTTCCCGCTGCGAGCGGGTGGCATCCAGCAGGCGGCTGAGAATCCGTTCCTGGCGCTGCATCGTCTCGGGGCTCACCTGACCGGAGCCCATATCGGAGAGCACCTCTTCGATCTCCTTGGCGGCGCGTTCCAGATCGCCCAGCATATTCTTGCGGGTTCCTCCCGATTCGCGCAGCTCCTTGTTGAGATCTTCGATCGATTTCTTCACATCCTGCTGCTGGCGCGCGAGCCGCCGCATTTCCGGACCATCTCCCTCCGATCCATCCTCGCCGTTCGCACCATTCTTGCCGTTCTTTCCCTTCCCCTTGCCATCCTTTCCATTCTGCCCCTCTTTTCCCTCTCCTTCCTGTCCCTCACCCTCCTGGCCCTGTCCCTGCTGCTGCCCCTGCCCCTGCATGGCCTGGTTGATCATCTGCTGCTGGGCGGCGGCCTGCTGGAGACGCTGCTGCATCGACATGCCCATCCCCATTCCCTGCCCCTGTCCCTGGCCGTTCTGCATCTGCTGGATGGCCTCGGCCATCATCTTGGCGGCGTTGTTCATGGAGCTCATGGCCCCTCCCTCCTGCTGTCCTGCCCTGGAGCCGTTGCGCTGTTCAAGCGACTGGGTTGCCCCCTGCATCTGCTGGATGGCATCCCCCATTTCCTTTCCCATCTCCGGGGTCACCGCAAAGCTCTTCTGTCCCAGATTCATCATCTGGTCGGCGATGTTCTCCATCTGCTCCTTCATCTGCGACTGCTGCTGGGCCAGATCGCGGAACTGCTGGCTGTTCGGCTGGGTCTGCTCGGTCTGGTTCTTCAGATCCTCCTGGCGCTTGGAGAGATCCACCAGATCCTGCAACGCCTTCTTCATCTTGTTGGTCACGTTCTTCTGACTGTTCTCCTGCATCTTCTTCTTGACGGCCTGCATCTTCTGCTTGAAGTTCTCGGCCGACTGTTTTGCCTCCTGCCCCTGTTGCTGCGCCTCCTGCATCTCCCCCTGGTCCATCTTCTCTCCGGCCTGCTCCATCGGTTCCTGGGGCCCGTTCTGTTCCAGGCTCTGCTGCGCCTGCTGCATCTCCTTGACGGGCATCTCCTCCTGCTCCCCCATCTGCTTTGCGAGTTCGGCGGCCTCCTTCTTCATCTCCTCGGCATCCTTTGCCAGATCCCGCTGCCGCTCGGCGAGCGCCTGCTGCATCCCCTTGTCGGCGGGCTCGGTTTCCTTCATCTGCTGGTTGAGCCGTTCCTGCTGGGTTGCCAGTTCCTCGGCGCGGCGGATCATCTCATCCACCTTCTGCTCGGTCTGCATCCGCTTCAGGATGTTCATCGTCCGCTCGATCGACTGGCGGAACTGCTCCTCGTTGAACTTGTAGTTCTTCATGGCCTCGGCCAGCTGCTCCGGGGTCATCTTCTCCATCTCCTGCTGCATCTTGCGCATCTGCTCCATCAGTTCGGGATTGCGCATCTCCTGGAAGAGTTTCTGAAGCTCCGAGTATTTCTCCAGCGTCTCCGGGGAGATGGCCTTGGCCTGCTGGAGTTTTTCGGTGACCTGCTTCAGGTTCTCGGCGACCTGCTGGAGCTTCTCCTGCATCTGCTGGTGCTGCTGCATCATCTGCTGGAGCTTCTGCTTGTCCTGCCAGCCGGCCTGCTGCTTGTTCTGCGCAAGCTGCTTCATCAGCTCGCGGTTCAGCTCATCCATCTCCTTGCGTGCATCCTGGGCCTGCTTCAGCACCTTCTCCAGATCGGCATTGGCCTGGGTCTGCCCCTGTTCCGCCTCTCTGAGCACCTCCTCGAGCGAGGGGAAGCGGAGCTTGATAAGCCCCGTGCGGGCCATCTTCGGGCCGGACACGATATCGTTGTCGTACACCTCGAAGTAGAGTTCCACCTCATCCTCCGGTACCATGTCCATATCGGTCATGTTCCAGATATAGGGCACCTCCGCCGCCGTTCCCGTTCCGCGCGGGATGGGGATGGTGTGGGGCTTGAAGTCCTTCATCGGCGGGGCGTACTTGCTGGCCGCCAGGCGGTACATGATGCGCAGGCGGGAGAAGCCGTAATCGTCGGCGATGCGCACCTGCGTGGGGAGGAGCATCGTCTGGTCGATATCGGCCGATCCCTGCGGCTGCACCAGCGCGATGGACGGGGGGCCATCAACCGAGACCCCCATGCTGTACTGCACCGGGGAGATGTTGCCGATCCCCTCCGGCGATACCAGCTCGATGTAGTAGCTGCCATCGCGGGAGAGACGGAACCCGCCCGTTGCGGATGTGCCGTCGATCTTCATGGGGATGCGGACCGTATCGTAGGATGCCGGCGGGGCCGAGGCCGCCTCCAGCGAGGCCAGCCTGACGGTACGGGGGAAGAGCTGCACGATGTTCGCCTTCGCCGGCTCGATGTTCGTAGTGATCTGAATGTTCACCGCCGACCCGCGCATGCCGCTTACATCGCCGACGTTGTCCGGGAGGCGCTCCAGTCCCCGCCCGGTGTAGGAGGGGGAGCTGAGCGTGGCGCGGAGCAGGCGGATGTCCGGGCGTTCCACCACGGTGAATGTATGCTCGGGTGTGCGTACCGGGCCGGAGGAGGCGCTGTAGACCGTGGTGGCCTTGATCGCCGGAAGGGTATGGCGGAAGTTCCCGGCCGAGTCGATACGGATCTCCACTTCCTCCGGGGCCGCCTCTCCGCTCTGAAGCGAAAGTTTCACCGTGCGCGGAGGAATGCCCGCCGCATGCACCACGATCTCGGCCGAATCCCCCCGGACCAGCCGCCGGTCACCGGGGGCGATCGTAAGGGTGAACGGGGCGGGCGTTACATAGAGCGTGTTGTAGTTGACAAGACGGTCCAGCGCCCCCTGATAGGTCGCGGGCATGGAGAGGAACAGGGCGCTGACCACGAGCACGGCGGCCAGAAAGAAGAGCAGCGCCCGCTTGCGCTCGTCGCGCTCGATGATGACCGTATAATCGTACTGGCGGAGGGGCTCACCCTGCACCGCTATCGACGCCTCTACAAGCTCCAGGGAATAGCCGGGGGCAAGCCTCCCCGCGTGCACGGTACGATAGAGCTGGAGGGTATTGATAAGGCTGTCACCCACATCCGGAATCCGGGTTCCCACGCGCCGGGCGATGGTGTCGTCATCCTGCCCCCTGATGATGCCCAGATAGCGTCCGAGCGATGGGAGGATCATCCAGAGCGCCAGAGCCGCGTTCGTGGCAACGGTTCCCCGGAAGAGGACCGTGCGCCCGGCCGGTTCCAGCCCGCCGATGGCCTCGATGGAGACCGCCAGGAGCCAGACGACGAGGGTTGCGGTGAGGGCGTTGATGATCCCGGTCTGTACCGCAATGCCATGCTCCTTGCGGCGCACATGGTGGATTTTTCCTGTCAGTTCGGAGTAGAGCGAGCCTGTATTCATCGTGGTTCCGTTATCGCCGTATGCTATGCGGGGATGCTTCACTGCCAGCCGGCGCCGGTATCATCCGGGATGAAGGGCGCCATCGATAAGCTACATAAAAGAGGAGGAGAAAAGGAATAAAATGCTGGGGGGATATCCTCGTCCGGTAAGGACGCCGGACCGCCGCGGATGCCACGGGGAGTACCTCCCTGCATTTCCCTTCGTTTCGTATGTTGTCCGGCCTCCCCAGCACCTGCGGCCGGTTGTTCTCTGCCGGGCAGGCCCTTGTGCGCAGACGGAGAACTACCCGCTCATGTTGGCCCCCGAGCCTCCGGTTTTCACCTCCTGATTGCATCCCATGCCGCGTGAGCATCCCAATACTTCCGAAACACAATCCGTGCGGGCCTCTCCCGCCGGTGTTTGAACCGATTTTCATAGTGATGATTACATATCCCGATTCATTCGAAGGCGATCAGAACGATCTCTATCATGGCGTCGAGATCGCCGATCCGTACCGGTGGCTGGAGGATGACAACTCGCCGGAGACCGCCGCGTGGGTGGCCGCCCAGAACGAGGTGACGTTCCAGTATCTTCGCTCGATCCCCTATCGCGACCAGTATCGCAGCCGCCTTACCGAACTTTGGAATTATCCCCGCCAGGGACGCCCCAGCAAGAGCGGCGGCCGGTATTTCTTCTTCCGGAACGACGGCCTCCAGAATCAGGGGGTGCTCTTTGTGCAGGACTCCGCCAGTGACGAAGCCCGCCTTCTGCTCGATCCCAACACCTTCTCGGCCGATGGCACCGTGGCGCTCTCCAACATGGCCCTCGCCCACGATGGCTCGCTGCTCGCCTACGGCGTTTCCCATAGCGGCTCCGACTGGCAGGAGATCCATGTACGCGACGTCGTCACCGGGGAGGATCTGCCCGATCTGGTGCGGTGGGTCAAGTTCTCGGAGATCTCCTGGACCGCCGATAACCGCGGGTTCTTCTATTCCCGTTATCCGCAGCCGGACGAGCGCACCGCCTACAGCCAGGTGCATCTGAACCACAGCCTCTATTATCATCGCCTCGGCACCGGCCAGCAGGAGGATATCCTGGTGCACGAGCGCCCGGATCATCCCGACTGGCGGCTGATCGGGATCGTGACGGAAGATGGGCGCTATCTGACGATCTACGCGCATCATTCCGGCCCGATGACCCAGCTCTATTATGTCGATCTGGGCGATCCGGCGGCCCCGGCGCTGGATGCCCCGGTGATGCCCCTGGTAGAGGAGTTCGAGGCGTCGTTCAATGTCATCGGCAACGATGGGGCGCTGCTCTACCTGCATACCAATCTGGATGCCCCCAAGGGGAGGATCATGGCGGTGGATCTGGAACATCCGGAGCGGGAGAACTGGCGTACGCTGGTGGGGGAGAACGACGATGTGATCCAGGATGTGGTCCTGGCACGGGATCGTTTCCTGGTGGTCTATCTCCACAATGCCTACAACCGCCTGAGCCTGTTCGATCTCTCCGGCGGGTTTCTGAACGATATCCAGCTTCCCACGCTCGGATCGGTTGCCGGCCTGGCCGGCCGCCGCAACGACGACGAGGTCTTCTATATCTTCACCTCGTTCCTCTATCCCACCACCGTGCTCCGGCTCGATCTGGCATCGGGGGAGAACAGTATCTACCGCAAGAGCGAGATCGACTTCGATCAGAACGGCTACGAGACCAAGCAGGTCTGGTTCGCCAGCAAGGACGGCACCCAGGTGCCGATGTTCATCACTCACCGGCGGGGGCTGGCGCTGGATGGAACAAACCCCACGATCATGTTCGCGTATGGGGGATTCGGCACCTCGCTTACCCCTTTCTTCTCCTCCAATTATATGCTCTGGCTGGAACAGGGGGGCGTGTATGCCATCCCCAACCTGCGCGGCGGCGGGGAGTTCGGCCACGAGTGGCATCAGGCCGGAACGCTGGAGCGGAAGCAGAATGTGTTCGATGATTTCATAGCGGCGGCGGAATATCTCGTCGCCGAGGGCTATACCTCCCCCGCAAAGCTGGCTATCCAGGGGGGCTCCAATGGCGGCCTGCTGGTGGGAGCGGTGATGTGCCAGCGGCCGGAACTTTTCGCGGTTGCTCTGCCGGCCGTGGGGGTGATGGATATGCTCCGCTATCACAAGTTCACCATCGGCATGGCCTGGCGCGCCGATTACGGCATCAGCGACGATCCGGAGCAGTTCGCATGGCTGCATGCGTACTCCCCGCTCCATAACCTGTCCCCCGGCACGCGCTATCCGGCCACGCTGGTCACCACCGCCGATCATGATGACAGGGTGGTGCCGGCGCATTCCTTCAAGTTCGCCGCGCGGCTTCAGAAGTGCCAGGGGGGCGCGGCTCCCGCTCTGATCCGTATCGAGACCAAGGCCGGGCATGGCGGCGGAAAGCCGATAGCGATGATTATCGATGAGGCCGCCGATACTCTGGCGTTCGCCATGTATAATATGGAGCACGCACCGGATGGTGCGAACCGTCCGGAAGCTCCGGCCGGAGACGTGCTGGCCGCATAAGGCGCGGCCCGGTTCCGGGTAGCTCGCCATGATTCCGTATCTTGGCGGCTCGCGCACATTCCCCGTTGCGGGCGCCGGAGCGCAACCGGCGCCCGCGGCCCTCTTCCCCGCATCGTGCGAGGAGTCTCTCGCGGCAGTTTCCAATCAAATTTCAGCTTACAACCTCTCGACACAATGGAAGACACTACGATAGCAGCAGCGGAGCCGGTTCAGCTTCAGCGCACCGCACTTCTGGATGTACATATCGCGCTCGGCGCCAAGATCGTTCCGTTCGCCGGATTCGAGATGCCGGTCTATTACAAGGGAATCGTCGCGGAGCATACTGCGGTTCGCGAACGGGTGGGCATCTTCGATGTCTCGCACATGGGAGAGGTGCTGGTGCGCGGCCCGCGCGCGCTCGATTTCGTGCAGAAGATAACCGTCAATGATGCCTCCACCCTGGCCGACGGGCAGGCGCAGTACAGCGCCATGTGCCTGGAGAACGGTGGCATCATCGACGATCTGCTGGTGTACAAGCGTGGCGAGAACGATTTCCTGCTGGTGATCAACGCCTCCAACATCGCCAAGGATTTCGCCTGGATGCAGGAAAATGCGCTCGATGGCGTGGAGCTGGAGAACGTCTCCGATAATTATACGCTGCTGGCGGTGCAGGGGCCGCGCTCGGTGGAACTGCTCCAGAAGCTGACGGACGTGGATCTGAGCGGCATCGCCTACTATCATTTCGTGGAGGGGGAGCTGGCCGGCGAGCGGATGATTATCTCCCGCACCGGATATACCGGCGAACTCGGGTTCGAGCTCTATCTGTCCAGCGACAGGAACGCCAGCGAGAAGGTGTGGAATACGATCATGGAGACCGGCGCGGAGTTCGGCATCGAGCCCACCGGCCTTGGCGCGCGTGATACGCTTCGCCTGGAGATGGGCTACTGCCTCTACGGCAACGATATCGACGAGACCACCAACACGATCGAAGCGGGTCTCGGCTGGATCACGAAGGTGAACAAGGGAGAGTTCAACGGGCGCGAGGCGATCGCCAGGGTGAAGGAGGAGAAGCCGAAGCGGAAGCTGGTGGCATTCGAGATGAACGAGCGGGCCATTCCGCGCGGTCATTACGCCATCGTGGTTGATGGCGCCACCGTCGGCGAGGTTACCAGCGGAACCTCCTCGCCGACGCTTGGCAAGGGAATCGGCATGGGATATGTCTCGAGCGATGTGGCACAGGCCGGCAACACCATCGGTATCGCGGTTCGCGACAAGGTGATCCCCGCAACCATCGTGAAGCTGCCGTTCGTGAAGAGAGCATGATAGTTGAGTAGATACTAGGTGGTAGCGGAGAATGCTCTGCATCTCTTCGCTACCAACCGGTAGCGCCCACAGGCCGCGCGCTGCCAGCTACTCACTCATCACTGTACATCGTATTTATTCGGATAACTACCAGTATGGCCCTGAAGAACCGGTCGGTGGTGCGGCGGATCGCCGGAGCTACGCTGTTTGCGATAGTTCTCTGGCTGATCGTGTCGCTTACCGACCAGTTCGATACCACGCTGGATGTGCCGCTCCTGGTGGAGCCTCCGCCGAACCTGGCCCTTGCCAGGCCCATCCCGAACTCGCTGCGCGTGCAGTGGCGTGCCAGCGGATGGAGCCTGTTGAAGATGATGGCAACCGGGCAGATGAAAAGCATACTGCGTCCTCTCCCCCGCCAGAACGGCGCCGATAGCCAGGTGGTGGTCAGCTACAGCCGCCGCGATCTGCTCGCCAGCATCAGAACCAGCACGCTCGATGCACAGCAGATGAGCGTTGCCCCCGATTCCCTTACGCTGGTGCTGGGGCCGCTCGACCAGAAGAAGGTGCCGCTGTCGCCGGAGATCACCATCGATACCCGCAAGGGCTTCCAGGTGATCGGGCGGCTTCAGATGTTCCCGGATTCGGTGACGCTGGTGGGAGCACGCAGGGTGCTGGAGGATATCACCTCCTGGCCCACCGCCCCGCTGGTACTGGAGGATATCCACCGCCCGGTCTCCCGCTGGATTCCCGCAAGCGATACGCTCCGGAACATCATCAGCATACGCCCCCGTACCGCCGAGCTCTATGCCGATGTCCAGGAGATCGCCGAGCGCCGCTTCCCCGATGTCCCGATCGTCAACCGTGGTACCGTGCGCGATACCAGCCTTCGCCTGGTGCTTCAGCCGCAACGGGTGGAGGTGCTGGTGCGTGGCGGCGCGCGCGATCTCAGCCGCCTGGACCCCTCCACGGTCCGCGCCTATGTGGAGATTCTGGAGGGTACCGATACGCTCGGTGTGGCCTATCCCCGGTTGCTCCTCCCCGCCGGTTACGATATCAGCGTGGTGACCATCAAGCCGGATCGCGTGAAGTATGTGTTCCGCCGGGTGATCCCGCAGTGATGCTCCGCTCCCTCCCGTCCCTTTCCGGTACGGGCTGCCGCCATGCCGGCTTTTTCGCCCCCTCGTTCATTCCCTCAGATCTGCTCTAAGCGATGCCCCGACATATCATCCATCATCCCCGTTATCTGGGGGAGAATCTGAAGCGTCTGCGGCGTACCCGCGACTGGACCGTGGAGCGCCTGGCCGGCGAGGTGGGGGTTTCCAAGGGCTATCTCTCCATGATCGAAACCGGCAAGCGTACCCCCCACTGGACCCTCGTGATGAGGGTGGTGCATGCGCTCGGGGGAACGCTCTGCGCCTTTTTCACCGATGCCGAATCGATAGCGTTTCCGGAGGATGGCATCCGCTCCCGCCGCCAGGATGTGATCGTGATCGAAGGGGAGATACCGAACGAACGGGGGCATATCACCTGGCCGCCGCAGGAGCAGTACACTCATATCCTCACCCCCTATCATGAGGGAATGAAAAGCCAGACGGTGGAGATATTTCTGCCGCCGCACAGCGAGTGGACCCCGGAGCCGGTCGCGTTCGGCGGCGAGGTGGTCTGCTGGGGAGCCGAGGGACGCGTGCTGCTGGAACTGGGCTCCGCCGAGTATGTGCTGCACGAACGGGAATGTTTGAATTATTCCGCCGCGATTCCCCACACACTCCGTAATTATACCGATCATCCCTCGCGCGCGCTGCTGGTGATTACGCCGGTGAGTTTTTAAGAGCGGGAAAAGAATAAAAAAAGGGCACGGGAAATCATGCCCTCTGCGATGCTGTGTCGCCGATATCCTTCCGGAAATACCGGGATATCAGTATTTCGGCATGCTCGTATCTATTTTCTCCGCCCAGGCGTTGATGCCGCCGGAGAGATTTTCCAGGTTCGTATAACCGGCCGAGCGGAGATATTCGATAGCCTTTGCCGAGCGCCCGCCCATCTTGCAGTGCACGATCACACGGCCATCACGGGGGATTTCTCCGGCGCGCGCTTCGATCTCTCCCAGCGGGATCAGCGTGCCGCCCAGATTGGCGATGGCATATTCGTGCGGCTCGCGCACATCGATGAGAGTGAACTCCTCGCCGCTCTGGCGAAGCGCGGCCAGTTGCTCGACGGTGATATCGGAAGTGTTCATGGTACCGTTGGTTTCGTGTTGCTGGATACGATCGTGCGCCGGAACGCCGCAGAACGCCTCGTAGTCGATCGGGTCGGTGATCGTGTGATATTCGCCGCAGACCGGGCAGTCCGGATCTTTCCGGAGCTTGAGCGTACGAAAATGCATCGAGAGAGCATCGTAGAGCAACAGCCGTCCGATCAGCGGTTCGCCGATGCCTGCCAGAAGCTTGATGGTCTCGGTGGCCTGGAGCGTGCCGATAACGCCCGGAAGAACCCCCAGCACCCCCCCCTCCGCGCAGCTCGGGACCAGTCCCGGCGGCGGCGGCTCCCTGTAGAGGCAGCGGTAGCAGGGACCATGTTTGGCCCAGAAGACCGAGAGCTGCCCTTCGAACCGGAAGATGGAGCCGTACACGTTGGGAATGCCCAGAAATACCGAGACGTCGTTGCTGAGATAACGGGTCGGGAAGTTGTCGGTGCCGTCAACCAGCACGTCGTATCCCCCTGCGATCCGGAGCGCATTATGGCTCGTGAAGGGCTCGTCGTAGGTGGTCACCTCCACATTCGGGTTCAGATCGGCCAGGCGCTCCCGCGCCGAATCGGTCTTGCGCCGCCCGAGCGACGAGGTGCCGTGCAGCACCTGGCGCTGGAGATTGGATTGGTCCACCACATCGGCATCCACAAGCCCGATATGCCCCACCCCCGCTGCGGCCAGATAGAGCGCGAGCGGCGAGCCCAGCCCCCCGGCGCCTATCAGCAGCGCACGCGAATCCTTCAGCTTCCGCTGCCCCTCCATGCCGATCTCCGGCAGGATGAGATGCCTGCTGTAGCGCCGGATCTCCTCGTTCGATAACGTGCTGCTCATGCTGCTGCTCCTCCGGCTGCTGCCGGGATGATGCTGACGGATATTCCTGTACCGGAAAGATAGCTGTTATTCCGCTGTCCGTCCGGCGATATGCCGGAACATGAAAAAGCCCGGCCCGGCTGCTGCCGGACAGGGCTTTCGGACGATGGCATCGGGTTCGGCCCCGTCGGAGAATCTTTTCTACGGTGCGTTGTCGCGGATTTCGGCTCCACGGCCCCTGCTGCTACCACCTCGCACGGAGTAAAACTCCGCGCGAGCAGTGCAGGGAATCTCAGAAAATATATCCGTAGGTACTTAAACCGCTCCCGCCGAAGGTTCCCCCGCATAGACCGGAACAACCGCCGGCCTGCTGGGATGCTCGCGATGGCGAAGCGGCTGCGCATACTCTGCGGAGCTTTTCGGAGAAACGTAGGAACCGTTTCCGGTGGCGCGCCGGTAGCGGCGCTGCGCCAGGATGTCGAGCAGGTCGCTGACGATTGCATTGGCCGTGGGGATGGAGCCCGCCCCCTTTCCCACGAAGCGCTGGGTGCCGATCCCGGCGCATTCCACCTCCACGATATTCACCTCGTCGCGCACGGCGGCCAGGGGATCGTCGGCCGGCAGCTCCCTGGGGGCCACCGAGAGGCGGAGCACGCCGTCGGTCCCCACAGCCTCTGCCACCAGTTTGATGGTTCGCCCGGCGGCGCGTGCTGCGGCCACATCCTCGGCGGTCACGTTCTCGATGCCGGTGGTATCGATCAGGTCGGGCGAGACATGGGTTCCGAATGCATGGAACGCCAGGATGGAAAGTTTCTGGGCGGCATCGGCGCCGGAGATATCGGCGGTGGGGTCGGCTTCCAGAAATCCCTGCTCCCCGGCTATCCGGAGCGCCTCCTCCCTGGAGAGGCCTTCGGCCAGGCGGGAGAGGATGAAATTGGTGGAGCCGTTGACCACGCCCCGCAGCCTGCCGATCTTCTCGGTAAGGAGGGTTTCGTCGATCACCTTCAGGATAGGCACCGAGCCGCAGACCGAGGCGCCGTAGAAGAGCCGGCCGCCGTGCAGGTTCTCCAGGCGCCGGAGCAGTTGCAGGTGCTGCGAGATCACCAGCTTGTTGGCCGTCACCACCTGTTTGCCGTTGACCAGTGCCCGCGAAATGATGCCGAGCGCATGATGCTCGCCGCCGATCACCTCCACAACGATATCGATGGTGGGATCATCCAGGATCTCATCGCCGTTCGATGTGATGATCTCGCGAGGGATATCAACCGGGCGTTCCTTCTCCGGATGGAGCACGCACACCTTGGCGATTCGCAGCCTGGTGCCGGTTTCGGCGGCGATCCGCTCCCCCTGTTCCTCAAGAATGCTGTACAAGCCGCTTCCCACCGTTCCACAGCCGAAGAGTCCGATATTCAACGTTTTCATAAAAGCTGATAATCCTCTGATTGAGTTGCAGGAGTACACGAGTGAAGCGCCGGCTCGTACGGGGCGAGAAATTCGCCGACGATCCGGTTTACCTGGTCGTATTCGATCAGAAATGCATCGTGGCCGCACGGGGAATCGATCTCCCGGTAGATGCCGTTCGGGAGCAGGCGGGCAAGTTCCCGCTGCTCGTGTGCCGGATAGAGCACATCGGTTGTGATGCCCAGGCAGAGCGCCGGCTGCCGTACCGTGGCGAGCGTTTCCTCCAGCGAGCCCCGGCCGCGCCGTATGTCGTGCAGGTCCATGGCGCGCGTCAGCGTCTCGTAGGTGGCCGTATCGAACCGCTCGATGAAGCGCTCCCCCTGATGCTCCAGGTAGCTCTGCACCGGAAAGGAACGGTCGATGGAGTCCGGCAGCTCGCCGAACGGCTCGCGCGCGAAGCGCCCGGCGAACTCGATGCTGCTCCGGTAGGTCATCGTGGCGATCTTCCGCGCCAGCCGGAGCCCGGCCTCCTCGTTGCCGGTGGCGCGCCCCAGAGCTATCGCCTCGCGCGCCACGCTGCTGAAGGCAGTACGCCACGGGGAATGCATGGCGCTGGTCGCCATCGGGATGATGAGCTCCACATCATCCGGGAAGAGGAGCGCCCATTCCAGCACCTGCATCCCTCCCATCGATCCACCGACCACCGCGTGAACCCGTTCTATCCCGAGCTTCCAGAGAAGGAGCCGCTGGACGCGAACCATATCGCGCACCGTGACCGCCGGGAACGAGCGCCCATAGACCGTTCCGGAGGCGGCATCCAGGGAGTTGGGGCCGGAGGTGCCGTAGCGCCCGCCAAGCACATTGGAGCAGACCACGAAATACCGGTTCGTGTCGATAGCCTTGCCGGGACCGATCAGCCCATCCCACCATCCCCGCGTTCCGTTCTCCCTGGTGCCGGCGGCATGGGCGCTGCCGGTAAGCGCATGGCAGACCAGGATGACGTTGCTGCGATCCTCGTTGGGGGTTCCGTAGGTCTCATAGGCCACGGCAAGCGGCGCTATCGCCGCGCCGCATTCCAGATGGAACGGGGAGTCGACCGAGGTAAGGCGAATGGTTGCCGCGGTGCGGTTCAGAGCATCAGACATGGCTCGGCTCCAGCTGCCCGATTGCCGGCTCATTGGTCCCAAGGGAATCGATCGCAACGGCGTTGGCGGTGCGTTCCGCCGCTGCCAGGGCCTGCGCCAGATCGTTGATGAGATCCTCCTGATCCTCCACCCCGACCGAGAGGCGTATCACCGCATCGGTGATCCCGGCGGCCGCGCGCTGCTCCGGGAGCATGGCCGCATGGCTCATGGTGGCCGGCTGCTCTATCAGCGATTCCACGCCGCCGAGCGATTCGGCAAGGGCGAAGATCTGCGTGGAGAGAAGGAGCGTGCGGACGGCATCCTGGCCGCCACGCAGCGCAAAGGAGACCACGCCGCCGAACCCGCTCTGCTGCCGTCTGGCAAGCTCGTGTCCCTGGTGCGATTCCAGTCCGGGATAGAAGACCTTCTCCACCAGCGGGTGATCCTCAAGGAATCGGGCAACCGCCAGTGCATTGGCCTCGTGCTGCTTCACCCGGAGCGAAAGGGTCTTGATGCCGCGCAGCACCAGCCAGCAGTCGAACGGCTGTGCGGTGGTGCCGTGCGCGTTTGCCAGATAGGCGAGCTTCTGATGAAGTTCCGTGGTGCGGGCGATGATGGCTCCTCCCACCACGTCGGAATGGCCGTTGATATACTTGGTGGTGGAGTGCACCACGATATCGGCGCCGAAGGAGATGGGCTGCTGGAAGGCCGGGGAAAGGAAGGTGTTGTCCACGATCAGGGTGAGCCCGGAGGAGCGGCTGAAGCGGCCGATCGCCTCCAGATCAACGATCCGCAGGAGCGGGTTGGAAGGGGTTTCCACCCAGAGCGCGCGGGTGTTCGGCCGCACGGCGTCGGCCAGGGCAATCGGGTTGGTGAGATCGACGAAGGATACCTGGAGCTTTCCCTGATCGCGCAGGGAGCGGAGCAGCCGCTCGGTGCCGCCGTAACAGTCGTGCGAGCAGATGATATGATCCCCGGCATTGAACGACGAGAGCACGGTGGAGATGGCGGCCATGCCGGTATTGACGGCCACGGCACCGGCCCCCCCTTCCAGATCGGCAAGGAGATCCTCCAGTGCCTTGCGCGTGGGGTTGCCGCTGCGGGTATAATCGAACCCGCGGGTAACGCCTACGTCATCGAATCCGAAAATCGCGGACTGGTAGATCGGTGGTACGATGCTGCGGTAACATCCGTCGGTCTGCTGGCCGGCAAGCACAATCCGTGTGTTGATCTTCATCGCTCTCTGCTCCTGTTGTATAATGCGAGATAAGTATTTTATCGTACATCTCACCAGGAACGGGGAACGAAGATCACGCGATGCGCCGGACGCATAACGAAAATGCCCCCTCATCGCGGGAGCATTGAGGGGGCAACAGTATGGCTGCGGGAGGGCAGCCATGTATGCATGAAATGCATATCGCCACCTCATCTTCCCTGGAAAAACAAAAAACCCTCCGGGAGTAGTGGAGGGCAGCAGGGCACGGCCATACGGCGTGCTGTTCATGCGTGTCCCCCATCTTCCCTGGCTCTCTGTCCAGGCAGGATTTAGCACCTGGGCGTCTCGTGAGCTGCGCTCGCGAAACCGGTTGCTACGACGTCATCGGGCCTGATCCCTCGGTCGTTCTTGATGAGTTGACATGAACATACAACGGTAGCGCGGCCGGATGCAAGAAGTTTTTTGTATACCCGGAACCTGCGCCGGCCGGTACCAGGGGGGTATTCCGCTGGGAACTGCGGGGGACCACTACGCGGGGAATGCCTTGGTCCGCCGGCGGCACCGCATTAACTTCACCACCCATTCCCTCCTCCTAATCTCCGATTGCTTCTCATGTTGTTTCCTGGAATGGAAGGATTCCGCCATGATATCCATGTCACGTTTTTTTTCTGTTGCACTGCCGGCCGCGATACTGTCGGTTCAATTGCTGTACGCTGCTCCGGCTTATGCGCAGAGCGGGCGTTCCCGGGAACTGGTCGCGCACGGGAAGGAGGAACACCGTACCTACCTTGCCATGGTCTACGGAGACGAGGGCAGCTATGACAGTGCTGAGGCGCTTTCCCATCTGAATAATGCCCGCGAATATCTGGAGGAGGCGGTTGCGATCGATCCGGAATATCAGGAGGCGCATTATTTCCTGGCGCATGTGTACGACCGCATCTGGAGCGGGCCTTTTCCGGGAGAGCAGGTGCCGTATATCACTCTTGAGCGCACCCGGATCATCTCGAATCATCTGGAAAAAATGCTCGCCATTTCTCCGCGCTACGATGGCGAAGTTCTGATCCAGGGCCCGCGCGCGAAGCTGACCGCGGTATGGGGATCGCTCGCGGCTGCCTATGCCGTGCGCGGCCTTCCCGATTCGGCACGATGGGCGTTGCAGGAGGGGAAACGTGCCGGGGCTTTTCAGCGGTGGAATGTGGAGATGTGCAGGAATATCCTGAGAACCTGTGATCGCAATGCCATTCTTCTGGTGAACGGTGATGGCGATACGTTCCCGATGTATTATCTCCAGGGAGTGGAACGATACCGCAACGATGTCACGGTGCTCCATCTGGGCCTGCTGAACACTCCCTGGTATGCCAGGTGGATGAAAAGCACGAAAGGGTTTGGCGCTCCTCTGCGGGAACTGGGATATTCCGAACGTGAGATCGATTCGCTCGCTCATGAACCGATGGAATATTCGAGGGAATACCGGATTCCGTTGCCGAAAAAGGCGATGCAGACCTTCAGGATCACCGATCCGGAAAAGCGGGGAGTGAAGGACGGAGAGGTGAAACTAATGGTTCAGGGGATGGATGGAGCGTTCCGGATTCAGGATAAGATAGTGCTGGATATACTGGTCAGGAATGAATGGCGGCGCCCGGTCTATTTCAGCACTACGGTCGATTGGAGCGAGATCGCCGCGATGGGGCTGAGCAATCATATCAAAACAGCCGGTGGCGCCATGCAGGTGTACCCGGCTCCGTTCCTGGATGATGAAGCGCGTATCGATGTTCAGCGCCTGGAACAGCTGATGTTTGCCGATGGGAAACAGGGGTTCTCATGGGCCGGGTGGGACGAGCTGCCGCAGTATGATAGGGATGGGCAGCAAAATGCCTCCATCTATTTTCTGGTAGCAAGCATGCTCATCGAACACTATGTGCGCACGGAAGCCGGACCCAAACCCGTTGAGAAGGTCATGGGACGGCTGGAGAGCATTTTCGCGCGCGAGCGATTCCCCGATATCTATAGGTTTTCCGATACGATGATGGAGCCGGAATCCGATGGAACCGCCGGGGATGAATAATTACCGGCGACCATCTAGTTGAATAGCCACACAAGTGGTACTTGCTGGAAAAATGCCACATGAAGGCGCAAAAAAAAGATGAATCTCTTTGCGCCTTGGTGGCTTCCTGTGATGCATGCCGGGGAATTATCGCGGAAAATGCTCAACATAATTCTCCCCTTTTCTGCCGTGATACACCGCATGTCCTCCATCGATGAAAATGGTGTAGCTGGCGGCGCCATACGCCATGATTCTCCGGAGAAATTCGGGGTAATCTATTCTTCCCTGCTGGCTCTCCCGTATGGTCGCCTCCACCATGCCGGCATCGAATCTTTCCGCAACGGCGGGGGTGTTCTCCACCGGCAGCCGTTCGATAAGGCTACTGCTGTCATTTCCGTAGAATACTTTTTCCATGCGAATCAGATCGGCGTGATAACGCTCGATCCCGATAGCGCTCAGGCGACGGAGGGTTTCCGGGAAGGAGACCGTCCCCTGCAGAGCGCCGGTGGTGCAGGCGTGGATAACGTTGGTGTCCATGATGTGGTACTGTTCAGTTGATGGGTTTCTGGTGGAGCGTATGCTTGCGGACGATCCCCTGAAGAATCTCCAGCAGGCGCCCGGCATCGGACGGGCTGAGGTGACCGAAAAAATGTTCATCGTTCCGGTCGGCAGCGGCTGCCAGCGCCGGGAGCAGGCGCGTTCCTTCGGCGGTGAGGGTGATGCTCACCCCCCGTTTATCCTCGTTGTTGCGGAGTCGGGCCGCCAGACCACGCTCGTGCAGGCGATCCACCAGACGCGAGACCGCCCCTTTATTCATCCCCATGCGGGCAGCCAGTTCTCCCAGCGAACAGCCGGGGGCGTCGTGCAGGCTCCGCATCGTCACCCATTCGGCCACGGTGACGCCATGCCCGGCGAGGCGTTTCTGAAATGCGTCCGAAACATGGTTGGAGACGAACCGGAGCCAGTATCCGAGATGATCGTCCAGACCGCTGATGCCGTTGTCGGAAGTGCTCATAACGCAATGTAGTTGCCAAGGCAACTAAATCCAAATAACAGCTACCCTCCACTTCTTTCCACTTATCCACAGCGGCGGGCAGGAACGGTGGAAAAGTGGATTAATCGGTGGTGCTGTTTCTGCGCTGCGGAATATCCACTCTTTTTTTCGGCGCCCTTCCATTCCTGTCATGATTTGCGGGGGATGGTGGTCTGGATCATAGGAGAGGTACGATGTGGTCCGGAACGAGACCGGCCGCGAGCAATCTCCTGGGGGCATTTTTTCGTATTCCTCTATTGAGGATAGAGCCGGTAAACGAAAGGGCGCACAGGGCGCCCCACGAACCGCATCGGTTTTCGGCCGGCTTCCGGTCAGCCGTTTTTCGGCTCCCATACCTCGGTCAGGACGCAATCCCAGGGAAATTTGATCTCATCTGCGGGATCGTAGGGATGGCTCTGAAAATTGACGACGATCGATTCCGGCTGCGAGAGCGCCTTCCAGCCATGCATCACGCCGGGGGGGATCAGCAGGAACGACGGGCGTTGCGTGCCGGTGAGAAAGCTGTTCACCTGGCCGTAGGTAGGGGAATCCTCGCGGATATCGACGCAGACGATCTGCATCTTCCCTCGGGTGACGGTGAACTGGTCGGTATGGATCTCGTGCAGATGCCAGCATTTTATCACGCCGTAGTCGGTTGCCGACTGATAGGCATGCTGCGGCACGACGAGCCCTTCGGCCTCCACCCAGGGGAGGCTCCAGAGCTCGATCACATCTCCCCGGCCATCGACGATGGTATGGAGATCCTTGCGCTTCACTCCTGCTATGGTCGGTCCGTGAAAGGTGGAACAATGGCGGAAGGGAACGTTCCGGAGTTCTTCGAGGGTTAGTTCTTTCAGGCTTTTCATCGGGTGCAAAAATAGTGCGCGCCGGGTTGATACGGAGTGTAAAAGAGTGATAAGTCGGGAACATCCCGCCGCGGCGTGTCTCTAGTACTATCGGTGCATTCCCATTGCACCCCTCCGGTTGCGGCGATTCCTGCGGTGCGTCTGGCTGATACGGGGCGGATTTCGCCGGGCACGGCGGCCTGCCGGTAGCGGGTTGCGGGCAGGGGAAAGCAATTGTTTCAGGGCGTAGCAGAGGGATGAATAATAGGGCTGATTCCCGAAAAAATGCTAACTTTACCTCCTTACCCGTGTCAGCTACTCAAGCAACCATAGAAGTATTACCGTCAGGAGGTTTTCATGCAGGAGGAATCGACCGCCGTTGCCTACGACACCGCCCTGAGCGATGAACAGCTTGCGGTGCGGAATCTGGCGAGGGATTTCGCCGAGAGCGAGATCCGTCCGGTCGTCATGGAATTCGACGAGTCGCAGGAGTTTCCCGCCGAGATCTTCAGGAAGATGGCGGAGCTCGGATTCCTCGGCATCACCGTCCCGACCGAATATGACGGTGCAGGGCTCGGTTTTGTTGAATATGCCCTGATCGTGGAGGAGATCGCCCGTATCGATCCTTCCATGGCGCTTGGTGTGGCGGCCCATAACGGCCTGGGCACCGGGCATATCTTCAAGTTCGGTTCCGAGGAGCTGAAGCGGAAATATGTGCCCCGTCTGGCCCGTGGGGAGACGATGGGTGCGTGGGGCCTTACCGAACCGGGATCGGGATCGGACGCCGGCGGCATGCAGACGGTTGCCCGCCGCGACGGCGACGGCTGGATTCTGAACGGGTCGAAGAATTTCATCACGCATGGCACCGTGGGCGAGATCGCGGTGATTATGGCGGTGACCGATCGCGAGGCCGGGGCCAGAGGGATCTCGGCGTTCGTGGTGGATAAGTCGATGCCCGGCTTCTATGCCTCGAAGAAGGAGAACAAGCTCGGAATGCGCTGCTCGGATACCTCCAGCCTGGTTCTGGAGGATGTGCGCGTGCCGGCAGAGAACCTGATCGGCAACGAGGGGGAAGGTTTCAAGCAGGCGCTTCAGATCCTGGATGGCGGCCGCATCTCGATTGCGGCGCTTTCGGTGGGTCTGGCGCAGGGGGCACTGGATGCCTCGCTGAAGTATTCGAACGAACGTAATCAGTTCGGCAGGAAGATTGCGGCTTTCCAGGGTATACAATTCAAGCTGGCGATGATGGCTACCGAAGTGGAAGCCTCCCGCCTGCTTACCTACAAGGCCGCATATCTGCGCGACCAGAAGCGGGATTTCGCCCTCGAGGCATCGAAGGCGAAGTATTTCGCGAGCGAAGTGGCGGTGCGGTGCGCCACCGAGGCGGTGCAGATTCATGGCGGGTACGGCTATATCAAGGAGTACCCGGTGGAGAAGCTCTATCGCGATGCGAAGCTCCTGACCATAGGAGAGGGCACCTCGGAGATTCAGAAGATCGTGATCTCCAGAGCGGTTCTGCGATAAGGGCGATGCAGGTGACGCCATAGGGAACCCGATAGTAGATCGGCAGCTTCCCATATCCGTTGCATGTGTCTTGACGGCAAGTTCAAATCGCTAATTTTTGCTGAAAATCAGCGATTCGGTCCTGCCTGGTTGCCGTTGTTAGCCGGTATACCTTGTTACACTGAGCATGCAACTTGCTCTCTGGCTGTGTGTTTATCTATGCGTAATTCGGAACACATGAAGACTGTTGTGAGGGATAAAAAGGATATGGAACTAGGTCTGCAGATAGAGAACTTGTTTCGGCGTGATAGAAGCAAGCTGGTCGGCTTCATCCGCGAGCGGGTACGCTCGAGGGAGGAGGCCGAAGATATACTTCAGGATGTGTTCGCCAATGTGCTGGCGGCCGCATCGGAGGTGACGGAACCGATTGAAAACCTTGGTGCATGGGTCTTCACAGCGATCAGAAACCGGATTATTGATTCGTATCGCAAGAAGCGTCCGCAGACCTTCACCGATACCATATATAGCGATGATGAAGGGGATGTCGCCCAGTTCGAGAATTTCCTCAGCGACATCAGCCTGAGCCCGGAGCGCAGCCTGGTAAGCCGCACTATTCGTGAGGCTATCATGGAGGCACTCGATGAACTCCCGAAGGAGCAGAAGTACGCGTTCGTGAAGAACGAATTCGAAGGGGTGAGTTTCCGTGAGATGGCCGAAGAGACCGGAGAGAACATCAATACGCTGCTTGCCCGCAAGCGCTACGCGGTGTTGTATCTGCGCAAGCGTCTGAAGGAGCTCTACGATAACTTGCACGAATAAAGAAAACCGTCCGTCCTAGTCGGGAAGCAGACCCGATTCGCCGGGGAGCGCTGCGCTCCACCCTACCGCGTGATACAGAGAGATGGACAGGAACAGCGACGTACTCAACAATAAGATCAAGTTAATCGCGATCGGCGTAGGCGCCCTGGTGCTTGCGCTGATTGCGTTTTCCGGCCTGGGCTGGTGCGCTATCGTTGCCTGCGGGCACCGGATGGCGAGCATATCGGTGGGATACTGGGAGCTGCTGGGAGGTACCAGCGCGGCCGTGCTTGCGGTGCTCTTCATCCGCCCGTTGCGTAACCGGTTCCTGCCACGCCAGCTTCGTTCGGGAAATGCCCTGCTGCAGCCCGCAGAACAACCGTCCGTCCTGGTGGAAACGCCTCTGCCGGAGACCGATGCCGAGGAGACGGGCGATGGCAACTGGCGCCAGCTCTACAGCCAGCTCTCCAGTGATGAGCGGGAGATATTCAAGTCGATCATGAAGAAATACTGCGCGGATGCTCCCGAGGAGCGCACGGCCGCCGAGCCGGAATAGATCCGCCGGAGAATCGAAAGAGCGAAAAAGACAGTTACCGCTAGCTAAGCAGCACGCAACGCCGCCAGGGCGCAGCAGGAGAGATGAAGGATGTCTCCTGTGCGTTTCTGGCGGCGTTGCGTTATCCCCCGGCGATGAATCACTAGAGCAGATTTCAGTTGAGTTTGCCCTATCACCTGGCAGAAGACTGGGCCGCTCCTACGGAGCTTCCACAGAAAAGAGATCCTGTATCTACAAACGGGCAACACCTATACGTGTTGGCTACGGGGGCCACAAGCGATACACTCAAGTGAAATCCGCTCTAATCACTGCGGGCCGTGGTGCTCCTGGCTCTCACTCCAGCCCGCGCGCTTCCAGATCGTCCTCATCGAACCCGATCATATGCCCGAGTTCATGAACGAGGGTGATGCGGATCTGCCCGGCCAGTTCCTCGGGCTCGGGAAAGTCCTCTATCAGCGGACCCCGGAACAGGTAGATTCTATCCGGCAGGAGAACCGGATTCTCCGAGGGGGCACGCAATCCCACGGGCGTGCCATCGTAATAGCCGTAGGGGGTCTCCTCCACCGGAATTCCTCCCATGCGCTCCCGCATCTCCCGGTCGGCCCAGTCATCGATAATGATGGCGCACTCGGCGAGCACCTCCTGCAATTCCTCTGGAAGCTCGTCGATGACATCCTGCACGATCGATTCAAATTCGGCCATGGAATTTTCGATTTTCGATTTTGGATTTTCGATTGGGGGAAGGGGGAGGAATTTTCGATTTTCGATTTTGGATTTTCGATTGAGGGAAGGGGGAGGGATTTTCGATTTTGGATTTTGGATTTTCGATTGGGGGAACGGGGGAGGAATTTTCGATTTTCGATTAAGGGATCGGTGAGGCGTGTGGGGGGAGAGTGCCGGCCTCGGACTCCCAACTCCTCAGTTTCCGACTCCCGACTTTTCAACTTCCGACTTTTCAACTCTCGATTCTTCAACTTCCGGCTCCCTCAATTCCTGCCCTGCTATCCTCTCCCCTTCTCATTCGCGTGGATTTCATCTCCACTTCTACGAATCGATGGATGCTCCCCTACTCCCGTCCGCCAAGATTTGCGACCATTAGCGGTTACCGGCGAACTCAGGCCCGAACATCGTTGCCAGCGACTGGCGGGTATCGGCATCGGTGCCGCGATAGACCAGGATCACCTTTTCGGTGCTGTACAGATGCACCGGCGATTCCCAGGCGATGGTCTCGTTGCCCACCCTGGTGCCATCCGGGCTGATGGTTGCCTTCACCTCGTTCAGCTCCTCCGCCGAATCATATTCGTACACCTCCAGCGATACGCCGTTATTCACATCGAGCAGATAGCCATCCGTATCCATCGCCGGGCGCTCGGCGCGGCGCGGCACACGCACCTGAAGACCGCTCGCCTTCATGATATTGATGATATTGAATGTCGGGCTCTGCACCTCGATCTGCGGGGTGAGATCCCCTCCGTTCTCCTGCGGGGCCTTGTCGTCGTCGCAGGCGGCAAGAAACCCCAGAAGAATGACCGGAAGGAGAAGGCTGGTACTGCGCATGGATCGTTCTGAAATTGGATGAAGTAAGAGTGTTACGGCAAGGTTATCGGCGTTGATGCCGGTCAGGCTATCCAGATGGTTTTGATATTGACGAACTCGCGGATGCCGAATTCGGCCAGTTCCCGTCCCACCCCGCTGGCCTTGACGCCGCCGAACGGGAGCCGGGGATCGGATTTCACCATGCCGTTGATGAAGACCGATCCGGCCTCTATCTCGTTTGCGAACCGTTCCTGTTCCTCCTTCTCGGCTGTCCAGGCCGAGGAGCCGAGGCCGAACCGGGTATCGTTCGCCATACGGATGGCCTCATCCATATCGCGCACCCGGATCACGGCCGCCACCGGACCGAACGTCTCCTCCTGATACGCAGGCATGCCGGGGCGCACATTACCCAGCACCGTCGGCTCGTAGAAATAGCCATCCCCCTCCATCTTCCTGCCGCCGGCGAGCACCGTGGCCCCCTTCTCCACCGATTCGGTCACCTGGCGGTGGAGATCATCCACGAACTCCGGCCGCGCCAGCGGGCCGATATCGGTGCCGGGTTCCAGCGGGTCTCCCACACGGAGCCTGGCGATACCCTCCACGAAGAGCCGCTCGAACTCATCGGCTATCTCCTCCTGCACTATAAAGCGTTTGGCGGCGATGCAGCTCTGGCCGTTGTTGATGGTGCGGGCGGTGACGGCGGTCTGGGCAGCCTTCTTGAGATCGGCGCTTTTCATCACGATGAACGGATCGCTCCCGCCAAGCTCCAGCACCACCTTCTTGATATTCCCCCCGGCCGATTCCCCCACCTTCCGTCCCGCCTCCTCGCTGCCGGTAAGGGTAACGGCGGCCACGCGATCGTCGCCGATGATTGCCGATACCTTCGCCGATCCTATCAGGAGGGTCTGGAAGCAGCCCGGAGGAAATCCGGCCGCGGTGAAGACCTCCTCGATTGCCACCGCCGACCCGGGGACATTGGAGGCATGTTTCAGCAGGCAGACATTCCCGGCCATAAGCGCCGGCGCCGCAAAGCGGAAGCACTGCCAGAAGGGGAAGTTCCAGGGCATGATGGCGAGCACCGGTCCCACCGGCTGAAACCGCACATAACTCTTCGATGCATCGGTTTTCGAGGGGGTATCGGCGAGGAACTGCGCGGCATTATCGGCGTAATAGTCGCAGGCCCAGGCGCATTTCTCCACCTCCGATTCGGCGGCGGCAATCGGTTTCCCCATCTCCTCGGTCATCAGCCGCGCGTAGGTGGCGGAGCGTTCGCGCAGGATGGCGGCAGCCTTGCGCATCAGCGTGGCACGCTCGGCGAACGAGGTGGTGCGGTACTCGGCGAAGCGTTCGGCGGCCAGCGCCAGCTTCCGTTCGATCTCCGCATCATCATGATCGGGATATTCTGCGATCAGCAGATTATTTGCAGGATTGATAGCGCGCATCCGTATCTCCAGATAGATCGGTATGGGATTCCGGCGCATGGAGGGATGATCCCGCAGTGCGGCCGATGGAACCCGTGTGCCCCGGCCACGGGATTTCCCCTGGCCGGAAAGCATATACGCAAACCGGGAGCCGATTATAACGGCTCCCGGCATATCCTGCAAACCTGGAATATTCTTCCGCTCCTCTCCCGTCGCGAACCTAGCGCGGCCGGAAGATCCCCTCGGTCTTGCGCCGTGCCTCGTCGATCTGGTCGCGTACCCGCGCGGCCTGATCCAGTTTCTCATTCGCCTTGTTCATGGTCCGCTCCGCCTGATCGATAGGATCGCCGCCGGACTGCGAGCGCTGGGCCGAGCTGCGGGAGGTGCCGCTTTTCGACGACGTGCTCTTGGCTGCCAGGCTGGTGGCCGTTGCGGGCTGCTTCTGCAGGAGCCCCGCATAGCGCGGATCGGCGCGGAACACACCGATCACCTCGGCGGCGAGAGCGGAATCGGCTATCGCAAGGGAGAGTGCATCGTCGAACGTCCCTTTTTCGAACGAGCGGCGGATAACATCGGCTGTCATCGTCTTGTCCCCGGCTATCTCGCCCACATGATCGGCGGGGGGCGGCACCGGAACGGTCCGGGGATCGGTCTCGACGCGGCTATCGCAGGCGGCGAGCGTCAGCAGTGCGGCGGCCAGCGCCGGAATTACCCTTCTGTTCATGGGATCACCTCGTTGTTCGCATTCATTGACGGAAGAACTTCATCGCGCATACGAGCCTGGACGATGAGCCCGCTGCTACAGGGGCTCGATACAAATCCAGGGCCGGAAGTTCTTGGAGCAACGAGTCCGCAGGAGGATTAATGGATTTTCGATTTGCGATTTTAGATTTTCGATTGGTGATTCGGAAAGGGGGAGGGATTTTCGATTAGCGATGGGAGAAGATTTTTGATTGACGAGGGGGAATGATGATGTAGGCGGGGGTGCATAGGCGATTGCGGTGTCGCGGGGCTATACGCCGCTATCTGCTCTGCATCACGGCGCATGGAGCGCAACGCCGCGCGAACGGCACGCAACCGGGGGAAATGAAATTCCGCAGAACGTATTCAGTAGACAGGTAGTAGTGAAAAGCCGGAGTGAGCAGTGAATAGCTGATGGTGAATGGCGCAGCAGCTGGCACCGGAGACAACCGCACAGCGGCTTCCGCCCCCTGAACCCTCACGTCCTCTCTTCCAATCGAAAATCCAAAATCCAAAATCGAAAATTCCCAGACCGAGCGAGGGCCCAGCAGCCCCGTAGACAGATCCTGCCCTGCGGGAGTGTTGAGCCCTCTCGATATCATCGCATCATTGTACGCTGTGCCGGTGGCACGGGATCAGGGAGTGAGGGCGGGAAGCCCGGGCATCCAGAGAATAAGGCATCGCCGGCGGATACCGTTTTAGTTCCCGTTTTCCTGGGTCGCGGCCGCCATGGAGACATCTTCCTGCCAGATCTCGTGGTTCGGGTTGAAGCAGTCGAAGCAGGAGACATGAAGATCCGCACCGATAGCCGCCAGCTTGGTGAGCGTTTCGCTCTTGAAGCAGACGTTCATCAGGCCGAGGAAGGAGGTAAGCGTATAGTTGAAGTAGATCTTCTCCACACCGTTCTCCCGCAGGGCATCCACATGGGGAGCGATGGCGTCGGCAAGGCAGTTCAGCTGGTGATCGCGGCACTCGGTGACGTCGTCCTGCGACGAAACCTCATGGGTCCAGAAGCCCTTTTCATAGACTGCGTCGCTGCTGCCGTTACGGCGGGGATCGCCGGTACGGGCCGACTTGAGAGGCTGAAGTTCGAGAAGGGCCGTGATCCCATCGGGATTGATGTTCTGGCCGATCATATTGACTTCGACGGAGAAATCATTGGTAAGTGTGTCGCGCGTTGCTCGCATAAGCATCACCAGGTTATATATGGAGAGGAGACTATGGCTACGATCCAGACAGATTCATGGAGTCCGTTATCATCACGCGGAATAGAGGACGCGCGAGATCGGAACGAAATTGGAACTCGCAGGGAAAATGTCTCCCGGAAGTTCTATCACAGGGGCCGTAAGTCCTGTGGCGGAAGGCCGGCGTCACCGCCGGATGGCAGCAAGTATACGGGATGAGAGACAATTATATCACGATGAATATCAATTATAGTACCGTCGTCGATCTTACACACACGCTGCGCCCGGGGCTTCCCTGCTGGCCCGGCGATCCGCTGGTGGAGCTGAACGCCGTGGCAACCGTTCCGGGAGAGGGCTATCATCTGCAACGGATCACCCTGGGGGAGCATAGCGGCACCCATATCGGCGTAGCCTCCCATTTCCATCCTGGGGACACCACTGCCGAGCGGCTCGATCCCCGCCAGCTCATCCTGCCTGCTGTCGTGGTCGATATCTCCTCCTCTGCCGCGGCCGATAACGACTATGCGCTCGGTGTGGCCGATCTGCGCCTCTGGGAGGGGCGCCATGGCACGTTCCCGGCGGGAGGGGCCGTTCTGCTGCATACCGGGTGGGACCGCCACTGGAACGATCCGGCGGCCTATTTCGGCGGGGGGCTCACAGGGGGGGCCATGCACACGCCCGGATTCGGTCTGGAGGCCGCTCGTTTTCTGGCCGAGGAGCGGGGCATAACGGGATTGGGGATCGATACGCACGGTATCGACCCAGGTTCCGATACGGCCTTTTCGGTGAACGATTTCTGGCTTCGCGGGGAGCGGTTCCATCTGGAGAACCTCGCCAATCTGGGGAGGCTGCCGCCGGCTGGGATCACGCTCTTCATCGGGGCGCTGAGCATTGCCGGAGGGAGCGGTGCCCCCGCGCGGGTGCTGGCGCTGGCGGAATGACGGTACAACGGGGCGAGGGGGGGGGATGCTTCGCGATGGAGCGCGGCCAATTTCGCAGCTTGCCGGCTGCGGTGCAACGGGAATCTTGCGGTGCCGTGGCGCACGCCGGTGGGGAGTGTGGCGTAGGGCCGTTCCCTGAAACGACAAAGGCGGCATATCGGTAGGGATATGCCGCCTTCGGATCAAACGGGCCGGTAGGCCGCCGTGCTTACTGGTTGTCGCCGTCCTTGTTGACGACGAACACCTTCATCGTGGCGGTCACGTTGGTGTGCAGCTTGATGGGCACATCGTACATGCCGAGGTGCCTGATCGGATCTTCCAGCAGGATGCTGCGGCGATCCAGCTCATGTCCCTGGCGCGAGAGCTCCTCGGCGATCATCTGCGAGGTGACCGAACCGAAGAGGCGGTCTTCCTCGCCGACGCGCATCGGAATGGTGATCGAGACCGACTCGAGGCGCTCGGCGACGCTGCGGGCTTCCGCCTCAAGGCGGTCCTGCTGCGCCTGATAGCGCTTCTTCTCGGTTTCGATGGCGCGCGTGGCACCCGGCGTAGCGCGATAGGCGATCTGGCGCGGAATCAGGAAGTTGCGTGCGTAGCCATCCTTGACTTCCACAACCTCGCCGATATTCCCCAGATTTTCGTAGTTCTGGCGAAGGATTACTTTCATTTGGAGTTTCTCTATGCTGATATCGTTGTACTAGAATTCTGCTGTTGCTCATAGAGCGCCGGGGGCACTACTCCGTCATGCGGATCGGCCCTGGGGCCGCCGCGCCAACAGGCGGCGGAGCCCTTTCTCAGCGCGCTACATCGGAGCGTTGAAACGAGGCCTTCTCCTCGGAGAAGAACGTATCGAACGAATCTTCAGAGCCATTCCGATTGGCCGAACCGATTGCGGTAAAGGAGGAGTCGTCATCGCACTCGAAGATCGAGAACTCGTCATCACGATCCTCCACCACACTGGCGTCATCGTTGACATCGGAAACACGACGCTTGTTCAGGAACTGGATACGGCGCGCTTTGATCTCGACGGTGGAGCGGGTCTGCCCATCATCGGTCTGCCACGTACGGCTCTGGAGTTCACCTTCCACAAGCACGGCACTTCCCTTACGGAGTTTGTCCACACAGCTCTCGGCCAGGCGATTCCAGGCCACCACACCAACATAACAGACATCCTCCTGCCACTGGTTATCTCCATCGCGGAACTTGCGGTTCGAGGCGATCGAGAAGTTCGCCACCGGCGTACCGTTGCGGGTCTGCCGGATGACGGGGTCCTTGGTAAGATTCCCCGCGATAAGCACGGAGTTCAACTCAGGCATTTTCAATTCGGCCATACGTATTCTCCTGACACTGAAGGTCGTTCTTTCTTCATCGTTTCAACTGCAAGGGGACGGCGTGCCCCATGCTGCGGAGCACGCCGGAAAATAAGAATCTTATTCTTTTTCTTTGGTTTCGGCGTTTGCTTCGCCCTCTTCTCCGGAACCCTTGGCTGCATTCTCATCGGCCTCGGCTTCGGCCAGCATCTTCTGCCGTACTTCCTCGCGGCCCGTCAGATCCTTGTCATCGAGCTGGAGCGTCAGATGGCGGATGACATGCTCCTCCAGCTGGTAGAAACGGTCCAGCAGCGGGAGCATTTCGGCACCGGCATCAACCTGGAACTGGACATAATATCCGTTGTTCTTCTTGTTGATGGCATAGGCAAGGCGGCGCCGGCCCCAGTGATCGGCCTTCTTGATGGTGCCGCCGTTGCGCGTGATAAATTCGGTCGTGCGGGTCACGACCTGGTTGATGCTGTCCTCTTCGAGAGCGCCATTGATAATGATGGTCGTCTCGTAGTGTCGCATGCTGTTCATCAGGTGATAGTCTCCTATGGTTAACGTCAATGAGATTCTTACGCTAGCCCGCCATCGCTGTGGCGAGCAGGAGTCACGTCGATCATGATCGAGGGGAGCGCAGGCCGGTTTCAACCCGCTCCCCGCTCAATGCCATCGGCTCTTTTCTTCGCTCGTGGACTCGTATATATGGAATTTTTCGGTGCTCTCCGATGATTTACTTCGGCACGAGCCTTCAATCAGCGGAACTACGGCTCTTTCTGCTGCCGGTGAGTCGGCCCCGGAGGTGGTTCCTCCCGGCGACGTTCGTTCGCGGGCTCCTGTGCCAGGCGGCTGGCTTCTTTCATGGCCGCCTCGGTATCCCCGGCGATCCAGGCCAGAACGGTATCGCGCGCATCGGCCACCATCTTCTCGACGGTCTTCTCCTGCTCCTTCGGAAACCGTCCCAGCACATACTCCACCATCTCTCCCGGCCCGAAATCGCGCCCCACACCGCAGCGAAGGCGGGGAAATTCGATGGAATCGAGATGGTAGATCAGCGATTCGGTACCATTATGCCCTCCTGAGGAGCCGGCTGGCTTCACCTGGATGCGGCCTACCGGAAACTGTATCTCATCGACGATCGCCAGCATGCCGGCCGGTCCCACGCCGTAGCGTTCCAGCACCTGCCGTGCGGCGATGCCGCTGTTGTTCATGTAGGTGGTGGGCTTCACCAGCACCGCCGCATGACCACTCCACTCCAGGCGCGCCTCGTAATAGTCCCCCTTGCCCGGACGGAACTCCGCAGCCAGCCGCGATGCCACCGCATCGGCCACGATCCATCCGATATTATGGCGGGTCTCGGCGTAGCGATCGCCGGGATTGCCGAGGGCGAGTACAACCTTCATAGGATAACAACGGTATCAAGAGCAAGGAGCCGTGACGCACGGGGCGGCACGGCTCCTTCTCATGGAAATTACGCTTCGGACTTCCCCTTGCCGATCACTTCCGGCTCGGTGGCGGCGGCGTCATCATCGCTGCCGGTACGCGGCGCGCTGATCGTGAACACGCTCTGCTCGCCCGGGGTGATGATGGTAAGGTTCGGAACGTTCAGATCGCTGACGTGGAACGAGTGGTTGATATCCATGTCGGTGATATCGATCTCGATATGCTCCGGCAGGTCGCCCGGCAGGCTTTCCACCTCGATCTTGTGCAGCGACATATCCAGCACGCCGCCGTTGCGCTGGCCGATGGACTGGCCGACGAGGGTGACCGGGATTTCGACGCGGATCTTCTCGTTTGCGGAGACTCCCTGGAGATCGAAATGGGTAGGACGGTCGGTGATGGGATCGAAGACGATATCCTTCAGCACGCAGCTTTTCTCGGTGCCGTCATCGAGACGGAGCCGGACGAGGTGCGACTCGGTAGTATAGATCAGCGGGCGGAGTGCGAGTTCATGCACTGCCACTGCGATCGGCTCTTCGCCATGGAAATAATAGATGCCGGGGACGACACTCTGGCGGCGCATTTCGCGCGCCGTGCTACGGCCGGGCGTACGCCGCTGGGCCTCAAGAAGAATTTCGCTCATGCTTCGGTTCCTTTATGAACAAGTACGTGATTAACAAGCGAGGTATGTGTAAGAACGCAGCGCCATACGGGAGCCCCGGCGGATGCCGCAACTGCCATATCGCGCGGGGCACCATGGATGGTCCCGGTGCCGGCTAGTCGGTATCGAAGAGTTTCGAGATCGACTGATTGCCATGAATGCGCATAATGGCCTCGGCAAACAGTTTCGCAACCGACTTCACCACGATCTTGGGCGACTGGCGCTTCAGGGGGAGCGTATCGGTAACGATAAGCTGCTCCAGAGGCGAGTTTTCCAGAAGCTCGTACGCCTGCCCGCTCAGTACCGGGTGTGTACAGGCGCCGTACACTTTCTCAGCTCCATTGTCTTTCAGCGCCTTCACCGCATTGGTGAAGGTGCCGCCGGTATCGATGAGATCATCGATCACCAGAATACTGCGTCCCTGTGCTTCGCCCACGATGTTCATGATTTCGGCCACATTCGGGCGGGGACGGCGTTTGTCGATGAAGATCAGCCCGGCGCCGAGGCGCTTGGCGTAGGCGCGGGCCAGCTTCAGCCCTCCTACATCCGGCGAGGCGATCGTCAGGTTCGGAAGATCGAGCTTCCGGAAATGTCGTGTCAGGACCGGCGAAGAGTAGAGGTGATCGAACGGGATATCGAAGAATCCCTGGATCTGCGGTGCATGCAGGTCCATCGTGATCACACGGTCGGCGCCGGCCTCCGTAATCAGATTTGCCACCAGCTTGGCCGTAATCGCCACGCGAGGCTGTTCCTTGCGATCCTGGCGGGCATACCCGAAGTAGGGGATCACCGCCGTGATACGCTTGGCCGAGGCTCTGCGGGCGGCATCGATCAGCATCAGCAGCTCGAACAGGTTCTCGGCCGGAGGAGGGGTCGACTGCACGATGAACACATCCTCGCCACGGATGTTCTCATCGTATTTAACCCAGATCTCCCCATCGGAGAAATTTCTGATGTGAACCTTAGCCAGCTCGGTACCGGCGGCTTTGGCTACCTTCGCGGCAAATTCCGGGTTCGACCGCCCGGTCACAATCTTGAACTTGGACATTGCTTTCGGCTGTGTTGCCTTGCGTTCGCTCGGGAGAGAGAGAGAATCCGAGAGTTGGCCCGGGATATCGGTTCCGGGGCGCCGGGCATGATTGCGGTACGGGAGTTCCGGCCGGATCTTCTCCGTACCCCTCCCCCACCGTTCAGCCGATGCCTCCTGCCTCTGCGCGCGGGCCCATCATTCTTCAGATCATAAATCGAATGCCGCTCGCTCTTATCGGGCTAGCGGCATTCTGCCGGTTGAGGCGGTAGGATTCGAACCTACGGTACGCGGCTCCAAAGGCCGCTGCCTTACCGCTTGGCTACGCCTCAGTCACAGATGGTTATGGGCGTCGGCGCGTGCAAAGGAATAACAAATATAACTCGGGGGGATGGACCCGCAAAAGTGAATAGATGTAGGGTCGTGGCTCAGGTTGCCGAATTGTGACTCCGGAGGGAGCCCCGGACGGGGCCGGGAGACGCCGGGCGGGGGGACGGGACCCAGGCTGAATCCCTGCCGGATGGAGAAAAAAAAGAGGACGGGATGCCCGGCGCCGCGCGTGCGGTTGCTGCGCCGTGGATCCCGTCCTCAACAACCGAGGCATAGCGGATTCCAGAAACGATAGACGTCCCTTGCCCAATTAGGGACGTCTACTCCCTCGGTATGAGACGTGACGTGAGACGAGTCGTGAGAACAAAAAAGAGTGCCGCGATAAGGATCGAAACCAGAAGAGAGGTAGCTATCGGAGCGTGGATCGTGGTATCGTTCCACCGGGTAGTGATATCTCCCGGCAGCGAACCCTGTGCGGTGCGGACCGCAATCATCAGCAGAACGAAGATGCTCCCCAGCAGAGCCGATGCTTTCTTCATCATGATCTCCTCCTTCACATCTTGGTGGCCCCGGACCAATGCGGGCCATATAGTATTGGAGTATTCGATAGGTTCCGTATCAGCTACGGAGGCTTGCAGAGAGGATAACGGAACACGAGGGAGAATGGTTAGCGGGGTGCGGAGTTGTGAGAACATTTCGCAACATTTGCCCCGGGCACCTCGTAACAGGATGCCTTGCAATCGAAACGCCCGGGAGCATCTGCCCCTACCGGAGCAGAGCATCCCCCCCGCAGCAGCGGGGCCTCCCGGATCATCAACACGCAGCTATGATCATCGCAGAACATCTCCATAAACGCTTCGCGAGCGTCCATGCGGTCAACGACGTCTCGCTGGAGATCAGAGATGGAGAGATCTTCGGGATGCTGGGACCGAACGGTGCCGGCAAATCCACTACCATCCGGATGTTCAACAACATCATCCGCCCGGACAGCGGGAGCATCACCTACGACGGCGATCCGTTCAACGACCGGGTGCGCAACGCCATCGGCTATCTGCCGGAGGAGCGCGGCCTCTACCAGAAGGCGCAGATCCTGGAAACGATCGTCTATTTCGCCCGGCTGAAGGGGATGGATGAACGCTCGGCGAAAAAAAGGGGAACCGAATGGCTCCGCCGGTTCGATCTGGCCGGCAGCGAGCGCCGGAAGGTGGAGGAGCTTTCCAAGGGAAACCAGCAGAAGGTGCAGATCATCAACGCGCTGATCCACGAGCCCCGCTATGTGATCTTTGACGAGCCCGCCTCCGGGCTTGATCCGGTGAACCAGGAGCTGCTCCGCGAGATCGTCGACGAGCTCCGCTCGGAGAGGCGTTCGATCCTCTACTCCACCCACCAGATGGAGCGGGCCGAACGGCTCTGCAACAGAATCGCCCTGGTGAACAAGGGGCAGGTGGTGCTGGCCGGGGCGGTGGAGGAGGTGCGCGCGCGCCACGGCGCCAACAGCGTGGTGGTGGAGTTTCAGGGGGATGGGGCGTTTCTGCGCGATCTTCCCCCGGTTGCCGAAGGGGATGTGCATGCCAATTATGCCGAGCTTCGGCTGCATCCGGATGCCACGCTGAACGATCTTCTCCCCCATCTGATAGACCGGCTGAAGATCGGCAGGATCGAGATGGTGCGCCCCACCCTGAAGGCGATCTTCATAGAAACCGTTGGGCGGAGCGCGGACGACCACGAAGGAACGGCCCGGAAAAACGTATCGGAGGTGCGGCGATGAACTGGAACAGAATCAAGACGATAGCCCGCTGGGAATACTTTCAGAAAGTCCGCTCCAAGGGCTTCATCCTCTCCCTGATCCTGACGCCGATCCTGATGGTGGGGTTCGGGGTGCTGCCCAGCATGCTGGCCGGCCAGGGGCCGGACGAGACCAAGACGGTGGGGGTGATCGATCGCACCGGCACCTTCTTCTCCCTGCTGAAGAATCGTCTGGAAACCACGGAACTGCTTCCCGGCGGGGAGCCGGCCTATGTGCTCGCCAACTACGCCCCGGCGGGCCGTTCCATCGATTCGGCCTATGCCGCCGCCGACCGGGATGCGGTTGCGGAGATCACCGAGGGGACCATCGTGATCGAGGATAGCGCCGGAACGCCGAAGGCGAGCTTCCGCAGCCCCAATCCAAGCAATATCCGTCTTCTCTCGCGGTTCGAGAACACCATCGAGCAGATCAACATCCAGCGCCATCTCCAGGAGATGGGGGTGGATACGGCGGTGTACGGCAATCTGACCCAGGATATCGATCTGGCAGCGGTGAAGGTGAGCGACAAGGGTGAGGAGAAGTCGGGGGGATTTCTGGCAACCTTCATGGCCGCCTATGCCGGATCGTTTCTGCTGATGTTCCTGATCCTGACCACCGGGCAGTCGCTGGTGCGCAGCCTGGTGGAGGAGAAATCGAACAGGATCATGGAACTGCTGGTGGGGATGAGCACGCCGCAGGAGCTGATGTGGGGCAAGCTGCTCGGCCTTACCGGCCTTGGGGTTACGCAGTTGTTCGCCTGGGCGGTGCTGGGGCTTGGCGCCGTGACGCTCATGGCCGATCCGGGGGGGATGAGCACCTGGCTGAAGGATGTCTATGCGGTGCTTCCCTACATGTGCATATACATGGTGCTGGGGTATCTCTTCTATTCGGCGATCTTCATCGGCGTGGGCTCGCTGGTGACTACCGAACAGGAGGCGCAGGTGGCAACATCCTATCTGGTGATGCTTCTGCTGGTGCCCACGGTGTTCGCCATCGCGGTGGTGCAGAACCCGGATGCCAGCTATGTACGGCTCCTCAGCTATATCCCGCTGTTCACCCCGTCGATGATGATGATCCGGATCGTAACGAAAATGCCGCCGCTCTGGGAGGTGCTCGCCACCACCAGTGTGCTCCTTCTCTCCACCGTCGTGGTGATCTGGGCCGCCGGAAGGATCTTCCGTACCGCCATCCTGATGTACGGCAAGCGACCCTCGCTCGGCGAAATCGTGCGATGGCTGAAGGCAGGATGAGAGATTTTCGATTTTGGATTGGCGATTATATACCTGCTAGACCCAAGCATGCCAGATGCATCACGCAAAGCCGCGAAGGCGCAAAGAAAGACCCCTTCTTTGCGCCTTCGCGGCTTTGCGTGGGATTCTTTAAAGATTGGCGACTCAGGGGCGCTCAAGTATATAGTTGCCTTTGGATTTACGATTGGGGGCAGTGAGGAGTCCGTAGGGAGCCGTAGGGAGATTGGCAGGGAGTGAGGTGGTGAGGGGATCGGGGAAGAGAAGAACGATGCAGGCGGAGCCGGCCGGTTCCGCCGCCGCTCTCCGGAGCAGCCTGGGTGCGCTGATAGCAGGGAGAACGAAGCGTACAGCCACGAACCGCTCCCTCCTGTCTCCAGATCCCATCTCCCAATCGGAAGTCAAAAATCGTCAATCGAAAATCTCCAGCCTCCCTCCTGTCTCCAGATCCCATCTCCCAATCGGAAATCAAAAATCGTCAATCGAAAATCCCCAGATCTCGTCCCCCAATCGAAAATCGAAAATCGTCAATCGAAAATCCCCAGATCTCGTCCCCCAATCGAAAATCGAAAATCGAAAATCGTCAAT
>JBMDXA010000092.1:0-77914 GCA_048594725.1 Candidatus Kapaibacteriota bacterium
CATGACCTGCTGCCAGCCGCTTCCGGTTTCGCAATGCGTGCCTAGTGCCAGTTGAGAACGACCTCGTAGATGTAGAGGCCGAGAGCTATGCTGAATGCCAGCAAGATGCCGCCGATTATCAGATACATGAGGGCGTCTTTCCGCAGCCGCTCCGTCATGCTCCACCATGTGATTCCTCTGCCCGCTTCATTGCCTTGCAAGACGGGCATTTCCTCCGGTATCTCCTCGAACTGATTCATTCAACCCCTCCTCGGTGCCCGGCGATGGCATTGCCGGGCATGATGATCTACAACCTGATTTCTAGGGAAACGGGGGAGGGAGAACCGCCCAGCAGGCTTACGTGCTGGTGTTCTTCCCGACGGCGACGGCAACAGGCACACCTGAGGAGCCTGCTGTATGGGATCAGCGAAGGATGGACCTATGCTCGGGCAAGACACTAAGGTAATAAAATGTTAAGCAAATACGAAGAGGTGGAGAGAGATTGATTACCGGTGGCATCCGGGAAGTTCGAAGCAAGTGACCACTCCTGACGGAGTTCCATTCCTGGCGAGGGAGGCGAGGCATGCGGGTATGCCCTTAACTTTAACTATGGGTCTCCCATGCCCCGGTAGCCCCCATGGCGACTACCAGCCTCATCTCCACCCGCCAGGATTCGCTCAGATATCCGGTTAGATTCGCGAAGATTTCATTTCATCTCTGCGTATTCGATGATTACCTCGTCACCCCCGTCTCATCTCCACCCGCCAGGATTCGCTCAGATATCCGGTTAGATTCGCGAAGATTTCATTTCATCTCTGCGTATTCGATCATTACCCCGTCACCCCCGCCCATCAAGATTCGCGAGGATTCGCGGATTAGAAGCGGAACCTCAACCCCAGTCCCGGAGCATAGGTGCGGCGTCCGTTCGGGAGTGTTTCCCCTTTCAGCTCCGATTTGATGGAGACGTTATAGTTGCGCGCTTCCAGAAGAGCATCCACGGCACTGACCACATGATTCAGCGCCACCACCCAGAGCGCGGTCCCGGCGTAGCCGAGAAGGTCGTTCGCCTCCACTCTCGAATCCATATAATCGCGGTTGTTCCGGGTTACCCGCGAGGGGTTGAAGATGATCGTGTCCCCCTCCAGGATATGGTCATCCCATCCCGCCCTGTACTGGATATACTTGCCGATCTGCTCGTAATACTGCTGCTCTCCATGTTCTGGGAGGGTATGGGAGAACCCGCCCCGCACCGCGCGTTCCAGCTTGTTGAGCTGATCGAAATCGACCCGCTCCCATGGATCGAGCGAGGGATCGTTCGAGCGATAGATCGCCCCCAGTGCCTCGCGCGCGGCCTGCTTGTCCACCTCCGCATCGGTCCACCTGTCGTAGTTGTCGGAGAGCCAGGAGATATAGCGGGTCACATCCCAGTGGGCATCGGCAAAGGTTTCGAAATCGGTCGTGGCCTGCTCCCCCTTGGCGCTGTAGACGCCGAAGAGGGTCCATCCGGCAACTTCCACGGTGCCGTAGAGGATCGTCCGCCACAAGGGGGCCTCGGTGTAATACTGGCCTGCTCCCGGAACAAGAGCCGAGAGACCTGTGGCAAGCCATACCGATTTCGGCTGGCGCCCATTCTCTCCGGCAAACAGCAGAGGACGTTCTGGGTGGAGCCGGGCGGAGTCCAGCCCCTGGCGCAGATCGAGCGCCAGAACCCCGGTCGGCTCCGCCGGGCCGGTCTGTGCCTGCGCAAGCATGGAGGGAACTGCCAGGAGCGTGGCGGCAAGCGCCGCCCGGAGCATGGTGCGGTTGGAGTTGAGTCGTGCCATCATGTAGGAAACAACATAGGGGGATCGGGAGGACCCGGCAAGGAATTTACGGTGGCCGGGGGCCTGTCTCTCAGGAGACCCGCAGAGGGGGGGCAGTGTCGCCGGAGGGGCCGAACAGGAGCCTGCCGAGCCCCGAGCGGTGCGTTGCGAGTATGAACAGAACGCCAAGCGATGCACCGGTGGCATCGGCCAGAAGATCGAAGATGTCGCATTGCCTGTTGGGGACGAACGACTGGTGGATTTCGTCGGTCAGCCCGTACAGAACGCAATACAGAAGCCCGGCAAGGGCCAGCGCTCCGGCGCGGCGATCCGGGTAGAGCCAGCGGAGCCCGCGGAATGCAAGGAGCATCATCAGCCCGAATGCTCCCGCGTGATTGATCTTGTCCCCCCATTCCAGATCGAAGCTGGGCGCCGGGGGATTGGACATGGCGCTGATCAGAAAGATCAGCAGGGAATAGAGAATCGCCGGGAGGAGATAGGAGGCGAAGCCTGTCACGGAGCGTTTGTTCATCGGCCTTCGAGCGAGGTGTAGGCATCGGGGAGATGCCGGATGATATCGGTTGCGATCATGGCGCGGATGCCGTGGCGCCCGGCGGCCAGATCGCCGGCGAGGCTGTGCAGGAACACCCCGGCCAGCGTTCCGTTCGTGGCGCTGCCGGTCTGCCCGATCAGCGATGCGATGGTGCCGGTCAGCACGTCCCCGGTTCCCCCGGTTGCCATGCCGGTATTCCCCGCGCCGTTGATCCAGCTTCGCCCATCGGGGAGCGAAACGACCGTGGGGGCCCCCTTCAGCACGGCGATGCAGTTGATGTGCCTGGCGGCCTGGCGTGCGTGGAGGAGCGGATCACGCGTGATCGCCTCACGTTCCACACCCAGCAGCTTCGCCATCTCGCCATGATGCGGCGTTATCACCAGCTCTGCGGGATGCGCCGCAAGAAGATCGGCGTTGCCGGCGAATGCGTTCAGTCCGTCGGCGTCCAGTACCAGAGGGGAGGTGGCGCCCGCTACAAGCGCGCGTACGGCCCTGGCGGCTCCGGGGGTGCGGGAGAGACCGGGGCCGATTGCGATTGCGGCGTAGGAGCCGGAATCCCGTATGATCCCTTCGAACGCCGCTTCCGAAAACGCTCCCTCCTCGGAGGGGAGAAGGAGCGTCATGATCTCGGGGGGGAGCATCTGCGGCACCGCCCCTTCCGGGAGTGCCAGTACGGTAAGCCCGGCACCGGCGCGCAACGCGGCTTCGGCTGCCATGGCCGCCGCACCGGTCATCCCGCGCGATCCCGCTATCACCAGTATTTTCCCCCGGTCGTATTTGTGCCGGCCGGTCCTGATGGCCGGAAGCACGCCGGCGGCTCGTCCGGCATCGAGAAGTTCCAGCCCCGAGTTCTCGTAGAGGGTCGGGGGAGCGCCGATGCTCACCACGTAGACGTCACCGCTCGCTTCGATCCCGTCGCCGAGAAGGAGGCCCGGCTTCAGGGCCGCCATCGTTGCGGTGGCATCGGCCTGAAAGGACTGCCCGGCCGCGGCGCCGGTATCCGAATCGATCCCGGTGGGGATGTCCAGCGCGAAGCGGAAGCCTCTTTCCAGGTTGGCCCAGGCGATCGCCTCGGCGATGGGGCCGCGCGGTGCTCCGGCCGAGCCGGTGCCGAGCATCGCATCGACGATGGCATCGTAGCCGCCGCCGGCTTCCCGGAAGTTCTCCCAGGTGACTATCCGTTCCGGCGCGAACGATCGGAGCATCGCGTGCTGTGCGGCCGCATCCGGCGAGAGCTCGCCGGGCTCTCCGAAGATAGCACAGAGCACATCCGCCCCTCTGATGGCCGCATGGCGGGCCAGTGCCAGCCCATCCCCTCCGTTATTTCCCTTGCCGCAGAGCACGGCCACGCGTCTGCCCCGCAGCCCTCCGAGCAGCTCGGCCAGGATATCGCAGGAGCCGCGCGAGGCGTTCTCCATCAGCACAAGTCCGGGAATCGCATGCCGTCCGATCGCGTCGGTATCGGCCCGCCGCATCTGCGCCGCCGTAAGGATGGGAGTCATACAAGGTGATCCGGTTCGGTTGGTCTCATTCGGGAGACGAACTTACCACCGCGAGGGGTGAATTGGTAGTCCGCCGCCTGCGGCGGGTGTAGATAGTGGAGAGGAGGGCTTAGATGGTATATCTTAGTTCTTAGATTTTAGATCTTAGTTTTTAGGTCAGTGGTCAGTGCGCGTGCTGACGCCCGCTGTCAGTAGTCCGTGGTCGTTATTACCTATCACGAAATCTTTTCCAATCGAAAATCTAAAGGCAACTATATACTCCAGTGAACCTGAGTAGGCGTTCCTGGAAGAACCCCACGGGAAACCGCGAAGGCGCAAAGATGAGGTCTTTCTTCGCGGCTTCGCGTGATGCATCTGGCATGGTTGGGTCTATCAGGTATATAATCGAAAATCTAAAATCGGCAATCGAAAATCCTCCGACTTTCTACCATCCCATCCCTCCCGGTATCAGCCCCGCGATATCGGGTTTCTGGACGCGTGCGATGTCACGGGCCACGGTGGCGGCCATCACGCGGCGGGCGCCGGCCGCCAGGAGCCGCTCGGCGCAGGCGTTGAGGGTGGCGCCGGTGGTGCAGACATCGTCGCACAGGAGTATGCTCCTGCCGCGAATCCCGGTGCCGGGCGCCTGAAAGGCTTCCAGAACATTCTCCTTTCGTGCTCCCGCGCCGAGCGTGGTCTGGCTGATGGTATGCCGTCCTCTGGATAGGGCCTCCAGCGCATGGCTTCCGGGGATGCTGGCGGCGATGCCGCGCCCGATCGCCTCGGCCTGGTTGTATCCCCGTTCCCGGAACCGTGCGCGGTGAAGGGGGACCGGCACCACCATCTCCACATCCTCGAACTCGCGGAACATCCTCAGAGCCCGCCCCAGTTCGCGTCCCAGCTCCACACCAAGCTCGTAGCAGCCCCGGTATTTGAGCGCGTGGATGAGCCGCTGCACCGGGCTGTCCTCATGAAAGGTATAGAGCGCCCCCACGGCTGAAAGTGCCAGCTCCTCGCCGGGGAAGTTCGCGCCGATCTCGGCGAAGATCTCCCGTGGGAAGGGGGCCGGATCGAGCGATGCGCGGCATGCGCCGCAGTAGCAACGCTCCTGTGCTTCCAGCGGCGTATCGCAGGCGGGGCAGAGCGCCGGGGCTATCAGATGAAGGGCGTCGGTGGCAAGGCGATGAACGAGAGCATGCATGGCGGCCTCCCGCAAGTGATGTGGTGATAGTGATACCGGAACCAGGGGGGAGGTGATGATGGTGATCTTCCGGCGCGCCGGAGGCGCCGGGTGATGCCCGGGGAGAAACCGGCAGCGATGGGGCCCCGGTATACCGGAGCCCCTGCCGCCTGCATAACGATTACATCGCGTGCGCTGGCTTACTTCGGCTGGAAGGAGGCCAGGGCCTTCTGGAACGCCGCCTGATACAGCTCCTGCTGCGGCGTATACCAGTTCATGGTGATGCGATAGAGCTTGCCGTTCGCCATCGCGAAGTAGGCGCGGCTGGTGACATCCTTGCCACCGTTATAGCTGAAGACGAAGCCCTTCTGATTGCCCACCGAGCCGGGGGATGCCGCGCGGCCGCCGTAGTTGCGCTTGTTCTGCTCCACGATCGCCGCAAGCTCCGCTCCCTTCGGATTGATGACATCCACCTGGAAGTAGGAATCGTTGCGTGCGCCGGCAAAGCTGGTGGAGGAGAGGGAACCACCCGCCTGCGAGGTGGTGGGGGAGAAGTTCGACGGGTACTGGATGGAGAAGTGCTGCCCGGAATACGCCTTCGAATCGGCCGCCGGCGCATCGACAAGCTGCGTATCGGCCGGCATTGCGGAGCTGCCGCCGGGAACGGTGACGGTATCGGGCGTGCGCTGTGCCACCGAGGCGGGGCGGAACGATGCGCGCGCGGTATCGAACACCGCCGCGTAGCTGGCGTAGTCGCCGATCACTGCGGTTTCCAGATACGTGACCGCGCCATCCCCCTGCACGTAATATCGCTCGGCGGTGAACCTGGTGTCCTCCACCTCGAACTCGTAGCGGTACTTGGTGGCGCTGGTGCCGTTCATGCTCACCTGCTCCGGCCCTGTCAGCACCGAGGGATCATTGAACAATCCCTTCAGCTCGTTGACCGATGCCTGCATTTCCGGTGCCCCTCCGACCATTGCCACTACATGAACCTTTGCTCCGCGCTGTCCCTTCGGCTCGAAGTTGGAGAACGCTTCGCCGATCGCCTGGGTGGAGTAGAATGCAGCCTGCGAGCCGGGCTGGAGCCCCTTTGCCCAGTCGCTGGGGTAACGAACGGAGAACTTGAGGATTTCATCGTTGTACTCCGCATAGCTGCTGACAGAGACGGGCCCTTCCTCCTTCTTTCCATTGCAACCGCCGACGACAAGTGCAACAGCAAGAGCGGGAACGAGCGCCAGTAGGCTTCGTTTCATAGGATGCTGAACTCCAGTGAATGTGTTGAATGACTTTGTAGTGCCTCGGTATGCCGGGCGTCATTGTGCGCCCAAAGATATCGACTCAGCCGGAAAGTCCCGCAATCTCTTTTGAGGGCCGGGAGCGGGGGATTTTCGATTGCCGATTTTAGATTTTCGATTGGAAGAGAGTTCGTGGTGGGTAATGAAGAGAGTTCGGGGTGGGTAATAACGACCACGGGCTACTGACAGCGGACGTTAGCACGAGGACTGCCCTAAGAACTAAACTCTAAGATCTAAGAACTAAGACCCAAAATCTAAGAACTACCATCCACAGCCGCCGCCCGCGCACGGACTACCACCCAACTGCACAACGCAGGCACTACCATCGCATCTCCCCTCGTCATCCTTATTTTAGAAGCTAACCGGTACCAGCCTTTACCTACAGCGGATTCATGCGTTTGCTAGCCGACGGAACATTCATCGTTACCGATATCGAGACTACCGGCCTTTCGCCGGAGAAGAATCGTATCACCGAGGTTGCCTGCGTGATCGTGCGGGGGGGGGAGATCATCGCCGAGCATCAGAGCCTGGTCAACCCGGAACAGGCCATTCCTCTGGCGATCCAGCAGATGACCGGCATCAGCAACGTGATGGCCTTCGCCGCTCCGAAGGGGGGGGAGATCTTTCCGGAGATCCGCCGCTGGATTCCCGATGATGCCGTCTTCGTAGCCCACAACGTCTCGTTCGATTTCAACTTCCTTCAAAGCTCCTTCCGCCGCCATGGCGTGGCGGAGATGCGCCAGGAGAAGCTCTGCACCGCGCGGCTTGCCCGCAGGATTCTGCCGGCGCGCAAAAGCTGGGCGCTGAATCATCTGGCTGCCCACTTCGGCATCAAGATCAACGGCCGCCATCGCGCCATGGGGGATGCGATGGCTACCGCCAGGGCCCTGATCGATATGCTCGATATCCTCCAGGATGAATATTCCTGCGAGACGGTGGAGGATGTGCTGACGGTGCAGTACCGCACCATGGGGGCGTTCGGCAAGGAACTGCCGAAGAACGTTCGCGCGCTGGAGCCCACCTTGTCGGCGATGCCCTCGGCGCCGGGTGTCTACCGCATGATCGATACGCGCGGGGGGGTGCTCTATATCGGCAAGGCGAAAAGCCTGCGCGACCGCGTGGGGAGCTATTTCCGCCAGGGGGCGGCCCATACCCGGAAGATCGCCGAGATGGTGGGGCGGGTCAGGAAGATCGAGATCGAGGAGACCGGCTCGGAGCTGGGGGCGCTCCTGCTGGAGTCGCGGCTGATAAAGGAGTACCAGCCCAAGTACAACACCATGCAGAAGCGCTACCGCCGCTATGCGTTTCTGCGGATCGACAAGAACGATCCCTTCCCGCGCGTGGGATTCTCGCTGGAGATCGAGCCGGATGGCGCGGAATATTTCGGTCCGTTCCGCAACCGTGGGGCCGTGGAGTCGATGATCGAGACCATCAACCAGGCGTTCGGCCTGCGCGAGTGCGATGGCCCGATCGTGCCGAACGAGAATATGATCCCCTGTTTCTACTATCAGATCAAGCGCTGCGGCGCCCCCTGCGCCGCCCTTCAGAGCCGGGAGCAGTACGGCGTGGAGGTGGAGCGCGTGCGGAATTTCCTCTCGGGGGCCGAGTCGGGCATCATCACCCTGCTGGAGCAGCGTATGCAGGCGCATGCCGAGCGGCTGGAGTTCGAGGCCGCCGGGGAACTGCGCGACCGGATCGGGGAGCTGCGCCGGATCTTCCGCCGCGAGGAGCGTATCGCCGATTCGATCAACAACAACAACGTCATCATTGTGCTGCCGGCCGCCGAGCAGGGGAAGCGGGAGATCTTTCTGGTACGCTTCGGGCGCCTGGTTGCGCAGGTGGTGGTGGGCTCGCGCACGCCGGCGGTGAAACTCCGGACCCTGGTGGAGCGCCATTATTTCGATGGCTCGGCCGCCCCGTCGCATTGCCGCAAGGAGGAGATCGACGAGATAAAGATCATCGCCTCGTATCTGCATCTTCATCGCGACAGCGGAACGTTCATCTATGTGGAACCGGAGGATGATGCAACTGCGGTGGTGGAGAAGATCGTCAGGGGAATGAGTAGAGCCGGGAGACAGGTTTCCCAGGAAGAGGCGGAGCAGTAGTCCGTGGTCAGTGGTCAGTACGCGGGCTGGCGCCCGCTGTCAGTAGTCCGTGGTCGTTGTTGCTGCAATGACATCGTTCCGCATGGTGTTCCGCTGTAACGGCGACGGGCCACTGACTTCCTCCCCAATCGAAAATCCAAAGTCGTTGTTGCTGCAATGACATCGTTCCGCATGGTGTTCCGCTGTAACGGCGACGGACCACTGACTTCCTTCCCAATCGAAAATCGAAAATTCCTGAATCGGCGATCAGATCAACCCCCACCGCTTCGCATTCAGATATTTCCGCATCCGCTCATAGATCCCGCGCTTGTAGGGGATGGTGGCCGGCACGGTCCGTTCGTTCTTCTGGAGCACGAACATCCAGCCGCTGTTGGCCTGCGGCGGGAGCGAATCGGCCACGCGGGCGTTCCAGAGCCGTGCCGACTCGTTGAACAGAAGCTGGTGAAAGCCCAGACCGCAGACGAAGGTACGGGGTCGGTATTCCAGGATATCGAACCCGGCGGCTCCGATCAGCCCCTTGATGCGTCCGTGCGAGAAGAAGTTGACATGGGGGCTTACCGCCAGGGTATCGGCCTTGGTGGGGCGGCTCCCCTTCTTGCCCAGGGCCGCCGCGGCTATCTTGTGCAGCAGCGTATGGATGCCGCTGACGAACAGCAGCGACTCGGCAAAGGCGGTCATCTCGAACGGTCCATAGCCGTTCGGCATCGTCAGAATCATCCGCCCTCCCGGCGCCAGCATCCCGCGCAGGTACAGCAGCAGCTCGCCCGGCTCGTCGACATGTTCTATCACCTCCGAGGCGATAATCATATCGTAGGGCGCATGGCGGTCCGACTCATCGATCATCGCGAACGCGAGGTTCGGCGTGGTGTTGACGCTGTTGGCGTAATCGACGCTCGCCTGGTCGTTATCCACGCCGAGGAACCGGGTTTCCGGGAAGAGCTGCGCCAGAGGAATGGTGAGATTGGTGCCGGTGCCGGCACCGAAATCCAGCACGTTCGTCGGCCGGAAGCGGGCCAGCACCCCGGAGAGGTACTCGAAGCGCTTCTTGATGCCGTTCGGCGTTTCGCTGGCGAAGGGCTGCTGCAGGCTCTGCATGCGTTCGGTATTGGTGTTGCTCACGCGTTCTTCAGGATATATCCCGCCTCCATCGCCAGCAAATCGCGAACGCCGGGGAAGGGCTTCATCACGTTGGCACTGATCGGGTTCAGGCCGAACTTCATCTTGAACACCGGCCGGATGAAATAGAGCTTCTCATCGGCGACGGTAAAGCCGGCCTCGCGCGCGGCGCGGTTCAGCTTCCCGGTGGTCATCCGGATGCGGCTGATCCGCCCCACCTCCACCTTGTTCCGTTCTATCGGGGAGCTGGCTACCATGGAGCGGAAGATGGGAGGGGGAAGAAGATGCATGAAGGGGATCTTCGCGGTCCAGTTGCCGAGCAGATGCTGGTGCGCGCCGAACGCCGAGTAGTACGGGGGGAAGGTGACGTAGAGCGCTCCCCCCGGCTTCAGCACCTTCCGGATGTTCCGCAGGGCGATCGTGGCATCATCGAGATGCTCTATCACATCGCGCAGAAACGCCACATCGAAACGTCCCTGCCACTCCGGCTGCGGCGCCTGGTTGATGATATCGTGCGAGCTGTAGTGGATATCCAGCCCCAGCAGCGTTGCTATCGCATCGGCGCTTTCCAGACGCTCGGTGGCGATGTCGGTGCCGAACAGTTCGCGCGCGCCATGCTCGGCCATCGCGCAGAGATTTCCTCCCTCGGCGCAGCCGATCTCGATCACCGAGGCGCCTTTGATCGCCACCCCCTTGGATTCCAGATAGGGGATCATGTACTGGGTCGAAAGACCGTACATGTACCCCCAGAGGTACTTGTCGATCGGCTCGACGACGGTACTGGCATCAACAATCTCTTTATAGCTCATTGATTTCGTATGCTCACGGAGAAAACTGGCCCGGGAGGCCGCCAGCGCATGGCGTTGGTTCCATGCCTGTTCTGCGCCCCCGGCTGGCGACCGGGCGGGTCGCCGGGATGCAAGATAGGGCAACCGGCGGAAGAAGACGAATATAGGGGGCGGATAGTCGGTCCACGGGCTGCGCCCGCTGCTGGTACTTCATGGGGTAGCATGGAGTTGATAGCCTGCAGCGGGGTGCCGATGGATACCAGCAGGGAGAGGGAAGCGGGCAGCGCAGAGAAACCTCCTGCGCCAGTTTCCGGCTCCCCGGCTCCGGATCACAGTTTCCAGATGATGCTGAAGGCCACCCCCAGATACCCCACGGTGCGTTCCGCGGAGGGGCGTAACCGGTTGTTGGGCTCGTAGTTGTCGGCCACCAGCAGGTTGTGCACCTTGTTGGGATCGGTCTCCTTTCCCACCAGGTTAAGCGCTCCGTAACCGATACTGAAATCGAGCAGCAGGGGATCGAAGAACTCCACCTGGGTGCCGATCTGGAAATAGGCGCCGCCACGGATATCGCGCTCTTCACGGACGTTCGTGGTGCCTTCGGCGAGCGTTTTATCGTTGTCCGGGTCGTACCGCCGCGTCTCCAGCGTGTTCGGGGAGATGATGTTCAGGCGCCCCTCGGCCCCCACATAGAGGCTGGGGGAGCGGAAGAACGAACCCCTGATGCCGGTGCCGATCGAATAGAGATTGGCCGTGTGCCGGATCGTCAGGCGCTGCAGGCCGGGGTCCGGTGCGTTCGAGTAGGTGAACGTGGTCTTCCCGCTGAGGAAGAATGCATCGAAGGTGACCGGGATACGGATGGGTGAATCCGAGCCCGGGATGATCTCCGCCTCCAGATGGATCGCGTTCTGCGGGCCGGTGATTCCTCCTCCCCACGCGCTGGTATCCACGGGGCTCAGCATGTCGCTTACCGGATAGCGTCCGTTGAACCACATCGACTGCACCCCGAGCTTGGGGCGCACCACAAGGCCGTGCTGCACCGGCTGGAGCGGGTTGCTGGCGGTATCGGGCGGGGTGCCCTGGGCGGCCGCCTGGAGCGACGGGATGGCTGTTGCGATGGCTGCCACCGCAAGGAGGCGCCGGAGCCGGGAGAAGGTATGCGTCATTCGAGTGTTTCGCGAATAGAATACTGTTGAGTGCTGAGCGAGTTCTTGGCGATCATCTCCCCGATCAGGCCGATCGAGACCAGTTGAACGCCAACGATGATCAGCAGCACCCCAAGCAGGGCCAGCGGGCGGTTGGTCAGGGTGGTCATGCCGAGGAACCACTCCACGGTCAGCCACAGATCGATCAGAAACCCGAGCGTTGCCACCACCACACCCACCGTCCCGAACACATGGAGCGGGCGGCGTGCGTACTTGGTGGTGAGCACCAGGGTAAGCAGATCGAGAAATCCCTTGAGAAACCGGCTCATGCCGAACTTGGAGACCCCATATTTGCGCGGATGATGGAGCACCGCCTGCTCGGTTACCCGGAAGCCCTGCCAGTGCGCCTGCGCCGGCAGATAGCGGTGCATTTCGCCGTAGACGCTCAGATGCGGGAGCACCTCGTGGCGATATGCCTTCAGTCCGCAGTTGAAGTCGTGGATGTGCAGTCCTGTCACCGATTGCACCACAGCATTAAAGACCTTCGATGGCATGGTTTTGTGCCAGGGATCGAGCCGGTTTTTTTTCCAGCCCGATACCAGGTCGTATCCCTCCTCCAGTGTCCTGAGCATTCCGGGGAGCTCATTGGGGTCATCCTGAAGGTCGGCATCCATCGTAAAGATGAATTCTCCCCGTACACGCTCGAATCCCACGGCCAGCGCTGCGGACTTGCCGTAGTTGGTGCGGAATCGTATCCCCTTGAATCGCGGGTTGCGGCGATTGACCTCCTTGATGATCTCGAAGGAGTTGTCCCTGGAGCCATCATCGACGAAGTAGACTTCATAGGAATCCCCCGCCATCTGCGTGAGAGTCTGCTCAAGCCTCGCCGAGAGTTCCGGAAGCGAGTCGGCCTCGTTCAGCAGCGGGATCACCACGCTGATGAAGGGGCGTTCAGGCGTCCGGGTACGGCCACTGGCGGGATGGTCCGCCGGACGTACCGGGATCTCTTCGCTGATCGATGCGTCTCTGCTCATGATCCGGTGCTCCTGGCGGCCACCATCGTGGCGCACTGCTCGGCTATATTCACTTCTGTAATCGCCCGATTGGGTCTGTGTGGGAGGAGTGTGCAGCCGGCCGGAATGGCCGGTGCGATTGGAGTATTCCATAAGATAGTAGGAAAAAATAATACGCTGCCGTCCGTAAATAAAATCTCAAACGCCCATCCCCCCGCAACCAGGCCCCGCAGACGCATACGGTAATGACGTGCGAGGAAGTCCGCGAGTCTGGGGAGCCTGCGGAGCCCGGGGTTGGGGGAGGAGTCGACAGGAGCAGGGGAGAGGATGGGGCAGGGAGAAAGAGCGCGCGATCGCCCCGGACCGGAGTGAACTACGCTGCATTCCCCCTGGTGTGCGTTCCGGCAGCGGCGGAGGGGGGGGACCATGGGCCACTAACCCCGTACTTCCCTGTAACCTTTCGGATGATCCTGCGGTAATCCTATCTTTACCGTTGAACTTTTTCGTGGACTCCCGGTCCCATCTCCCGGACAGGCCGCATGAGTAACCTTCAAACAATCCAGTACTGGATAGATCCATGTTGATTGGCTCAGGAACATTCTCGCGCACGCTCTTTCCGATCGCCCTGATGGCCGCCGTCCTATCGGCGTGCAAGGCACAGCCCCGCCAGCCCGACAGCCCCTCCGGCTCGGGTTCCTCCGGGACTGCGGCAACCCGGCCGGTTACCCGCGCCGAACTGAACGATAATATCACCGGGTCGCGCCACAACGCCATCACGCACGCCGTGCAGATGACCTCCCCGGCCGTGGTCGGCATCAATGTCACGGAGGTGCGGGAGGTCCGCTATCGCGATCCGTTCTTCGAGAACTTCATGGACGATCCGATGTTCGAACGCTATTTCGGGCGGAGGATGCAGACCTACAAGCAGGAGGTGCGCGGCCTCGGCTCCGGCTTCATCATCTCGCCCGATGGCTATATCGTCACCAACGACCACGTTGCCGGCAGCGCCAGCAAAATCGTGGTGACCACCACCGACGGCAAGCGCTACGATGCCCGTATCATCGGCTCGGATCGTACATCGGATGTGGCGCTGCTGAAGATCGACGGGGCCAATCTCCCCTATATCGAGCTTGGAAGATCCGACGATCTGATGGTGGGGGAATGGGTGATCGCGCTGGGCAATCCGTTCGGCCTGTTCGATATCAACACCAAGCCGACGGTCACCGTCGGGGTGATCTCCAATACCGGCGTGGATCTCCAGCCGCAGGAGGACCGGATCTACCGGGGCATGCTCCAGACCGATGCGGCGATCTCCTCCGGCAATTCCGGTGGGCCGCTGGTGAACGCCGAGGGGAAGGTGATCGGCATCAACGCCACCATCTATTCCACCTCGCAGAACTCCATGGGGGCCGGCTCCATCGGCATCGGGTTTGCGATTCCGATCGACCGGGCACGCCTGATTATCGACCAGTTGAAGAAAAACGGGGGTATCGACCGCGATTTCTGGACCGGCATGCGCATCCAGCAGATCGACGCGCGCATCGCCCGGTACCTCGGGCTGAGCAATACCGAGGGGGTGGTGGTCGTTGAAATGGCACCCAACTCCCCGGCCAGCCGCGCCGGACTCCAGGTGGGGGATGTGATAACGGCGGTGGCGGGGCTTCCCGTGAAGACCGAGGACCAGGCTATCGTGGCGATCTACGATTCCCGCGTCGGCGACACGCTGAAGCTGAAGATCCTCCGCGAGGGGCAGGCGATGGAGAAGTCCATGACATTAACCAGACGAGAAGAAGGAAACCGATGACGACCGTGCTGAATGAGGAGGTTGAGGCCGGCACCGATGCCGCCCCGGTGATCGTGCTCCCGGAAGACCGCGCTATCCTGAAGGCGGAGCATCTGGTAAAAAGCTACAAGAAGCGCCGTGTGGTGCGCGATGTCTCCCTGCATGTGGAGCAGGGGGAGGTTGTGGGGTTGCTCGGTCCGAACGGGGCGGGGAAGACCACAACCTTCTACATGATCGTCGGCATGGTGCGCCCCACCGAGGGGGCCGTGCTGCTGGACGACAAGCGGATCGACAATATCGCGATGTACCGCCGCGCCCGGCGCGGTATCGGCTATCTGCCGCAGGAGGCATCGGTGTTCCGCCGGATGAGCGTGGAGGGGAACATCATGGCGATTCTGGAGCTGATCGGCTACCCGCGCCGCAAACGCCGGGAACGGGTGGACCAGCTGCTGGAGGAGTTCTCCATCACGCATATCCGCAAGCAGATGGGCTATATGCTCTCCGGCGGCGAGCGCCGCCGTACAGAGATCGCCCGCACGCTCGCCACCAGCCCCAAGTTCATCCTGCTGGACGAGCCGTTCGCCGGCATCGACCCGCTGGCGGTGGAGGAGATCATGCATATCATCCAGAAGCTGAAGAACCGGGGTATCGGCATTCTCATCACCGATCACAATGTGCACGAGACCCTCTCTATCACCGACCGGGCCTACATTCTTATCGATGGCGGTATCTTCCGCGGGGGGCATGCCGAAGAGCTCGCCAACGACCCCGAAGTACGGAAGCGGTACCTGGGAGAGACCTTCAAACTGGAGCGTTACGAGTACCAGGAGGGGGGGCTGAAATCGTGAACCTTTTTTTCGCACCCCGTTTTTTGTATAATTAACACTCATTCGAAACGTCCTGCCACTATGCTGGGGGTATCATCCGGGAAGGAAGTGCCATCTGGTACATTCTTCGAGGGTGATGCCCGCACGGCAAAAGGGGGCAGGTTCTGATCGTCGATTCTCTCAGGGGGCCACGGTATCGTGGTCTTTAGGAGGCGGGGGGAGATTGGTGGCGGGGTACATAGAGTTGAAGAAAGGTATCTCAAGCTTATTTTCAATACGTCAGCTAGTCGTAACGTTCACAAGAGACGTCAAGGCACGATAGAACGATGGCGGAGACAATCACAGTACAGATACACGGCTCCGAATATAAATTGCGCGGTGACGATGTGGGCCTCATCCAGCAGGCCGCAAGCATGGTCAACGAGCAGATGAAATATGTCCTGAGCAAGTCTCCAACACAGCCGATGTCCACCATCGCTGTGCTGGCCGCGTTGAACACCGCTGAGCATTTCATGAATGAACAGGAGCGTTCGCGGCGCGAGTCCGGCGAAATCGTTCGCAGAATAGATGCGCTTGCCGCTTCGGTTGAAGAACTTCTTCAACTGGATGCGTAGGGCGGGTTATAGGACGTGAAGCTTCAGAACCGGATGGTTCCACCTCCTGAAAGCACGATTTTAATCGCTGCCTCTGTTGTCGTCCTGCCGGTAGTGTCGTAACTTTGCGATGCCCGAGCTCTTCTTTGACATGCTGATGAAAGTGTGAAAAAGCTGGCCGCCGCGCTTGTCGTGGTTTCGCAGTAATTGAACCTATAGTAGCGAAATAGGGAAGTTCACTCACAGCATCAATTGCAGGCCTTGTCCCCGCAAGGGGAAGTGCGACCGCCGGCAACAGGCCGGCCAGTAGTGCCATTGGAAGCGAGCGATGCAGTGGTAGCTACCCACCGTGTATTTGATGAGGGTTCTAAACCTTGCCAAACACTGCACCCTCCGCTGTGCGCGGACGGTGCCGTCACGGCAGGCGTGTGCGGCACTTTTTTTCCTCTCTCCCTGCGTCCGTTCACCGGACCCGGCTGGATATGGCCTGCGTTCCTCCGTTGCAACCATCCGGGTTGCCGGGCGGGGCGTGGCAGGACTGCGAGGTGTCCCATGTTCGGGGGCGTCTTCCAGGTCTACCGGCGGGGTATACTGCGGCGGCTTTCATCGGCATCTCTCCTCTCGACAGAATCCACGATCACCTCCCCCGTTTCGACAGTTTCCTCGAACCTGATCAGGCTCCACTAGCTCGTTGTCTGTGGCCGGTACCGCAGTTCCAACAGGGCGGAACATGATCGAGATAGCACTTGCCTGCTCTCGATCACGTTTAACCTTTCTGGAATACAGGTACGGGAACTACAGCGATGTGATGTCATGGAAATAACAATAATAATCGTCTTTGTCATTCTTGCCCTCGTCGGATTCGGCGTGGGCTATTATAGCAGTCTCAGAGCCAGCAAACAGCTTGTCAGCGTCGCCGAAGAGCGGGCCAAGGAGCTCGCCGAGGACGCCCGGAAAGATGCCGAGAACGCCAAGCGGGAGAAGCTGCTGGAAGCAAAGGATGAGGCGCTCCAGAAAAAGCGCCTTCTTGAAGAGGAGTACACCCGGCGCAAGGAGAAACTTCTCGGGATAGAACGGCAGATCAAAACGCGCGAAGAGAACATCGAGAAGAATCTCAACAAGAAGCTGGAGATAGCCTCGCGGCGGGAAAAGGAACTGCTGGTACAGCAGAAGGAGCTGCAGAAGAAATCCGAACAGATCGAGGAGAAGGCCAAGGGACTTGAACAGCAGCGCCGGCAGATGGATAATCTGAAGGCCACGATCGAACAGCAGAAGAAGGTGGCCGAGGAGCTTGTGGCCGAACAGAACCACCGCCTGGAACGTATCAGCGGCATGTCGCGGGAGGATGCCAAGAAATTCCTTACCGAGAACATGGTGGGCGAGGCGAAGCTGGAATGCGCCCAGGAGCTGAAGACCATCCGCGACCAGATGAAGCTGGATGCCAAGCGGGAATCGCAGCGCATCATCGTGCAGGCCATCCAGCGCACCGCATCGGATCACTCGGTGGAAACCACGGTCTCGGTGGTGAACCTCGCCAGCGAGGATATGAAGGGGAGGATCATCGGGCGCGAGGGACGCAACATCCGCGCGTTCGAGGCGGCAACCGGAGTGGATGTGATCGTGGACGATACGCCGGAGGCGGTTATCATCTCCGGGTTCGATCCGTTCCGCCGCGAGGTTGCCAAGATCTCGCTGGAGCGCCTGATGCAGGATGGCCGCATCCACCCGGCGCGTATCGAGGAGATCGTCGAGAAGGTGCGCAAGGAGCTGGAGGAGGAGATTCTCCGCGTGGGGAACAATGCCCTGCTGGAGCTGGGGATCAACAATGTGCACGCCGAGATCGTGAAGCTGATCGGCAAGATGAAGTACCGCTCCAGCTACGGCCAGAACGTGCTGAGCCATTCCATCGAGGTGGCCTACCTCTGCGCCATCATGGCCCGCGAGCTGGGACTGGATGTGAACCAGGCCAAGCGCGCCGGGCTGATGCACGATATGGGAAAGTGCGTGGACCGCAATATCGAAGGGCCGCACGCGCTGCTCGGCTACGAAATCGCCAAGCGCTACAAGGAGCATCCGATCGTCTGCAACGCCATCGGCGCCCACCACGAGGATATCGAGATGGAGTCGCCGATTGCCGTGCTGGTACAGGCCGCCGATGCCATCTCCGGCGCACGCCCCGGTGCCCGCCGCGAATCGCTGGAGGCGTACGTGAAGCGCCTGGAGACGCTCGAAACGCTCGCCCGCTCGTTCGAGGGCGTGGCGAAGACCTACGCCATCCAGGCCGGCCGCGAGGTGCGCGTGATGGTGGAGCCGGACCGTGTGGACGATCTGTTCGCCGATCAGCTCTCGCACGATATCGCCCACAAGATCCAGCAGGAGATGGAATATCCCGGCCAGATCAAGGTGACGGTGATCCGCGAGCGCCGCTCGGTGTCGTATGCGAAGTAAGGGGTTGGTTCTTAGTGCTTGGTTCTTAGTGCTTGGTCCGCGCCTTCGGCGGCTGTAGTTGGTAGCAGGAGAGGGAGGCGGATAGCGCGAGGATGGACCTGGCCGTAATTCTGACTCCCTGGCCGCCTGACGTCGTTCTACTCCGGCCGGTCTCGCGTACTCCGTGGGGCCGGTCGGTTCTTTGTAAATGCAGTTGGGAAATCGGATGCAGAAACGGAATGCGGTGGCGCTGCTGGTGATTCTGGGCCTGACCGGGATCTGGATGACGGCGCTGCATATGGTGGTGTTCCCGGACGTGGGAATTCTGGGGATCTCCGGCATCGGCATGATCGCCGTGATCCTGATGGCGCTCAACCGCCGCTGGCTCCTGCCGGATTCCCCGCCTCTCTCCCGCGATGCCCTCAACCGGAGCATCCTTATCGCCGTCGGCATGGGAACGTTCCTCAGCCTGGTGTTCGGCGCGCTGGGTGCGTGAGGGGAGGGTATGATTGACGATGTGAGATCGGGGAGAGAGAGTCCGTGGCCGGTTGTTTGCCGCCGGACCTTCTTTCCAGGCATTACCATCCAGGCATTTTCTCTCTGGCCTTTTACTTCGAGACCGTCATCCGCCGCGTGAGCGTTCCGAGGCCGGTCTGGAGACGGTAGAAGTAGATTCCGGAGGGGAGATCCTCGGCCTGTACGTCGAGCATGTAGGTTCCCGCATCCTGATACGTATCCAGCACCACCTTGATCTCGCCTCCCACCAGTGAATGAATCGAAAGCCGCACATGGACCGCCGACGGCAGACCGTAGCGAACCATCGTGGAGGGATTGAACGGGTTGGGGTAGTTCTGATCCAGGAAGAGCCGCGCCGGTATCACATCCAGCGTCTTGATCCCCGATATCTGCCGCACCTCCTGCAGCGTCAGCGTTCCGGCCTCCGCATCGTACACCACCGGGAATTTCCGCAGATCCCCCACATCTGGCGTTCCGCTCTTCTGCACATGCGCGCCGTCGGCCTTGAACGTGGAGCCCTTGTGCGGGCAGACGAACTGGCCGGTGGAGCGGTTGTAGTCGCCGATCTGGTAGCCGAACCCATGCGTGCAGTAGGTGGAAACCGCCTTGAAGGCATCGGCGCCGCTCTCGGCGGTACGGGTGATCGCGATGGGGAAGTCGTCCTCCTCGAAAGCATTCTCCACATGATCCGGGTTCAGCAGCAACTGCTCCGGACGGGTAAGCCGTATCGAACCGCCGACGGATGCAAGCTCCTTGTAATCGCTCAGCTTGAGCGTATAGGTGGCGATAAGCCCTCCGGCCCCGTCACCGGCCAGTTCCGGGGTCACCCTGCCCAGCACCACCAGGGGGGAGGTGCTGGCAAGGACCACAACGCCAAGGGCATTGCGAAGAAATTCTCGTCGGGACGTAGTGTTCTCTCCCATGCGCGGAACTCGGAATTAGGATGGAGGTCTGGTAGAAAAAGGAGGTCCGGAGCCCTGCTCCAGGCTGAACGGCGATGGCTGAGACCTGCTGTGCTCGCAGAGGTATTATCTGCCGGCATCAGGGGATGAATATCCGGGAAGGTAGCACGCCAGGGGGATGCGGCGCAAGGAGGGAAGAAGAGAGAGGATGAGCGCGTGATGGTTCTCTTTGGAGTCATTCCGCTACTACTACCGGTCTCATGAGATACGGGCCGTTCCGGGAGGAACCGTGACGAAGAACCATGACGGGCTGCCAGCCGCAGGAGACGCTGCCAACAGAGCAGCAGCGCGCTAAAAAGAAAGCCCTCCGTTGCCGGAAGGCTCTCTTGAAAACTTCTGTAGAACGTCCTGAATTACTTCGAGATGGTCATCCTCCGCGTCAGCGTTCCCATATCGGTCTGAAGACGGTAGAAGTAGATGCCGGAGGGAAGATCCTCTGCCGAGAAATCGAAGGTATAGACACCGGCGTCCTGCACCCCGTCCATCGCCACCTTGAGCTGGGTTCCCAGCAGCGTGTGGATGGTGATCTTCACCGGGCTCTGCGTGGGCAGGCCGTAGCGGATCATCGTGGAGGGGTTGAACGGGTTCGGATAGTTCTGATCCATGAAGAGCTTGTTGGGGATGGCGCTGGTCTTGGCGGCATCGGCCGCAAGCAGCACCTTCTCCAGCGTCACCTCCGCTCTGGTTTCCATCGTCTCGATCGGAAGGGCAGAGGAGACATCCCCCACGTTCAGCATATACTGGCCGAACAGCCCGGTAGTGCTACCGGATGCCGGTTCCACGTTCGATGCCACTGCTCCAAACATGGCAAGCGGCAGCATCGCAGCCAGGGCGATCGCGCAGACCGCTCCTCGTATCATGTAGCGCTTCGTAGTAAATAGTCCCATGGAGCCGCCCAATATCAGTAATGTTAATAATATCAGTTCCGATGCGAGGAAGTCAGCTCTTCCGGTCAGTAGAGACTGACGAATCATCCAAAGGTTTCATATAAGACCCATCAACCTGCCCATCCGTAACACATACTTACGGCCATCAGCCATATCGGAAGCCGAAAACCGGGGATGATTCCCTCTACAGGGCGGTCAACCCAAATATCAGGCCAGATTGTCGAGCATGCGATCCAGCTCTTCAATGGTGATATTCTCGTGGTAATCCTCGTTCAGCGCCACCATCGGCGCGCCGCCGCAGGCCCCCATGCATTCCACCTCTTCCAGGGAGAACTTTCCGTCCGCCGTTCTCTGGTTGTGGCCGATGCCATAGCGCTGCGAGACATGGCTGTAGATCTTCTCGCCGCCGCGCAGCATGCAACTGACGTTGGTGCAGACCTGGATGTGATAGCGCCCCATCGGCCTCTTGAAGTACATCGTATAGAACGATGCCACGCCAAAGACATGGGAGTAGGGGAGTCTGAGAAGCTCTCCCACATAGCGCATCACGCCGACCGAGAGCCATCCCCATTTCTTCTGGGCCATCCAGAGCACCGGCATGATCGCCGACTGCGGATCGGGGTAGAGAGCTTCGATCTTCTTGACCCGTTCGAGCTCCTCGGCCGTGAACTCGATCGGGCCGGGAATCTCTTCATGGACGTCGTTCGTATGAGCCGTATCCTGCATAGGAGGTTTAGGATATATCGAAGATGTGATACCGAGAGGATCTGTTGAACCTGCAAATCTACAAAGAAATCAGGAGCGCCAACTGTGAGAGTTGGTAGGGGAGTGCTTAGTTCTTAGGACGCCGCCGTTGGCGGCTGTAGTTCTTAGAGAAGAATTGAAGAAGTAAAGTTCTTGACGCCGCCCGCAGGCAGGCTCATCTTTCACTAAGCACTAAGCACTAAGCACTAAGCACTAAGCACTAAGCACTAAGCACTAAGCACTGCTATTCACTATCCATCCGCACGATACTGGTGCGGCGGGGCTGGGCCGGGCGTACGCTCTCGGTGGTAAGCCGCGAGGCGAATGCCTCCTGAATGCTGCCGAAACGGTAGATGCGGAAGATCGATTGCAGCTTCTCCAGCGTCTGCTCGCGCGGGCCGTAGGAGAGAAGCCGCTCGCGCAAGGGGAGCGAGCTGTAATCGCTTGCCGGGGCCTCCAGCGCCCAGGAGTGGACGTAGAGTATCGCCGGCTCGCCGTGACGGTTCATCCCCTCGACCCCCCTGGCGAACATCCAGACCGGCAGGAGGCTCAGTTGCGGGCCGCCGCCGGTGCGGATGGAAGGGGTTCCCAGGCCGAACGGGCGCCAGCTTGTCAGCGGCAGCTCCCAGAGCGTCCCGGACGGCGTGGGCATACGGTGCGCCTTGGCCGTGCTGTTGAACAAGAGCGGAGCGATGCTCTGGCGCGGAAAGATACTGGAGCTGTAGACGAATCCCTCCTGCACCACGGTCTCGATCATCGCCGGGGAACGCCACCCGGAGCTGAGCGGGGTGGAGCGGAACCCGAGCACTTCCTGGCCGCTGGTTTCCTCCAGCCGTGCCTTTGCCGTGGCGATCTCCTCGCGGAACCGCAGAAGCTGGTCCAGCGGGTTGTGAAAGCGGGGGGCGAGGATGGCAAGCTCATGGCCGTTCCCGGCGATCTCCCGCACCAGATGCGGCGCAACCCGCGTGACGTCGTCGGCCGTGAAGAACGTGGTACGGACGTCGAACTCCTCGAAGAACTCCAGCAGCTCACGCACCGAACGCTCCAGCCCGGAGATGTCGTCGGCTGCGGGAGCGGCCGCAGAGGGGCCAACCGGAAGAGGTTCCAGCTTTACCGTGAATGCGTTGATCGTATATCTTCTATCGGCCATCGTCTCCCTGAAGAGCAAAGTTACACAAAATCTCCCATCCGGCCCCTCCCTATGCCCGCCCCGGTGATCGCCGGGCCGCCGAACCGGCAAATACGGGGCATCCCACCGCTATGATGAACCGGAAAGGGGGGGGCGTATCACTTCCAGCGGCACCGCCAGGGGGCCGGATCTCCCGCGGGATGGCGGTGCGCGGCACCCTGTGCGGTCATCTATTCTTGCACAGCCGACCGGAGTTGGGTAATTTTACAGATTCAATCTTTCACGAGGGCTGAGACGCCCCCTCTCTCCAATCGAAGATGCAATCCCCTATGAGCTTCCCGAAAATTATCGGCGAAGGCCTTACGTACGATGACGTACTTCTAGTCCCCGCATTCAGCAATGTGCTCCCCCGAGAGGCCGATATCTCCACGCAGTTCACTCGCACCATCCGAATCAATATTCCCCTGGTCTCCGCCGCGATGGATACGGTTACCGAGTCGGCAATGGCGATGGCCCTTGCGCGCGAAGGGGGGATCGGTATCATCCACAAGAACATGACGATCGAGCGGCAGGCCGAGCAGGTGCAGCGGGTGAAGCGCTCCGAGAGCGGGATGATCCTGGACCCGATCACGCTCGGCCTGGAGGCCCAGGTGGGGGATGCGCTGGCGATGATGAAGAAATATTCCATCAGCGGTGTCCCCATCGTCGATGCCAACGGGAAGCTGGTGGGAATCGTCACCAACCGCGATCTCCGGTTCCAGCCGGACCAGAAGCAGCCTATCACCCAGGTGATGACCTCCCGCGAGCTTATCACCGCGCCGGTCGGTACCACGCTTCAGGAGGCCGAGTCGATACTCCAGAACAACCGCATCGAAAAGCTGCCGGTGGTGGATGGCGATGGCAACCTGCGCGGGCTCATCACCTTCAAGGATATCCGCAAGAAGCGGCAGTACCCGCATGCGGCCAAGGACGATCATGGGCGCCTCCGGGTGGGGGCGGCCGTCGGGGTTACCCCCGATACGCTTGATCGTGTGGATGCACTGGTGCGCGCCGGTGTGGATGTGGTGATCGTCGATACCGCGCACGGGCACTCGCAGGGGGTGATCGAGACCGCCGCAAAGGTAAAGGCGACGTTCTCGTCGCTGCAGGTGGTGGCCGGCAATATCGCCACCGCCGCCGCCGCGCAGGCGCTGATCGATGCCGGCGTGGATGCGGTGAAGGTGGGCATCGGGCCGGGCTCCATCTGCACCACCCGTGTGGTGGCCGGCGTGGGCGTGCCGCAGCTTACCGCCGTGATGAACGTGGCGGAGATCGCCGCCAGACATGGCGTCCCGGTGATCGCCGACGGCGGCATCAAGCAGACCGGCGATATCGCCAAGGCGGTTGCCGCCGGTGCCGATACCATCATGGTGGGAAGCCTCTTCGCCGGTGTGGACGAGGCGCCGGGAGAGAAGGTCCTCCTCGAGGGGCGCTCCTACAAGACCTATCGCGGCATGGGCTCGCTCGGGGCGATGGTGCAGGGCTCGGCCGACCGCTACTTCCAGGATGTGGAGGACGATATCCCGAAGCTGGTGCCGGAGGGGATCGAGGGGCGCGTGCCGTCCAAGGGGCCCCTGGCCGATGCGGTCTATCAGATGGTGGGCGGCCTGCGCGCGGCGATGGGCTACTGCGGCTGCCGTACCATCGAGGAGATGAAGACCCGTACCCAGTTCACCAAGATGACCGCCGCCGGCCTGCGCGAATCGCATCCGCACGATGTGACGGTCACCAAGGAATCGCCGAATTACTTCTAGGGGGGGGCGTAGTTCTCAGGGCGTAGTGTTCAGCAGGAAAAGGGATCGGTCCGTGGCCGGTGCGCGGGCTTCGCCCGCTGTCAGTAGTCCGTGGTCGTTGAGCCGGGATTGCAGGAGAAGACCTGAAGAGCCGCAGCAGGTCATCCCTTCAATCGTAAATCGTCAATCGTAAATCTCCATGGACTACGGGCTCTCATGAAACGCGTTCTCGTCATCGCCTACTACTTCCCCCCGATGGGGTTCAGCGGTATCCAGCGCACGCTCAAGTTCGTCAAGTATCTTCCGGAGCATGGCTGGCTGCCCACGGTGATGACCGTCACTCCGCATGCGTATTTCGCGTTCGATGATACGTTCCTGGAGGAGATCGCCGGGCTGCCGGTGGAGATCTGGCGCACCGGCGCCGGAGGGGTGTTCTCGCTGGTGAAGGAGCGCCGCACCGTGTCGCTGAAGAACGAGCGGCTTCGCAAGATGCTCAATCGCATCAGCCAGTTCTTTTTCATACCGGACAACAAGATCACCTGGAAAAAGCAGGTGATGGAGTTTCTGAAGGGGAAGGATCTGTCGGCCTTCGATATGGTCTATGCCACGGCGCCGCCGTTCACCGATCATCTGATCGGCCTGGAGATCAAGCGGCGCTACGGCTTGCCGCTGGTAGTGGATTTCCGCGATGCCTGGATAGAGTATCCCTATCATCTGTACTGGACCCCGTGGCACCGGCGGCGTCATGAGCGTCTGGAGCGGAGCGTGGTGGCCGGCGCCGATGCCGTGGTTGTCACTAACCCCCACCTGCGCGGGCTGCTGCTGGGGCGCCAGAATACCGATGATGCGGCCGGTCGCGTCCATGTTATCACCCAGGGCTACGATCCGGCCGACTTCCGGAGCACCGCCCCCGGAACGGTGGGGCCGCTCGATCCGTCGAAAGTGAACTTCGTGTATACCGGCATCTTCTACGAGGACCGCGACCCGATGGTGCTGTATCAGGCGCTCGCTCTGCTGAAACGGAGCTCGCCGGAGGTGTACGGCCGCCTGGTCTTCTATATGGTCGGTTATGTGCAGGAGGAGTATCAGGAGATGGCCCGGGTGATGGGCGTTGCCGACCGGATCGTCTACTGCGGCTATGTGGAGCATCCCACGGCGGTGGAGTGGGTGAAGCGGGCCGACGTGGTCTGGTTCAATATCGGCGTCCAGCACAAGGGGTTCGAGACGGTTTCTCCGGGGAAGGCGTTCGAGTATCTCGGCAGCGGCAAGCCGATCGTGGCGCTCGTGCCGAAGAACCAGATCCGCGATATCCTCTCGGAGTTCGATCATACCTATATTGTTCCGCCGGACGATGATGAAGCGCTGGCGCGGGTGCTGGCGGAGCTGTCAGGGCTGCACGCCGAGGGGCGCCTGCCCGTTGCCGATCCCGAAAAGATCGCCCGCTACAGCCGGCAGCGGCTCACCGGAACCCTGGCGCACTTGTTCGACCGCATCGCCGCAGGAACCTCCCCGGCCCCCGGAGGAGAATAGCACGTATGGCGGCCGCCTCTCCCCGCATCATTTCGGCCGCCCTCTCATAGCGCGGGTTTATCCCCCGGTGGGGTAGCCGCTCCGGCATACCCGCCGGCAGGCCCGGTCCCTGCGCCGCCCGGCGCATCGTCCCGGTTTCATGCACCTCATTCTGGCAGGCACTTTAGGTTATCGTATGACTTCACGCATCTCCAAACTCCGCTCCGAGCTGAAGGCTCGCTCGCTCGACGCCATTCTCATCACCCACCTGCCGCACATCCGCTATTTCAGCGGCTTCTCCGGCAGCAGCGGGGTTCTTCTGGTGACCGCCAGAAAAGCGTACTTCTTCACCGACTTCCGCTATCAGGATCAGATGGCCGCCGAGATCACGGCTGAGGTCAAGGGGATCATCACCCGCGCGCCGTACGAGGCGATGATCGCCGAGAAGATCGTGGCCGCCGGGATGAAGCTCGGGTTCCAGGAATCCTACGTTACCGTCGGGGCGCTGGATGGCATCAAGAAGGCGCTCAAGAAGGTGAAGCTGGAGAAGACCGGATCGCTGGTGGGAGATCTGGTGATGATAAAGTCGCCGGAGGAGATCGCCAATATCAAGAAGGCGGGCGATATGGCCGCCAAGGTCTACCGCGAGATCCTGAAGATCGCAAAACCGGGAGTGCGCGAGATCGAGCTGGCGATGGAGATCAGCTATCTGGGACGGAAGTTCGGGTCGGAAGGGGATGCCTTCGATATCATCGTCGCATCCGGGCCGCGCGGTGCGATGCCGCACGGGCGCGCCAGCAGCAAGAAGATCAGGAAGGGGGAGCTGGTGACGCTGGACTTCGGCTGCATCTACAAGGGCTTCAACTCCGATATGACCCGCACGTTCGCCGTGGGTACCCCGAGCGACGAGGCCCGCAAGATCTATGAGATCGTCCTGCGCGCCGAGCAGATGGGGGTGCGCGCCGCACGCGCCGGCATGAGCGCCAAGGAGCTGGACGACGTCTGCCGCGACGAGATAAGCGCCGAGGGCTATGGCGATGCCTTCGGACACTCCACCGGCCATGGCCTGGGCATCGAGGTGCACGAGATGCCGATGGTGTCGGTGCGCGGCGACAAGCAGATCCTGAAGCCGGGCATGGTGGTTACGATCGAGCCGGGAATCTATCTGGCCGAGCGTTGCGGCGTCCGTATCGAGGACGATGTGGCGATCACCGAGAAGGGATGCACCGTCCTTACCAGCTCCCCGCGCGAGCTTATCATCGTCTAGACCGTTCCCCCGGCCGATGGCCCCTGATTTCAGCCATACCGCTCCTCCCCCGGCAGCCGATTGCGGGGGAGGGCCGACAAGAGATTCCCTGGACTCTATCTGTGACTAACGACCCGCACGACATACCGGACGAGGAGTTCCGCGTTGTACCCAGGCCCGGAGCCGGTCCGGAGCCCGGCGATGATCCGGCGCAGCCGGATGCCGTACCCGGACGCGAGCCTGCCCCCGCATCCAGACCGGAGCCCCCCATCCGTACCGAAGGGCCGCGCCCGGCCCCGTCGGTTGCCGAATTCGTCCGCAAAACCTCTCGCGAGGGAGAGGAGGGGGGGCTGCCGCAGCGGCGCCGGAAGGTGCTGGTGGTGGCCTACTACTATCCCCCCATGGGGCTGAGCGGCGTGCTTCGGGTTGCCAAGTTCACCAAGTACCTGCACAGCAACGGCTGGGACCCGACGGTGCTGACCGTGGGGGATGTGGGCTATTTCGCGTACGATTATTCTCTGCTGGAGGAGGTGCTGGAGGCGGGGGTGAATGTGGAGCGCACCCGTACGCTCGATCCGCTCCGCCTGCTCCGGCGCAAGGGGCCCATCCGGATGCCGGCCGATTCGCGCAAGCGCCTGCTGAGCGGCATCTCCCATGTCTTCCTGCAACCGGATAACAAGATCGGCTGGAAGCGCTATGCGGTCAAGCGCGGGCTGGAGCTGGCCGCTCATGAGAAGTTCGATGTGATCCTTGCCTCGGCCCCGCCGTTCACCTCGTTTCTGGTGGGCTACGAGCTGCAGCAGAAGCTCGGCCTGCCGCTGGTGGTGGATTACCGCGATCCCTGGCTGGACAACCGCGATTATTTCTACGCCACCCCGTTCCATAGGGGCTATGCGGCCGGACTGGAGGAGGAGGTGCTGAAGAATGCCGATGGCGTGGTGGTAATCAACCGGAAGATCAAGGAGCGGCTGATAGCCCGCTATCCCTTCCTGACGCACGAGGGGGTGCATATCATCCCGAGCGGCTACGATCCGCAGGATTTCCGTATCGCCTCCCGGTTCCCGATGCCGCGCGCCCGCAAGATGCGCTTCACCTACGCGGGGCTCTTCGATTCCCGCCGTACTCCCCGCACCTTCTTCGCGGCGCTTGCGAAGATCTTTGCGCAGCACCCCCAGACGCGCGATGAGATCGAGGTGAATATCGTGGGCAATTTCCACGACACCTACCGTAAGATGGCCGTGCAGATGGGGGTCTCCACGGCATTGCAGACGCCGGGCGCGGTGGAGCACCAGCAGAAGGTGCGGCATCTTCTGGCGAGCGATGTGCTCTGGCTTATCACGCACGATCCGGTGATAACTCCCGGCAAGGTGTACGAGTATATCGGCTCCCGCAAGCCCATCCTGGCGCTTGCGCCGGAGGGGGGGCTGCGCACCGTGCTGGCCGGCTACGGTGCTGCCACCTGCGTCAGTCCCGATGATGTGGATGGAATCGCCGCGGCGATCTACGCTCTGTATCAGAGCTGGCTGGCCGGAACGCTTCCGTCCGGGGAGATCGAGGTGGCGCGCGAGCACGACCAGCGCGTTCTCACCGAGCGTCTGGCCCGCGTGCTGGCCCATACCCTCCATATCTAGTGTCCGTCTCGTATCCGCAGTCATTCAACCCTACCAATCCGAACCCGACAGCCGATGGCAACCGATACCTCAAGCTCCCCTCGTACGATTCTTCTGCTCGGTTCCGGCGGGCGCGAACATGCGCTCCTCTGGAAGCTGCATCAATCCCCGGCGGTCTCCCGGATCGTCTGCGCTCCGGGCAACCCCGGCATGGCGCAGCTTGCCGAGCTGCGCGCGTGCGACATCGAGAACCCGGAGGCTGTGGTGGCGCTTGCGGTGGAGCTGGGGGCCGATCTGGTCGTGGTGGGGCCGGAGGCTCCGCTGGCCGCCGGTGTGGCCGATGCGTTGCGTGGGGCGGGCATCCCCACGTTCGGCCCGTCGCAGAAGGCGGCGCGCCTGGAGTGGGACAAGGCCTACTCCAAGGAGTTCATGGTCCGTCATGGAATCCCCACAGCATCATCGCGCACCTTCTCGGCCGGCGAACTGGAGGCCGCTCGGGAGTATCTGCGGGAGCATTCCATGCCGGCGGTCATCAAGGCGAGCGGGCTTGCGGCCGGCAAGGGGGTAGTGATAGCGGCTTCGGTGGAGGAGGCGCTTGCCGCCGCCGATGAGATGCTGAGCGGCCGCGCGTTCGGCGATGCCGGCACCTGCGTGGTGGTGGAGGAATTCATGGAGGGGGAGGAGGCGTCGATCTTTGCGATAAGCGACGGAACGCGCTACGTGCTCCTGGCTCCATCGCAGGATCACAAGCGGGTGGGCGATGGGGATACCGGCCCGAACACCGGCGGCATGGGAGCCTACGCTCCGGCCCCTATCGTGACGCCGGAACTGATGGAACGGGCCGCGCGCGAGATCGTGGAGCCGGCGCTTCGCGGGATGCGGGAGGATGGAACCCCCTATGCCGGCTGCCTGTTCGTGGGACTGATGATTCATGATGGCGTGCCGAGGGTTGTGGAGTTCAACAGCCGCTTCGGCGACCCGGAGACCCAGGTGATACTCCCGCTGTACGAGGGAGATCTGGCCCGGCTGCTGTATGGCTCGGCCATCGGGGAACTGCCGGAGGAGGAGACCGTAGCAGAGACGGCAGGCTCGGCCGTCTGCGTGGTGATGGCCTCCGAGGGATATCCCGGCTCCTATCGCAAGGGGAGCGAGATCACCGGTATCACCGAGGCGGAGGCGCCGGGAGGCATCGTGGTCTTTCATGCCGGCACCCGGCGCGACGGCGAACGGCTGGTCAACAGCGGCGGGCGTGTGCTCGGCGTGACTGCCATATCGGCGGCGGATGGATTGGAATCCACTATCGCCCGCGCCTACGATGCCGTCCGGAACATCCATTTCGATGGAGGATTCTATCGCACCGATATCGGCGCAAAGGCGAGCAAGGGGTAGGGATTGTCGATTTTCGATTTACGATTTTGGATTTTCGATTGAAGAAGTCCGGGGGCTGGAGCCGGAGAGAGCCTGGAGAGAATGATCGTTCTCTCCGGCCTTCGCTCTGTGCGCTGGCAGCGGGCGTGGCCCGCGAGCACGGACCCCTGGCATTTCCCTGTTACCCGGAACTACGCTCTAACAACCAGGTACTATCATCGTGAACATTCTCCTCACCGGCGGTGCCGGCTTTATCGGCTCGCAGATCGTCGATGCCTATATCGAGGCGGGGCATCATGTCTCGGTCATCGATAATCTCTCCACCGGATTCCGGGAGAACGTCAATCCGCAGGCGGAGCTGTTCCAGATCGATATCCGCGACCGCGACGGCGTGGAGAAGGTGTTCCGGAGCCGCCGGTTCGATCTGCTGAACCATCACGCCGCACAGCTCGATGTCCGGGTCTCCGTACGCGATCCGCAGTTCGATGCCGGGCAGAATGTGATCGGTACGCTGAACCTGTTCCAGGGGGCGCTCCAGCATGGGGTGGGGCAGATCGTCTTCGCCTCAAGCGGTGGCGCGGTCTATGGCGAGCAGGAGAGCTTCCCGGCAACCGAATCGCATCCCACCAACCCCATCTCCCCGTACGGCATCACCAAGCTGACCGCCGAGAAGTATCTGCACTATTACCGGCACGAGCATGGGATAGAGCATCTGATCTTCCGCTATACCAACGTCTACGGTCCCCGGCAGAACCAGCATGGCGAGGCGGGGGTGATCTCGATCTTCTTCGAGCGGATGCTTTCCGGCCAGGCGCCGGTCATCTACGGCTCCGGGGAGCAGACGCGCGACTACGTATACGTGGGGGATCTGGTGCGCGCCAATCTGATGGCGCTGGAGTACCTGCGGGAGAATCATTCGGATATCTTCAATCTCTGCACCGGCGTGGAGACGAGCGTCAACGATCTGTTCCGGACGCTGAACGGGTTCTTCCAGGGACGCTTCCATGAGGAACATGCCCCCGCCAGAAAAGGGGAGCAGGTCCGCTCGGTCTGCTCCTGGGATCATGCCGCCGCCGCGCTCGGATGGCGCCCGGAGGTGGGGTTCCCGGAGGGTGTGGAGCGTACGCTCGCCTATTACGGCAGCCTTGGGAAATAAGGAGTGTGGCCGATACGAGCGCTCGCCGTCTGTGGCCGGCACGGACGATTCCGGAGACAGCTTGAAGAATAGAGGATAGAAGAACGCCCGGAGCTGCAGAGAGGTTCAGCCACGGGCGTTCGCATGCCGGCAAGCGGCAATGAATACTATGTGAGGATGGCCTGGTACGTTGCCGTTGAAATCATCCGCCGGATACCGCTGCCGGCAACGGAGAGCTTTCGGAGAAGAAGCGCGGAGGCCGCAGAAGAACGGGCCGCTCTTCCATGAACAGGGTTGATCCTGCCCGCCCGGCCTGCAATCTCCTCTCCAGCCACTACCAGCCCCTAGTCGATCTCCTGCTTATCGGTGGTGGCTCCCGGTTTCCAGCGCAACGAGCCGAAGATCTTTTCGCTCGCCTCCGGCTCCACATACTGATGCCCTTTCAGGCTGAAGGGGATGATCTCTATCCGCACGTTCCGCGTGGGGAGATAGTAGGTCCTGATCTTGGCCGTCCCCTTCTGCGTTGCTGAGTCCGACTGCGTATAGAGGTAGGTGCCGGTGTTGATGGCATCGGCGGGAGGATCGGCCGATCGCACGGTGGCGATGAAGCGGATCATGGCGGCATCCTGGATCAGATAGGTGCGCAGCTCGTACAGACCCTTCGGGCTCCAGCCGCTTCTGGAGGAATCCAGCACCGCCTCGGCCGGGATCTTCGCCACGTAGCCACGGCGGCTGTCAACCGCCTGCAGCGCAGGCCGCTGCGCCGGGGATGTTCGCTGCCCCGTCTGCCGGGGTTTTCCCTCCTGTGCCCGAAGGCTGCACGGCATGGCTGCGGCGGCAGCTACGAGCGCCAGCAGGAGGAGCTGGGTATGGGGTCGGCGTCTCGTCATAATACTGTGAATGCCGTCCGGAACGGGCGGTTCCGGACGGGGAGAGTGTGAGATGTGCTGTCGGAACGGATGGCGGGCGGGGCTTCTACCCGCTGTCTCCGGCCACGGGGGGCGGATTGCCCGCTAACGGAGCCGCGCCTGGATATACCGCCTGCTCCGCATGTTGCCGGAGGTGCCTAGCGATTGTTCTTGAATCGGTCCTTGCCACGCTCGTAGCGCCATTCATGGAGCGCTTTCTCCTGATCGGCGGGAGGAAGGAAACTGTCGAGCATCGCGTTCAGAACTCCACCGTATTCCTTCTCTCCCTTGGCCGTCAGGAGAACTTCCATTTGCACCGACATCTCGCGGAGGATATAGTTGCGGATGACGATGCGGCCGTTGACCCCCATCGAATCGCGCTGGAAGAAGACCATGCTGTCCAGCATCTTATAGCCCGGCGGCACCACCTGCTGCTCCTTGTAGTTGCGGATCTTGAGCGATCCGGAGCCCCCCGGAAGGATGAAGTTGGTGAGCTGGCTCTGGCCGGCGCGGTTCAGATCCGAACCGATCGGGTTGAGCTTCGCCTTGGCCGGCAGCATGAAGCTGTAGCCGAAATCGCTCTGATACTTCTGGGTGAGCGAGCTGTCGACCGTGCGGGTCACCGTCTCCTGGGCGCGTGCCGGAAGGAGCAGACCCAGCGCAAGAAGAAACGTGCAGGCAAAAAAGCGATGTTGTAGCATAGCTGTCTCTCGTAGTTGATCCGTTGTTTCCGCTGTACCAAACCCGGTCATCGACCGCTGAACGGCCGATCGGTTTAGCCTGGGACGGAGCAGCCCCTGAAGGAATGGGTGCCGGGGGAGCGGCCCGGCAATGGACGACCGGAAAGGGATAATAGTTCCTGGCACGTCTCCTCTGGCGATATATGGAGACGAGACATCAATATAGCACCGATTAGCCCCTGCCAGAAGGATGAAATAGGGGAGAGAAGCTCTTTGGTCCCGCTTTACGCGGAGATGCGGGGTAACGCCAGGCCCTGCCGCGACGTGAAAGGGGAAAATCCGGAAGATACCCTACACCAGCCTTCTTCAACAGATGATGGAACACAGCCGCAAGGATGAATCGCCCCGCAGAGCGGGAAAGCCGGGATTGTACATGGCTCTGGCCGGAACGGCGTTATCGCTGGCGGCAGGGGCATTCTACGTTTTCATGAAGACCGAGCGTGGATTCCGGTTCGTGCTGGACCGGATCTACCGCAAGGAATTCCGGAACGTGGAGTTCATCACTCCGGAAGAGCTCGCCCTGGAGCTGGAGGGCCCCACGCCCCCCGCGCTGCTGGATATCCGCACCCCGGAGGAATACGCCGTCAGCCATCTGGGCGAGGCACGCCTGGCCGCCCCGGCCACGTTCGGCCCGGCCGATCTGTTCGGTCTGAGAAAGGATACGCCCATCGTCGTCTACTGCTCGGTGGGATATCGAAGCGGAAAGATCGCCGAGCTGCTCGCGGATATGGGCTTCCGGAACGTGCGCAATCTCTACGGCGGCATCTTCCTCTGGTTCAATCAGGAGCGCCCTGTCTTCAGCTCCGGCCTGCCGGTGGACCGCATCCACACCTACGACCGCCGCTGGGGCCAGTTCGTTACGCGGGGCGAGAAAGTGGATTGAGGGATTTTCGATTTTCGATTTTCGATTGGGGGAGTGGGGGTATAAGGCGAGTGGCTGGCGGGTAGTCGTTGGTGGAGAGTAAGGAGTAGCAGGGAGAGGGAAGTGAATGTGAAAGGTGCCGGGATACGGTGTTGGAGATGCTGCTGAGGGCTCTTTCCCTCCGGAACCTGGCACATCCCATCCCGGCGTGGAGGGTTTGCAGGGGGAAACAAGCAGCGCAGAGAAGCTCCCTGCGCTGGTTCCCGGCTCCTACTCGTACTTGCGCAGCTGCGGGAATTTCGCTGCGGTCACGGCCACTAGGATGATGGTGGCGATGCCGCCGATCACCACCGTTATCGGGGCGCCGAATGCGGCCGCCAGAAGCCCCGCCTCCAGGTTGCCGAGCTGCGGGCCCCCCATAAAGAAGATCATATTCACTCCGGTCATCCGGCCACGGATGTAATCGGGGGTGACCAGTTGCCGTATCGTCTGCCGGAGCACCGTGCTCACCGAGTCGCCGATGCCCACCAGCGCCAGCATCACGATGGAGAGCCAGAAGCTGGTGGAGAGACCGAAGATGGTCGTTGCCAGCCCGTATGCTCCCACCGCCACCAGCAGCAGTACCCCCTTGCGGCGCACCTCGCCAATGGTCGACATGATGATGCCCGCGCCTAGCGAGCCCACCGACTCGGCCGCGTAGAGAATCCCAAGCCCGCGCGAATCCACCTTCAGAATATCCCGTGCGAAGACCGGCAGGAGCGCCGTGGCCGATGAGAAGAAGGTCGCCAGGAAATCCAGCACCATCGTCGAGAGGATCATCGTGTTGGACCGGACGAACTTCAGTCCCTCCAGCACCGACGCGAAATCCACCTTTGCCCCTTCGGTACGTACCACCACCACCGGACGCATCGCCACCAGCGCCCCGATCACCGCCAGATAGGTTCCGGCATTGATCCAGTAGACCGCATCCACACCGAAGCCATCGATGATAAAGCCGCTCAGCGTGGGGCCGATAATCATCGCCGCCTGGAACATCATGGTGTTCAGGGAGACCGCATTGGTGAGATGTTCCGGCGGGACCAGGTTGGGGATCAGCGACTGGCGGGCGGGCCCGTCGAACGCGCCGGCGGAGGCCGTCACCGCCGTCAGGGCCAGCAGCACGGCCGGCGAGCCATCTCCCAGAACCGTTATCACCCCCAGTCCGCACGCCGAGCACATCATGATGCTCTGCGTCACGAACATGATCCGGCGGCGGTTGTAGGTATCGGCCACCACCCCGCCGATCAGCGAGAAGAGGATGATGGGGATAACCCGCACCAGGCCGATCAGCCCCAGCATCACCGGTGAATCGGTGCGCTGGTAGATATGCCAGCTGATCGCCACGTTCTGCATCTGCGAACCTGCTACCGAGACGATCTGCCCGAACCAGAGCAGACGGAAGTCGCGATGCAGAAGGGCCGGAAACCGGCGCGCGATAAAGCTGGTTCGGTAGTTGGGGGCGTCGCTCATATAACCGCGAATGGCCGCGAATCTTGGTGGGGGGGAGGGTACTGCGTTGCGATTAACACAGGGGTTATGATGAAATCTTCACGAATATCATCCACGAATGGCCGCGAATCTTGATGGGGGGAGAGTACTGCGTTGCGATCATCACACGGTTATGCTGAAATCTTCACGAATATCATCCATGAATGCCTTCGAATCCGGGTGAGAGAGTGGTATCGCGTTGAAGTCATCATAATGGCAGCCATGAAATCACCGCCAACAGGTTCTTCTGGCCGGGCTCTTCCTTTCCAGGCGTTCACGCTGATCTTCCTCAATCCTCCACAACATCGCATCCCCTCTCCCTTTCTTCTTCTCGTAAATCCAAAATCGTCAATCGACCCAATCGAAAATCCAAAATCGCAAATCGAAAATCCCCTAGACTTCGATCGTCTTCGGGGACCTGATATAGATGCTTTCCATCATGGGGAGGCCGTCCATTTCAACGGCCCTGATCTCGGGGATATGCTGGCGGATGGTGCGCTCCACGCCCCCTTTCAGAGTCAGCGTGGAGGATGGGCAGGTGCCACAGGCGCCGTCGAGCCGAACGTAGATCACGTCGTTCTCGTAGCGGACGAAGTCGATCGTGCCGCCATCCATCTCGATATAGGGACGTATGTCGCTGGCGATGATCTGCTGTACCCGCTCGATGACCTCTTCGTGCCGTGTCCTGTCCATCATGATCCGGAGTTCCTGTTATCGCTGGAAAAAACAACTCTGAAGTGGGAGGGGGAAGACGCCAAAGATCGGCGAAGATTTTCAAACCGCCAAGGGATGCAATCCTCCGTTGCAATTGCTATCGGTCCGCTCCACTTTCGGCATCGATACCCCCGCAACTCCGTTGTTCCGGCCCCGGCCGGGTTTGCCCAGTAGCCGGCAGTTCCGCCGCCCGGTGTTCCGGATTCCGGTCCGCGGCTCCCGATGGCGCCTCTGCCGGGATCTCTCCCATCGCTTTTCCGGAGGACCGATCATGGTGGAACGTGGATGGAAGTATTATCCGGCGCTCAAGCTGCTGATACCGTATGCGGCCGGCATCCTGCTGGCGCGTCTTGCAGCGCCATCGCTGCCGGGGCTTCTGCTTCTCCTTCTCCTTTCCTGCGGCTGGCTCGTGGTTGCGATGCGCCGGGGTCGGATACTGCTGGCGCCCCCGCTCATTCTGGCGGTTGCGGCCGCCGGAGCGCTCTGGTATGAGCTTCGCTCCGCAGCTCCCTCCGATGGGGGCGAAGGGGGGAGAATCGCCGGAGCCGAGATTGTCGGACGGGTGGCGGGGGAGCCGGTTTTCAGAGCGGACCGGGTGGAATTCACCGCCGAGTGCGATTCGATTCTCTACCGCAATTCCGCTGCCCATCCGGCCGGGCGCGTTCTGGTGCGGCTGTACGATCGATCGCCGTTCGATCCCGCGCTGCTTCCCCGGCCGGGAGACCGCATCACAGCGGCCGGGACCGCGATACTTCCGGCCGGCCCTGCCAATCCGGGGGAGTTCGATTACGGCGCCTATCTGCGCTCGCGCGGGATCGTCCTGGTGATGAGCGTCAACCGTGCTTCGATGATCCATCGGTTCGGCCGGGATGACCTGGGCATGGTGGAGCGGGTTGCCGAGCCCATCCGCCGCGAGGCGCGGGCGTTCTGCGATCGCCATGTGGGCGGGGAAGAGGGGGATATCCTGCGCGCGCTTCTTCTGGGTGAGCGGGAGTATATCGACCCGGAGACCCGCCAGGCCTTCACGCGGACCGGCACCGTGCATGTGCTTGCGGTGAGCGGGTTCAACGTCGGCATCATCGCCCTGGCGGTCTTCGTGGCGGTGTCCTGGATCAGAAGCAGGCGATGGCAGCTTCTGCTGTTCATTCCGCCGCTGGTGCTGTATGCGGTGGTGGCCGGCGCGGAGGCCTCGATTCTGCGGGCCACCATCATGGCCTGCGCATTCATGGTGGCGCGTACCGCCGGGCGTATCACCCGGCCGCTCAACACGCTCGGGTTGGCCGCGCTGCTGATCCTTCTGCTCGATCCGGAACAGCTGTTCGATATCGGGTTCCAGTTGTCGTTTGCATCGGTGGCGGGGATCATCATGGGATATGTGCCTGCCTGGGAGTGGATACTCTCGCATGCCGGTATGCTGCGGAAGATCGCCCCGCTCCGCTGGATCGCCGAGATGTTCCTTCTGACGCTCAGCGCGCAGCTGTTCACGCTTCCGTTCGTCCTGTATCACTTCGGATTCATCTCCTTCATCTCCCTTCTGATCAACATCCCCGTGGTGCCGCTGACATCGCTGGCGCTGGGGGCGGGGGCGGCCGGGACGCTGGCGGGGCTGGTCTGGGATCGGCCGGCCGGGTGGTTCGGTGGTAGCGCGCATCTGGCGCTGGGCGCCACCGAATGGCTGGTGGAACGGGGAGCGGAGCTGCCGGGGACCGGAGCGGAGATCGTCACGGTTGGTGCGGCCGGTGCGCTTCTGCTGGCTGCTGTTCTTCTCTGGCTGGGGCTGAGCGATCGTCCGGCCAGGGTGCTGCTCCGTTCCGTGGCCTTCGGGGCCGCACTCGCCGCCGTGGTACTGTCCGATCGTGCGCTCGATCCGCTCCGCCGTGCCGATGGGGTCTATCTCTGCCTGCTGAAAGCGAAGGAGGGAACGCTGGCGGCCGTGGTGCGGGGAGATTCGGTGACGCTCTATGCTGCCGGTGCGGCCGCCGACAGCACTGCGCTCCGCTACAGCGGCGATGCGCTCCGCCGCCGGTTCGGCGCGGCAACCGTAGATCCCATTCCCCTGGACTCCGCCGGCCCCCGTATCGCTCGCCATGATCTTCTGCTGATCGGTGATCGCCCGCGCGAGGTTGCCATCACCTATCCCCCGGTGATACTCTCCAACACCGCTCTCCGCCCGCTTGGCATGGTATCGGCAGCCGGCGATCCCTTCCTTCAGGTGCCGCTGCGCGCCGAGCTTGAGGAGGCGATCGTGCTGCGATACGATGGCCGCTGGCATGAGGTTCGATGGCGATAATAGAACTGCGGTAGTGGAATCAATTTTCGATTCAGCCGATTTACGATCGGCGATGTCGCTCCTCCGCCAGTATTCACGCACATTTGCGGGCTGGTATCCGTGAAGATCTGATCGTAATCATTGTGACGATCTCAACGCAGGATCGCAAGCAATATCCTCCTCTATACCAGTATTCACGCACATTTGCGGACTGATATTCGTGAAGATTTCATTGTAACCTCTACGATGATCGTAACACAGCGTCGTTCCCCTCTACCAAGATTTGCGCACATTCGCGGCTGGTATTCGTGAAGATTTCATTGTAACCGCTACGACGATCGTAGCGTACCTCATTCCCCTCTACCAAGATTTGCGCACATTCGCGGATAATGAATTACTACGAACCCAGAATATTCAAGCCGTTCGGCGGCGTACAGGCCGCGATCACGCTTCGCGGCGAGGCTGATGACGGCTATGGATTCAACATGTCGCTGACGGTGGGGGACGATCCGGAGCGGGTGCGCGAGAATCGGGCGCGGCTGGCGCGGCGGTTCGGTTTCCGGCCGGAGCGTCTTGCCACGCAGCGGCAGGTGCATGGCGACGCCATCGAGGTAGTGGGCCAGGGGTACCAGCCCTGCGAGAGCGATGCGCTTATCACCGCCGAAGCCGGATGGTTGCTGGCGGTGAGCATGGCCGACTGCATCCCGGTGCTCCTGTATGATCCGGCGCATCACGTGGTTGCGGGCGTTCATTCCGGCTGGCGCGGCACCGAAGCCGGTATCACCGCGCGCACGATCGGCCGGTTGCGCCAGGAATACGGCACGAGGCCGGACGATCTCCGCGTGTACGTGGGCCCGGCCGCCAGCCAGTGCTGCTACGAGGTTGGGGAGGATGTCGCCTCCCGCTTCGACCCGCGCCATAGCAGGAAGCTGGCAGGGGGGAAATATCTCTTCGACAACAAGGGGGCGGTGCTGGCGCAGTTGCTGGCTGCGGGTGTTCGTTCCGGGCATATCGAGCTTGACCCGCGCTGCACGATCTGCGATCCCTCGCTGCACAGCTACCGCCGCGACGGAGCCCGTAGTGGCCGTATGTTCGGGGTGATAGGGCTGGTTGAGCCCTCCTGAAAATGGGGATGGAGATGGGTGATATCGGGCCTTTGGAGGGTGCTGCGGGGCCCCAGGTGCGATTTTATGGGGGTAAAATGACCACAATCGCCCTGGAACCCCCATAAAATCTATATTTCCGGCCTTGAAGCTATTGCATAATCGTTATATCGAATATACTTTCGCGCGGTCTGAAGAGACGGACAATGCTACACTCATATTAGGAGAGTCATTCAGTGAACAAAGGTGAACTGATCGAATCGATCGCAACGGGCAGCGATGTCAGCAAGGCACAGGCCGAGCGGATGCTCAACAACCTGCTCACCACGATCGAGGGTGAATTGAAGCGCGGCAACGACGTCCAGATCGTCGGCTTCGGAACGTTCAAGGTTGCAGCTCGCGCCGCACGCACGGCGAAGAACCCGCAGACCGGTGCCCCCGTCAAGGTTGCAGCTCGTAAGGTCCCCAAGTTCACGCCCGGCAAGGCGCTGAAGGATCTTGTGAACGGCTCCAAGAAGGGTGCCGCCGCAAAGGGCGCCGCAAAGGGTGGTGCCGCAACCAAGGGCGCCGCGAATGCCGCTTCCAGCAAGACCGCTGCCAAGGGTGCTGCCGCCAAGACCGCAACCAAGGCTGCTCCGGCCGCCAAGGCCGCTCCGGCTGCCAAGACGACCGCAGCCAAGGGTGCCGCCAAGACCGCTGCTCCGGCCAAGGCAACCGCAGCCAAGGGTGCCGCCAAGACCGCTGCTCCGGCAAAGGGCGCAGCCAAGGGTGGTGCGAAGGGACGGAAGTAAGACTACCGAACCCCGTTATTATAAAGCGAGCCGGTTTCCAGTGATGGATACCGGCTCGCGTGTTTCAGAGGGCTGGGTGAGGAGTTCGGGAGCGGGGGAGAATGAAGAGGGCATTCTACCGGAGCCGGGTTCAGATGCGTGTGGAGCGTTACCGGCCCACGCAGGCCAATGCCTGTAGGCGCTCTCTGTCCGTATTCCTCCCAGGACCTGCGTCCCAGAAACCGAAGCCTCCGTTCTACCAGAACGTCGAGGTTGCCGACAGCGACAGCTCGTACCACATCGTACCGCTGGTGATGTCGTAGCCGGCGCGCCCGCGCAGGCCGTAGTTGTGCATCGGGAAGAAGGTGAGGAACCGGGTTCCCATCGGGTTCATCACGCCGATCCATCCCTCGGCGAACGGTGAGACCCCCTTGAAATCGGTGGCGATGCCGCCGCCGCCCGCCATGCCGAACCAGAGCGCATCGTATCTGCTGAGGGAGGTTACCGGAAGATCCGCAAGGGCCGACGCGCTGATGCGGGTGCCGGGATCGATGCCGAAGAAGTAGGCCACCTCGGCCTGCACGCGGTAGTCGGGGAAGAAGAGTTCGCTTGTGCGGTCACCGCCGAACCCCATGCCGGTGGAAACCGAGATGCCGCCGTGCAACTCCCCATCCCGCGAGACCACGTTGACCGTCGGGGGCAGCACCGTCAGGGTCGCCACCGACAGGCCGATGGGAAGCGCCAGAGCGGTGAAGGCCGAGAGCGCCAGCCGTTCCCAGGGGGCCACACGGGCGTACCGGGGGCGGGTTACCGTAAGGGTATCGTACCAGGGGCGGGAGGAGGTGCCCCCGCCCGCGACCAGTTCCGGCGCGGGTCTGGTGGCGACGGTGTCGCGCTGGGGGGAGCGGTATGTCGTATCGGGCTGCGCAACGGCCGTGGCGGCCCCTATCGCGCCCGCGATCGCTATCGCAGGGAGTGAGATGCGAAGGTTCATTGAGATCCGTCAGTTCTATAGGTTTCCGTTCCGGGTTCGGCTCTTGGAGACGATCAACGATTGGACCAACTGTACGAGAAGCCCGGGGGGAATGAAATATCCGGTGCGGGAGGTAGCACCGGCCAGGAGGCTGGCCGGTACTGCGGTGCTTGTTGCGGGCGGGGGCCGGGGCGCCTGTACGGGCCCCGGCACGGAGTTTACGGCAGCGGGTCTACTCTTCCTCGCCGGTGCGGAGTTTCTCCAGCGATGAGAAGTCCTCCAGCGTCGTCATGTCGCCGCTGATGGTGCCGGTGCTGGCGATCTCGCGCAGCAGACGGCGCATGATCTTGCCGGATCGTGTCTTCGGGAGCGCGTCGGAGAACCGGAGTTCATCCGGCTTGGCGATATGGCCGATCTCGCGGGCCACATGGTTGCGCAGCTCCTCTTTCAGCGCGGCATCCGGCTGAACGCCGTTCTTCAGCGTCACGAACGCCACCAGCGCGTTCCCCTTCAGCTCGTCGGGGCGCGCCACCACCGCAGCCTCGGTCACCGATGGGTGCGCCACCAGCGACGACTCGATCTCGGCGGTGCCGAGGCGGTGACCCGAGACATTGACCACATCATCCACCCGTCCCATGATCCAGAAGTAGCCATCCTTGTCGCGCCGCGCGCCGTCGCCGGTGAAGTACCATCCCTTGTAATTGCTCCAGTAGGTCTGCTTGAACCGTTCGTCATCGCCAAGGATGGTACGGAGCATGGAGGGCCAGGGGCTTTTTATCACCAGGAATCCCCCCTCATCTGGCTTGCAGCTGGTGCCATCCTTGCGTACCACATCGGCCATGATGCCGGGGAGCGGGAGGGTGGCCGAGCCGGGCTTGGTGGCGACCGCTCCGGGGAGCGGGGCGATCATAATGCCGCCGGTTTCGGTCTGCCACCAGGTATCCACGATCGGGCAGCGATCGCCGCCGATGGTGGAGCGATACCACATCCAGGCCTCCGGGTTGATCGGTTCCCCCACCGAGCCGAGAAGGCGGAGGGAGGAGAGATCGTGCTTGCGCGGATATCCCTCTCCCCAGCGCATGAACGCCCGGATGGCCGTGGGAGCGGTATAGAAGATCGAGATACGGTGCCGCTGGATGATATCCCAGAACCGGTCCGGCTCCGGCCAGTTCGGTGCCCCCTCGTACAGGAAGGTGGTGGCGCCGTTCAGCAGCGGGCCGTAGATCACATAGGCGTGGCCGGTCACCCAGCCGATATCGGCGGTGCACCAGTAGATGTCATCATCGCGCAGATCGAAGACGGTGCGGCTGGTGTAATACGACCAGACCATGTTGCCGCCGAGGGTGTGGAAGATCCCTTTCGGCTTGCCGGTGGAGCCGGACGTATAGAGCACATAGAGGGGATGCTCGCTATCGAGCGGTTCGGCCGGGGCATCGGTTGCCGCGCCGGTCATCATCTCATGCCACCAGTGGTCGCGCCCTCGTTTCATCGTCATCTCCCCGGTGCCACGGCGGTAGACCACCATATGCTCGATGGTGGGGGTCTCGCGGAGGGCGGCGTCGGCGGCATCCTTCAGTCGCACCTCGGCCCCCCGGCGATAGGCGATATCCTGGGTCACCAGCACCTTCGCCCCGGAGTCGTTGATGCGCTCGCGGAGCGCCTCGGCGCTGAATCCGCCGAAGATCACATTATGGGCCGCTCCCAGGCGCCCGCAGGCCAGCATCGCGATTGCCGCCTCCGGGACCATTCCCATATAGATCGCCACGGTATCCCCCTTGCGGACGCCGAGCGAGCGGAGCACATTGGTGAAGCGGCAGACCTCGGTGTGGAGCTGGCCGTAGGTGAGGGTGCGGATCTCTCCCGGCTCCCCCTCCCAGATGATGGCCGCCTTGGTGCGCCGCCAGCCGTCCAGATGACGATCCAGGCAGTTGTAGCTCATGTTGGTGCGCCCTCCCACGAACCATCGGGCCGCCGGGGGCTTCCAGCTGAGGAGCTTCTTCCAGGGACGGAACCAGTGGAGGTCCGAGGCGATATCTCCCCAGAAGCGTTCCGGATCTTCCGCCGCCCGCTTTGCCAGACGCTTATACTCCTTCATCGAGCCGATCCGCGCGCGCGAGGAGAACTCCTCCGGCGGGGGGAAGCTTCGCTGCTCGTTCATCACCGACAGGATCGAGGTGGAGTTCTCGGCGGCAACGCCGTTCCTTTCGGTGGAGGATTTTTTTGCAGACTTCTTCGTTGCCATAAGCCAGTTGGGAAGATTATCGGAGAGAGGCTTGAAATATGGCGAGGAAGATACGCGGCGGGGGAGAGAAAAAGAAAGGGAGCACCATATGATGATGCTCCCGGCGGTATCGGTACTATCGCGCGGCGCCCCCGGCGTCAGGGACGCTGCGGCAGGGGCTGGTGATTGGTGTTATCGGCATCAGGGCGCCGGATTGCTTTCAGTGCAATCCCGGCAGCAGCCTGGCTCCGGCTTCCGCCACCGTCGAGAGCGCTTCCGGGAAGGGGGCGCGGATCTTCTCGGCGATGTTCTTGCGGTCCGGCATCAGGGTCTTGGCGTCGATCACCTTGATCTCGATGTTCGCCTTCTCGTACTTGACCAGATAGCTTCCCCACATCACCTTCTTGGCGCCGAGCGCCTTGGCGATCTTGAAGATCTCGGTCTCGTAGCTCGGGCTGTTCGGGTCCACGTTCAGGGCCAGCATCTGGTCGCGGATATCATCCATCGGGATGATGGTGAATGTGGTTCCCGCCCCGGCCTGGGTGTTCAGATAGGCGTAGAGCGAATCGGCGTAGGTCCAGGCGAGCGAATCGTACTTGACCTCGCCATAGGCATTCTTCAGGGGGAAGATCGCCACGGTGACCGGCTCTGCCGATGCCGCCGTTGCTGCAAAAGAGATTCCTGCCGGCAGCAACGCCAGAAGGAGGGCAACAGAGAAGAGATATCGTTTCATGATGCTATCACCTGTAAAGGTATGGGATGCTGGATGCTGCATGGATATGGAGACGCGAGCAGAACGTTCCGCTCTTGGAACGACTCTCTGTATGAACGTTTAATCTCCCGCAGAAATTACCGGAGCTGCGGGAATATGCAAGCCCGGTTCCGCCGCTGGGTTGCCCATGGCGGGCTCATGCCTCGGCCGGCTCCGGGTGCAGCGCCAGGGAGATGATCCGCTCGCAGAGCGCGGCGTAGTCCATACCGGCCGCTGCGGCGGCCTTCGGCACCAGGCTGGTGGCGGTCATGCCGGGGAGGGTGTTCACCTCCAGGCAGAAGGGGGCGCCATCCTCGTCCAGCCGGAAGTCCACCCGGCTGTAGCCGGTGCAGCCGAGCGCGTTATGGGCGCGGCGGGCAAGCTCGCGAATCTCCTCCTCGATGGTGCGGGGCAGATCGGCGGGGCAGAAATACTCGGTACGGCCGGCGGTATATTTATTTGCGTAGTCGTAGATGCCGCTCTTCGGCCTGATCTCCACCACCGGCAGGCTCTCGTTCCCCAGAATAGCCACGGTAAGCTCGCGTCCCTCGATGAACTCCTCGAAGAGCACGGTGCCGGCGTAGCGCCCGGCCAGCTCGTAGGCGGCCATCAGCCCGCTCTCGTCCTGAACGATCGTCAGCCCGACGGTGGAACCGCCATCGTTCGGCTTTACCACCACCGGATAGGCCGTATGATAATCCACGTTCCGCCGGAGCTCGTCGAACCCGGCATCGCCGGCCTGGCAGGCGAACCAGCGGGGGGTGGGGATGTCGTAATGCTCCAGCACCCGCTTGCTCATCGCCTTGTCCATCGCCAGCGCCGAGGCCAGCACGTTGGAGCCGGTATAGGGGAGGCGGCGAAGCTCCAGCAGCGATTGCACCGTGCCGTCCTCGCCGGGAGAGCCGTGCAGGGCCAGAAATACCACGTCGAGGTCCGGCGGGAGCAACTGCACGGCGGTGATGATGGCCTCCGGGGAGAAGCTCCGGAGCTCTTCGTACGACGGCGCAAGCTCCGTCGGAAGCTGGAGATTCCCGATCTCCACGCGCGCATCCGCGCCAAGCGCGATGTCGTAGATCGAAACGGTATGCCCGGCGGCCATGAGCGCCTGGGCCACCCCGCGGCCGCTTGCCATCGAGACGTGGCGTTCAGGGGAGGTTCCACCGAGTAGGACGGCGATGTTCATAGGTAGAGAGTAGTTCTTAGGACTTAGTGCTTAGTCCGCCGCCGGCGGCGGCTGTAGATAGTAGCAGGGAGAGGGTCCGTGGCCAGTAGTGAGTGGTCCGTCGTCGTTATGGAGGACGCGCACGATCAACTGGTAATTCCTGTAATAGCGGCTACGGACAACTGACAGAGGGCTGTAGCCCGCGAACGGACTACGGACATTCTTCGCCAATCGAAAATCCAAAATCGTCAATCGTAAATCCCCCGTGGGATGCAAAGCTACGAAATCGGGTTCCATGCAGTACATTATCCCCCTCTCCGGGGAACGGAGGAGGAAATCTTCAGGAGACAGGATGACGCTGAACCGGACCAGATTCCAGAGCGAGCTTCAGGTTCGCCCGGATGATATCGATATGAACCGGCATGTGCACAACAGCCGCTACTTCGATTATGTGCTCGCCGCCCGCTACGACCAGATGGATCGCTGCTACGGGATGCCGATGGAGGAGTTCATCCGGCTCGGCTACGGATGGGTGGTCAGGACCGCGCATGTGGACTACAAACGCCCGCTGGGGCTGGGGGACCGGTTCATCGTCACCGCCTGGGTCGAGGAGGTTCTGCGCCAGGGGGTGAAGGTCTGTTTCGAGATCACCCGCCGGGATACCGGCAAGCTCGTCTGCGACGGCTATTTCGATTATACCCTCATACTCCTGGAGACCGGCCGCGCCGAGGCCATCCCGGAGTGGATACTGGAGAAGTATGCGATCTGAGAGTGCCGGTAGTCCGTCCGCGGGCTGCGCCCGCTGCCAGCAGTCCGTGGCTATTGAAACTGAGGTTCCACGCCTAACGAGGGACTACCCTCATAGGAGCCACGGACGACTGACTACCGGCATCTTCCCATCAATCGAAAATCGCCAATCGAAAATCCCCATCCCCCTGGCCTCATCCTTTTTCCCTATGTTTACGCCATCCAAAACCGAACATCTTCTGACGCATTCATTCCGATAGAGCTATGCCCCCAATATCTCGCCCGAGCGCGATACGGCGTTTCGATGCCGTTGTGTCGATAGCGTTGCTGCTCTGCTGTGCCGCGCCCGATCTGCTGGCGCAGGAGGGGGGCGGCAGGAAGAAGGAGCCGGAGCTGCGACCGGTCACACGCACCTATGCCATCCGCAATGCCAGAGTGGTGCAGGCTCCGGGGCGTGTCCTGGATCGCGCCACCGTGGTGATGCGCGACGGCCTGATCGTGGCGGTGGGGCGGGATGTTCCCATCCCGTTCGATGCGCGGGTGATAGAGGGGGATTCCCTTGTGGTGTACGCGGGGTTTATCGACGGGCTCTCCTATGCCGGCGTGCCGAATCCGAAGAAGGAGGAGCGCCCGAAGGTGGAGCGCCCCGGCGAGCCGCCGAACGATCGTGCCGGCATCCAGCCGGAGCGCGATGTGCGCACCATGCTCGATCCGGAGAACGGTCTGCTCGATTCGCTCCGTATGATCGGCTTTACGGTTGCTCATGTCGTCCCCCGAGGCGCCATGCTGCCGGGCTCCGGAGCGGTGGTCTCGCTGGCCGGCGATACGCCGGGGGAGATGGTGCTCCGGGGGGATGCCTCCCTCTTCGCCCGGTTCGAGCCCGCTCCGGACAACCTTTATCCGGCCACCGATATGGCGGTGATGGCGAAATGGCGCGGTCTGTATCACGAGGCGGAGCGCCGCAAGGGGAACAGCTCCATCTATACGGAGAACCCGCAGGGAATCGAACGCCCGAAATACGATCCGGTGATCGATGCCTTCTTTCCGGTGATCGACCGGAAGAAACCGGTCTTCTTCCAGACCGAGCGTGCGCTCGATCTGCGCCGGGCGCTGCATCTGCGCGATGATCTCGGCTTCCCGATCGTGATCGCCGGGCTGAAGGATGGCATGGATGCCGACGAGGCGCTGAAACAGGCGAAGGCCCCGCTCTTCCTCTCGCTGGATCTTCCCCGGATCAAGGGCGCGGTGCCGCCCGACAGCAGCACGAAGGATTCCGCCGCGGTTGCCGCGGATACGGCTGGGGGCGCCGGCAGGGGGAATCCCAACAGCTTCTTTCTGAGCGACCGCCGCACCATCAGCTTCAAGGATGTGAGCGATGAGGAAAGCTGGCTTAAAAGACGCCAGCAGGAGATCCGGGGAACCTACGAGGGGACTCCCGCGCGCCTGCACGGCGAGGGGCTGCGCTTCGGCTTCAGCAGCCTGGATGCGAAGCCGGATGAGGTGCGGGAGAACCTGCGCCATATGATCGCCGCGGGCCTCCCGGCCGATGCCGCTCTGGCCGCGCTGACGGTGGATGCTGCGGCGATACTGGGTCTTCAGAGCACCCATGGCACCATCGACAAGGGGAAGGCCGCCAATCTGGTGGTCTCCAGGGGAGATTATTTCGCCGCCGGCTCGCCGGTGCGCTATGTGTTCGTGGACGGGCGGATGTTCGAGTACGCTGGGGATGATGTCCCTCTCCTGAAATCAGATTCCGGCAGCATGGCGCGCCGAGGGGACACTCTGGAGCAGAACCCGGCCCTGGCCCGCCGCAGGGAGGCACGGCCCGGCGATCTCCTCATCAGAAATGCCACCGTCCTGACGGTGACCGGCGGAACGCTGGAGAACACCGATATCGTCGTGAAGAATGGGAAGATCACCGGCATCGGCAAGGGGCTCAGCGCTCCATCCGGCGGGGAGACCATCGACGCCACCGATATGTATGTGATGCCCGGCATCATCGATCCCCATTCCCATATCGCCATCAGCGATATCAACGAGTGGACCAACCCGGTGACCGCGGAGGTCTCGGTGGGGGACGTGATCGACCCGTATGATATCTCCATCTACCGCTCGCTGGCCGGCGGGGTTACCGCCTGCCATGTGATGCATGGCTCGGCCAACGTCATCGGCGGGCAGTGCGAGACCATCAAGCTGCGCTACGGCATCTCCGATCCCGACGGTCTGGTGATGGATGGGGCGCCCCGCACCATCAAGTTCGCTCTCGGGGAAAATCCCACCAGAGTGCACGGGCGGGGCAATGGCGTGCAGCCCTCCACCCGTATGGGAGTGGAGGATGTGGTGCGCCGCGCCTTCACCGACGCCCGCCGCTATATGGAGGCGAAGGATCGGTATCAGGAGGATCATGCGAAGAACCCCCGTGCGGTGGCCCCGGCGTACGACCTCCGTATGGAGACGCTCGCCTCCATCCTCAAGGGGGAGATCCTGGTGCACTGCCACTCCTACCGCGCCGATGAGATCCTGATGCTGATGCGGGTCTTCCGCGATTTCGGGATCAGGAAGCTGGTGTTCCAGCATGTCAACGAAGGCTTCAAGGTGGCCCCGGAACTGGCCGACTTCGGCGCGATGGCCTCGGTGTTCGCCGACTGGTGGGCCTACAAGTTCGAGGTCTACTACTCCACGGCCTATAATGCCGCCATCCTTACGCGCAACGGCGTGGTCACGTCCATCAATTCCGATTCTCCCGAGCTGATCCGCCATCTGAATCACGAGGCCGCCAAGACCCAGAAATACGGCGGCCTCACTGCCGACGAGGCGCTGGCGCTTATCACCCTGAACCCCGCCCGCCAGCTCGGCATCGAGTCGCGCGTGGGTTCCATCGAGGTGGGGAAGGATGCCGATCTCGCCATCTTCAACGCCCATCCCCTGTCGGTCTACTCCATCTGCCAGAAGACGATCGTCGATGGCGTGGTCCGTTTCGATCGCGATCGCGATCCGGACGATATGCGCCTCTACGTCGATCCGAAGGGATCGGTGGAGACCGCGACCATCTGGAAGGAGCATGAGGACCACTGCATGCAGGGAACCGGTGAGCTGTTCGATCTGCATGATTGATGATGTGGGGAAGAAGATTTTCGATTTGCGATTTTGGATTTTCGATTGATGAGAACATCCGCCGTCAGTAATCGGTAGCCCGCTGCTACCATAGCGGCACAGCACGATACCCGTGCCGTTTCAGGAACAACGACGACGGACTACTGACAGCGGGCGAAGCCCGCGAACTGACTACTGACCTCTTTCCTAAGAACTACGATCTAAAAACTAAGAACTCCCCGTGCGATACATCCTTTCGGTATTCCTTCTGGCTCTTCTGGTCTCGGGCGCGGCTATCGCCCAGTCGGGCAAACGATCGTATATCCTGGTCAACGGGCGGATCAAGACCGTTGGAAACGGGACGATAGAGCGGGGAACGCTCGTCATCAGCGAGGGGAAGATCGTCGCTGTCGGCACCGACGTTCAGGCTCCGGCCGGGGCCACCGTAATCGACTGTACCGGCCTGACGATCTATCCGGGCATGATCGATGCCGGCACCAGCCTGGGGCTGGTGGAGATCGGCTCGCTTGCCGAGACGCGTGATAACGACGAGGTGGGGGAGATCACCCCGCAGGTGCAGGCTCTGACGGCGGTGAACCCGAACTCCGTTGCCATTCCGGTTACCAGGGTCAATGGTGTCACCACGGTGCTCACCGCTCCGGAAGGGGGACTGTTTGCCGGAACCGCCGCGCTCATCAGCCTGTACGGCTATACTCCCGAGCAGATGGATGCGGGGGGATTTCGTGGGGTGGTGATGAATTTCCCCAGCTCCGGGCGGCAGGGATGGTGGGACGAGCGGCCGGATGAGGAGGTGGAGAAGAGCGCAAAGGAGGCACGCAGGAAGCTGGATGATCTCTGGTCGCAGGCGGTGCTGCATGCCCGTATCGACTCGGCGTATCGCGCCGGCGGCGATGCCGGCCGCACCCCGGAATATGTGCCGGAGATCGAGGCGCTGGCCCCGGTGGTGCGCCGCCAGATCCCGCTGCTGATCGAAGTGAACGCCGCGCGCGATATCGATTCGGCGCTGGCGTGGGTGAAGGCGAAAAATGTCAGGGCGATTTTCACCGGCGTTGCCGAAGGGTGGCGCCTGGCCGATAAGATCGCCGCTGCGGAAATCCCCTGCATCGTCGGCCCGGTTCTTACGCTGCCGAGCCGCTCCTCCGATCGATACGACAAGCCCTATGAGAACCCGTCGCTGCTGCGGCGCGCGGGGGTGAAGATCGCCATCCGTTCCGGCGAAACCGCCAACGCCCGCAACCTTCCGTTTCATGCGGGATACGCCGCCACCTACGGCCTGGGAAGCGAGGAGGCCCTCCGCGCGGTGACGATAGCGCCGGCGGAGATCTTCGGCGTGGAGTCGCAGATCGGGTCGCTCGAAACCGGCAAGCGTGCCACGCTCTTCGTGGCCGATGGCGATCCGTTCGAGCCGGCCACCACGATCCGCCATCTGTTCATCGATGGGTATGCCATCCCTCTGGATAGCCGCCAGGTGGATCTGTACAGGGAGTTCATCAAGCGCGAGCCGGGGCTGCAGAAGTAGATGGTCGTGAGTGGCCGGTGCGCCGCCTGCGGCGGCCGTCAGTAGACTCCTGACCACTATATCGTTGGACCTTCCCCAATCGAAAATCCAAAATCGAAAATTCCACATAACGAAGAGGCATCCATACACCAGGATGCCTCTTCCGTTTATGCGATAGCCTGTGCTAGTGGCAGCGGGCTATCAGCGATTGTTCAGCGCCTTGCCGGCCGGTGCGGCGATATCCTCGCTCAGTGCCGGGGTATCCAGCGCCGGGGCATCCAGCGTCGGAGGAAGGCAGCTGGTGCAGAGAACCCGCTGTGCGGTGCGGGAGATGGGAGTGGCGGTAGCAGCGCATTCGACGTTCACCACACCGCAGACCGTCGTGGTCGGGTTCGGGCTGAAGCTGGGAACCTTCGCAATCAGCTGCGGCACGGCATCGTTGCAGCCGGAGGTGCCGTTTGCGCGCTGGCGGACCAGATAGACGTCCTGCCCGCCGAACCCGAAGCTGGTGGTATAACCCGCGATGATCGACTCGGGGGCCGGTGCTCCCGGAGCCTCCGCAATGGAGTATCCGCGGTCGTCGCCGGTGCCGCCGTGAACCGTATGGTTGATCGGGCCGAAGCAGGGGCCCACATTGCCCACGTACATATCGTAGTTGCCGAATCCTCCCGGAACGTTGAAGAGAATGCCGGTAACCAGATACCCGTTGGCGGTCTCGCGTACCTCCAGGAACTCATCCCAGCCGGTGCCGTTGCTTCCGCCGTAGGCGGTGCCGCACAGGAACGCTCCGGTGGTTCCGTTCACCTTCAGCAGCAGCCCTTCGTTGTTCCCTCCAAGGCTTCCGGTGCCGCCTGCCATCACGATGGCGCCAGCCGCATCCTCTATCACCGACCAGCCGATCTCTATCGCCGCCCCCCCGTAGCGCCATGTATTGATCGGGCATCCGGTAGCCTGCGACGAACGCGTCAGATACAGATCGTACCCGCCGGCCCCGAAGCTGTTGGTGGAGCCAAGAGCGATGATATCGCCGTTTGCGGCCACATCGCACGAGAGATAGAAGTCGGAGTTGGTGCCGCCATGCGTGCGTGCCCAGGTGCCGGGAGTTGCGATGCTTCCCAGAAGATCGGTTCTCATCAGATAGGCATCGTCCGATCCCTGTCCGAAACTATTGGTCCTGCCGGCAACCACATATCCGTCCGGGAGCAGTTGCACATCGTTTCCCAGTTCAACGCCGTTGCCGCCGTAGGTTCTGGCCCAGGTGAAGGCCCCGGTCGCGTCCACCTTCATCAGAAAGATGTCGTTGCGGGTGCAGCAGTTGCGAAGGTTCTCCGTTTCCCCCACGATGATGAACCCTCCATCGGGCGTGTTGCGGATCTTGTGGGCCACGTCGTTGCCCCCCAGATCGTAGGTGAACGACCAGATCAGCGCCCCGCAGGCGTTGGTCTTGATAAGATAGATGTCGTCGTTGGCAAGGCCGAAGCTGCGGCTGTGCCCCACGGTGACGAACTCGTTGGTCGCCAGCGCAACCACGCCCCCGGTGGCCGCGTCGTTGCCCACGCCGCCGTAGGTGTACTGAAAGGTCTGTGCGCTGCCGGACGCATTCCCCAGAAGGAAGAGCGCTCCGGCGGTGGCGATGCAGGACATGAATTTCCCGGTGAGCCAGGATGTCTTCTTGCTCATGTCGATACTCCTGATGTGTATGTGAGTGAGATACTGGGGGGCCCGGAGGTACGGCGATGGCCGTTGCATCCGGGTCTGTTTCGGGGGAAACTGACCGGTTGATGATGAATGAAATCCTGACGCCCCGGGGATGGGCTCAGGGTAGGTGCTGGCATCGATGCGCCGGGGGAGCGTTTCGGATGGCGGTGTATCGGTAACGAAACTTCAGAGATCGAATGCGAACCGGGCGCTCGGGGTGAATGCATCCGGGATGCCACGGCGGTCTCCCGGAAACGGTGTGCGAGCGTTGTCTGCTGCCCCTTCGATGCCGCCGGTATCGCTGCCGTGCGCATCAGGTACGGGCCGGGCCTGTGGAGGGTGGTGTAGCTGCGGCAAAGATGGGGCCTGCAATCGCTCCGGAGAAGTACATCATTGGGTACCCTTGAGTTAAGGGTACCGGCGTGGCCTGCGCGATGCTCCCCGCGGTACCATGCATCTTCGCTTCCCCCGCGGGCACAATCCGCTGCACCGGGATACTGCCTTCCGGTCAGAGGGTCGTATGTTATTACAAGTTTGCCAGGTGCGGCAGCGCAACATCATTCCTGTTCCATGGTATCCGTTGCCGGAGCCGGTCCTGCACGACACACGCCGGACCCTCGCGGCGGAATCATCTTTCCCATACGCACTATGAAGATCACTTCCCCTCGTACAATCGCCTTTACTCCCGGCAGGACCGCAAGAACAGCGTCCGGCGCCGGAACCTCTCGGGCCATCGGCGGTTTTCTCATGCTTTTCCTTCTGGTGGCCTCTGCCGCGGCGCCTCTGGCCGCGCAGACCGCCCCCGATCCGGCCGGCCGCTGGACCGGGGTGGTGCAGGTGCCGGGGCAGCCCCTGAACGTGGTGGTGCTGCTGGCGCGCGGCGATAACGGGGCGCTGAAAGGGACCATCGATATACCGCAGCAGGGGGCCAGCGGTCTGCCGCTGTCGGCCGTATCGGCAACGGGGGAGGAGGTGGCCTTCACCATAGAGGGGGTGCCGGGAAACCCCACGTTCAAGGGGAAGCTCTCCGCCGACGGCGCTTCTCTGGACGGCACGTTCAACCAGGGGGGAGCGAAGTTCCCGTTCAGCCTCTCCCGGCAGACCGAGGCCGAGCGCCAGGCGGCCGCCAGTGCCACATCATCGGCGCTGGAGGAGATCCGCGCCTTCATCCCGGAGGCGATGAAACAGTGGGATGTGCCCGGCCTCTCGGTGGCGATCGTCCGCAATGGCGAGATCATTCTCTCCGAGGGATTCGGCTACCGCGATCTGGAACGGAAGCTGCCGGTGAACGCCGAGACCATGTTCGCCATCGGCTCCTCCACCAAGGCGTTCACCAGTTTCGTGGTGGGTTCGCTGGTCGATGAAGGGAAGCTGGCGTGGGATACGCCGGTGGCCGAGTATCTACCCGCGTTTCATCTCCAGGATGAATGCGCCACCAGGCTTATCACCCCGCGCGATCTTCTGCTGCACGTCTCCGGGCTTCCACGTCACGATGTGATGTGGTACGGCTCCTCGCTCACCCGCGATGAGCTCTTCAACCGCCTGCGCTATCTGGAGCCGAGCGCCGGATTCCGCAGCGAGTGGCAGTACCAGAATCTGATGTATATGACCGCCGGCTATCTGGCAGGCAAGACCGCGGGAACCACCTGGGAGGATCTGGTGCAGAAGAGGATCTTCGATCCCCTGGGCATGCGGCGCAGCACGTTCTCGGTGGCCGATATGGAGCGCGACAGCAACGCCGCTCTGCCCTATCAGGAGAAGGATAAGAAGATGGCCCGTGTCCCGTACCGGAGCCTGGACCAGATAGGGCCGGCCGGCTCCATCAACTCCACCGCCCGGGATATGGCGCGCTGGGTGAAGCTCCATCTGGAGGGGGGCTCCTACGACGGCAAGGAGGTGATCTCCGAGGGGACGCTCTCGCTGCTGCATACCCCGCAGGTGGTGATCTCCGGCGCCTCCGGAAGCTCCAGGGAACTGCTCTTCAATCTCTACGCGATGGGATGGTTCGTGCAGTCCTACCGCGGCCACCGGCTGGTCCATCACGGCGGCAACATCGATGGCTTTACCGCGCTGGTAGGCATGATGCCGGACGACAGCACCGGCGTGGTGATCCTCACCAACCAGAATGGCTCGGCGCTCCCGATGGCGGCGATGCTCACCATCTACGATCGCCTGCTCGGGTTCGAGAAGGTGGACTGGAGCGGCAGGATGAAGGGACGCGTGACCGGGGCCGAGGAGATGGTGAAGCAGAACGAGAGCGCGAAGGATGCCGACCGTATCACCGGCACCGTTCCCTCGCACCGGCTGGAGGCCTATGCCGGCGAGTACGAGAGCCCTGCCTATGGCGTGATGCGGGTGAGCGTGGAGCGCGATCGCCTGAAGGTGTCCTTCAACGACATGAGCAGCCCGCTGGAACACTTCCACTACGATGTCTTCCGCGCCGCCGAAATGCCGGAGCCCTTCGCCGGGCTGAAACTCCAGTTCCAGGCGAATATCCGTGGCGCCATCGATCGCCTGCTGGTGCCGCTGGAGCCGTCGACTTCCGATATCGTCTTCACGCGGCGCGCCCCCTCGTCGATGAGCGATCCCGCCGCATTGCAGGAGTATGCCGGCGAGTACAACCTTGCAGGGGCGCGCGTGCTGGTGGAGGTGATCGGAACAACGCTTGCGCTCACGGTGCCGGGCCAGCCCCGCTACCAGCTCCAGCCGCTGGGTGAAGGGGAGTTCGGGCTGAAGGGACTGAACGGCTATACCGTCCGTTTCGAGCGCGAAAAGGGGAAGGTGGTGCGCGTCCTGTTCCTGCAACCGAACGGCACCTTTACGGCAACGAAGAAGTAAGGGGGATTAACAATCGCCGATGTACGCTTGGCGATTGGGAAAAGCTCAGCGGGGAGTTGCCAATGCTCCGTCGGCCTCCTCCCGGATGTGCCCGATCAGACGGCACACCCGGCAACAGCGGCCACGGACTACTGACAGCGAGCGCAGCCAGGGTCGCGGAATCGAACTCCGCGACAACGGAGACAACGCAGCCAGAAGAATAGCAGACTACGTTCTCGTAGGTAAGAACTAAAAACTAAGCACTAAGCTCTAACGTGCCTGTCTCCGGCTCGGACATTCGGTGTGTGTGTGATCTATCGCAATGATGTATCACAAAGAGAAAGGCAGTTGCCATGAAGACGGAAATGGAATCGGAACGGCTTGAAAGGATCTTGATCGTCGGCGGCGGAATAGGCGGCCTTGCGCTGGCAGGGTTTCTGGGGCGTCCCGGCCTGCATATCGATCTGGTGGAGCGTGCGGCCGGATGGAAGCCGGTGGGGGCGGGTATCACGCTCGGCATGAACGCCATGCGCCTGGCCGAACGGCTCGGCATCGCCGATGCAATCGTATCGGCCGGACGCCCTCTCCGCAGGGCCATCGTGGCCGATGCCGAGGGACGGACCCTCTCGGAGGTCGATCTGGAGGCGCTCTCGCAGCGCACGGGCTATCCCTCGGTTGCCATCCATCGCGGGGCGCTCCATGAGGCGTTCCTGGGTGCGGTCGATACCAGTGCCGTGAGGATACGCCTCGGCACCACGCTCCGCTCGCTCGCCGATGATGGCGGTGGCGCCGATGTGGAGTTCAGCGATGGAAGCCGAGGGCGCTACGATCTGGTGGTGGGGGCCGATGGCATCCGCTCGCAGGTCAGAGAGCTGACGTTCGGCCCGGTGAAGACCCGCTACTCGGGCTATACCTGCTGGCGTTTCATGGTGGATGCGGAGTTCCCGCACGAGCCGGCCGATGCTATCGAGATGTGGGGGCACGGCCGCCGCTTCGGGGTGGTGCCGGTCGGGGGGAACAAGGTGTACGGCTTCGCCTGCTACAACGCGCCTCCGCACGACAGCGATCTTGCCTCGGTGAGCCTGGAACGCTTCCGGGCGATCTTCGCCGAGTTCGGCGGCATCGCCCGGGGAGTGATCTCGCGCATCACCAGCGCCGCGCAGCTTATCCATAACGATATCGAGGATCTCCGTATGCGCGACTGGCATCGCGGGCGCGTGGTGCTGATAGGGGATGCCGCTCATGCGATGACGCCGAACATGGGGCAGGGGGGAGCCATGGCGATCGAAGATGCCTTCGTGCTCGCCAGCAGCCTCCATACCGCCGGGAGCATCGCCGGCGCTATCGGCGGGTATCTTGGGGCGCGGCGCAAGCGGGTGGATGCCATCCTCGATCAGTCCTACCGGATCGGCCGGGTGGCGCAGTTCGAATCCCCCATCGCCTGCTTCCTCCGCGATCTGGCCGTACGGCTGGCACCGGACGATTCCATAGCGCGCGGCACCGAGAAGCTGGTGCGGGAGTCCCCCGATCCCGCGATGCTCCCGTGAGGGAACTCGTCATTTTCGATTTTCGATTGACGATTTTCGATTGATGAGGGAGAGGGGAGGTGGGCATTCCTGCGACGGAGGTGCCGGCCATCGGCCGGCGCCGTATCGGCAGAGCGATGCCCCCAGCTTGCGATTGACGATTTTCGATTGATGAGGGAGGGGAGAGGAGCATTCCCGCGACGGAGGTACGGCCATCGGCCGGCGCCGGATCGGCAGAGCGATGCCCCCGGCATCTGCATGATGGTGGAAAGTGCCGATAACGACTGGCCCTGAATATCCCTTCAGGGCCTTTTCCGTAAGTTCGTCGCGGTATTGCCACTCCCCCCGGGCAGATCGTCCATCATCTACCCTATTCGCAGCAAGGAGCATCGCATGGCGAAGAGAAATCCCGTCGTCCTGGTTCACGGCTATTCCGATACCGGAGCCTCGTTCGCCCGCTGGAGAGAGGCGCTCTCCCAGCGCGGCTACAACGTCACCGAAATCCATACCTGCAGCTACGAATCGCTCTCCAACGAGATCACCATCAAGGATATCGCCGAGGGGTTCGACCGCGCCCTCCGCATCCGGATGGGGCTGAAGGAGAACGAGCCGTTCGACGCCATCGTCCACTCCACCGGCATGCTCGTCATCCGCGCCTGGCTCACCGCCTACAACAAGCGCCTCAGCCGGCTGAACCGCCTTATCGGGCTGGCCCCGGCCACCTTCGGCTCGCCGCTGGCGCACAAGGGGCGAAGCTGGCTGGGAGCGATCTTCAAGGGGAATCCCACGCCCGGACCCGACTTCATGGAGGCGGGGGATCTGGTGCTGGATGGGCTTGAGCTGGGGAGCCGCTTCACCTGGGATCTGGCCGAGACCGATCTGGTGGGAGGGGATACCTATTACGGCGAAAAGAAGACCACCCCGTATGTCTTCATCTTCTGCGGCAACAAGGGATACGGAGGGCTGAAAAGTTTCATCAGCGAGCCGGGAACCGACGGCACCGTCCGCTGGGCCGGATGTGCCCTGAACAGCCGCAAGATCACCATCGATCTTACGCGCGATCCGGCCAAGCCCGATGGCACCGGCCGCATCAAGATCCCGCCGTTCTGCAACCTCGATATCCCGCTGGTGATGGTCGATGGGCTCAACCACGGCACCATCATCGAAAAGCCCACCGATGATCTCATCGACATGGTGGACCGCGCACTCCAGGTCTCCAGCAAGACCGCCTTCGACACCTGGCACAAGGACTTCGCCGCCACGAGCGCCAAGGCCGCCGAGGGGGTGGACCGCTGGCAGCAGATCGTGGTGCGGGCCCTGGACGAGCGGGGCGATCCCATCACCGACTACAACATCCAGCTTTTCACCAAGGAGGAGGGGAAGAACGGGAAGGAAGCGAAGGATATCAACGGCTTCGATCTGGAAGTGCATACCTACAGCAGCGACAAAAGCCTGCGCTGTTTTCATGTGAACCTCACGAAGCTGAAGCCGGAGCGCTTCAAGAACCTCTGGATGCGGGTGATAGCCTCATCCGGCACCCGGTTCGTGGGCTACCACGGCTTCGGCAGCGAAAAGGCCGATATGAACATGAACATGATCGATCCGGCCGGCAAGTGGGACGCCGAGATAGAATTCTCCGAGAAACTCCTCGGCTCCGGCGCCGAGATGCAGTTCTTCTACCCCTACACCACCACCCTGGTGGAACTGCGCATGAACCGCGAGCCGGTGCCGTTCGATATCTCCCAGGCCAACGATCTGGTGCGCTGGATCTGACCAGGGGTACGGGGGATTGCTTCGTGGGCACGGGGAGAGTGTCAGTGGGCGGTGAAAGAGAGGTAATGGATAGTGGTTAGGAGTTAACTCAAGATGCTACGTACTGATCGAAGGTGCAGCCAGTGGCCGGGGTCGCTGCACCTGCCGTTGTGATGGCCCCCGTAGGGGGCACCCGTCTGTAGTAGCGATAGTTCTTTGTTCGCCGTTGGAAGCTCCGTCAGGAGCGGCCCATTCTTTTTCTGGTAGGAGGAATCCCTCGCATGACATTCCCTCTGCTACGTCGCAAGTTGCTTGCGTCAGTTAGTAGCAGGGAGAGGGACGTGAATAGCACCTCCCTGCGATAGTTCTTCTTTCCAGGCTCCAGACCGAAAAGAATGGGCCGCTCCTACGGAGCTTCCAGGAGAAAGGAGAACCCTGGCTACTACAGACGGGTGCTCCCTGACGGGGGCCAGGTGACCGGAACAACGCTATATCCGTCACATGTTGGAGGGCTGGACGCGCAGAGAACTGATCTGAATGAATATCAGACTCCCGGACTCCCGACTCCGAGACTCCCGGCGTCCATACTTGGTAGCAAAAAACAAGTAGCGCAGGGAGGGCCCCTGCGCTAGCTTCGGGTCCCGGACTCCGGAACATGATCTGCCGGGCGGAGTCTGAATCATTGCCAACAACGGCGGCTTCGCGTATCTTCTCGGTCATCTATGGCACGTGCGATTGTCCTGCCGGGCGACCCATCGATCAACCTTCGTTATTTCACTGATGTTCATAAGCTTCGCAACGAAACGCCGTACGCTTCCATTGCTCCTGATCCTCGGAATCGGCCTGCTGGATGGGGGAAGCCTGCCGGCGCAGGAGCGCGATAGCGTTCTGCTCGAAAACCTCGGGCCCAACATCAACTCCGCCTATGACGAGGTGGGACCGGTGATCTCCCCGGATGGCAGAACCCTTTACTTCGATCGCCCCAACCACCCTGAGAATTTCGGGGATGACGATATCTGGTACTCCGAACTGCAACGCAACGGCTCCTGGGCTCCCAGCCGGAATATCGGCTCGCCACTCAATAATGCCGATAACAATTTCGTTTCCTCGGTGACCCCCGATGGCAACACTCTGCTGCTCGGCAACGTCTACAACCGCGATGGAAGCATGGGGCCGGGAGTCTCCATCGTCCGCAGAACCCGTACCGGCTGGGGAACCCCGCAGGCGCTGAAGATCAAGAACTATTACAGCACCTCCTCTACCGCCAACTACCGTCTGGCGAACGATGGCAAGACCCTGCTGATGGCGATCCAGCGCAACGACAGCTACGGCGAGATGGATATCTACGTCAGCTTCCTGGAGGCGGGCAACGAGTGGTCGGCGCCGATGAACCTGGGCCCGGATATCAACAGCGCCGGCTTCGATCGCACCCCCTTTCTTGCGGCCGACGGGGTGACGCTCTATTTCTCCAGCGATGGGCTCGGCGGCTTCGGCAGCTCCGATATCTTCGTTTCCCGCCGCCTGGATAGCACCTGGCAGAAGTGGTCGAAGCCGCAGAACCTGGGCCGCCCCATCAATACCGACGGGTGGGATGGGTTCTTTACGGTTCCCGCCTCCGGCGATTATGCCTATCTGGTCTCGGCGCGCAATTCCATCGGCTCGGCCGATATCTTCCGCGTGAAGCTCAACACGACGCTCCGCCCCAATGCCGTGGCCCTGATCTCCGGCCGTGTGCTGGATGCGAAGACCCGCAAGCCGATCGCCGCCGCGATCACCTACCGGATGAGGCGCGGCAGCGAGGGGGGAGGGTCGGCCACCTCCACGCCGGGAAGCGGGGAGTACAAGGTCACGCTTCCGCTCGGTGAGAGCTATTCCTTCCGTGCCGAGGCCGAGGGCTATACCGCGGCCAGCCGTAGCGTCGATCTCTCGAAGGAGAATTCCTACAAGGAGCTTACTGTCGATTTTCTCCTTACTCCATCCGGGAGGGGATCGGTCACCAGGCTCAACTCCGTTCTGTTCGAGACCGGGAGCGCCGAGCTGCGCGATGCCGCCATTCCGGAACTGGACCGTCTGGTGGAGCGGCTCCGGGGCAATGCGTCGATGAATGTGGAGATCGCCGGCCATACCGATAACGTCGGCCTGGCGAGCAACAACGATGATCTCTCCCAGCGCCGCGCCCAGGCGGTGGTGGAGTATCTCACCCGTGCCGGTATCGACGCATCCCGGCTTTCGGCCCGTGGCTACGGCGAATCCCAGCCGGTTGCATCCAACGGCAGCGATCGCGGACGCCAGCGGAACCGCCGGGTGGAGTTCAGAATTCTCAGCAATTAGACCTGCCGGAACGTGTGCCGGGATTCCGATAGCCGGAACGGGCCGCGACGGCTACGGGCTGGCTGTCACTCGAACATCGTCAATATCCCTGCGGGAAACGTTCCCGGAAATACGTAGAGCCCACTCCCCGGGCCCCCGGATCGCGCGGACTCCAGGGGATCCCGGTTCGGATCGGAGATGATCCGTGCAGTGGTTTTCCGTGCAATTCAATCAGCAGATACTTTCGGAGCATTATCGATGATGATTCATCCTGACCGTAGTTTTCGCAGTATCGGCCGCGTGGCTCTCGGCCTCTTCTCTCTGGCGCTGGCGCTTGCCTCCTGCGAGGCCTCGAAGCCGGGGACCGAAGGCCCCTCCGCTGCTGCTTCCGGCCCCCCCAAGATCGAGATAGTGGGAGGAGACAAGGTGGAGTGGGGAGAGGTGGGGCCAGGGATGTTGAAGCATGCCATCAAGATCACCAATACCGGCGGCGATACCCTGAAGATCGCCGATGTGAAGCCCAGCTGCGGCTGCACTACCGCGCCGCTCGACAAGAAGACCCTCCTGCCGGGCGATACCGCTACCGTGGACGTGACCATGGATGTCGCCAACCGGACCGGCGACCAGCACAAGACGATCACGATCACCTCCAACGACTCCACCCGGAGCGCCATCACCGTGGGGCTGCATGCAACGGTGGTGCGTGATGTGGTCGCCACGCCGGAGTTCTTCCAGCCGCTCACCAGCGCGCAGAAGGGGCGCGAGGATACCACCTCCGTGGAGCTCCGCAACACCAGCGATGTTGCGGTGGTGGTGCAGCCCCCAACCATCCCGACCGCGTCGGATATGCTGGTTCGCTTCGATATCACCGATCCCATCACCCTGCAGCCCGGAGAGGCGCGCCGCCTGGTTGCCCATGTCAAGCCCATCAAGGAGGGGACATCGGTGGCAGAGGTGGTGGTGGCGATGAGCGGCAAGAAGCAGTCGGAACTGAAGCTGAATCTTACCGCGACAGTACAGCCGTAACAAGACGGTGCTCCATGCACCATCCCGTAGAGTTCGCTCGGAAGGGCCGGTAGATACCGGCCCTTCGCCGTTTTTTACCCTGTCAGCGGGGATTTGCGTCCTTTCCGAAAGATTGGCCCGGTTTCTGCGAAGAAACTCTGTCTCGGCTGGGAACTACAGAGATACAGCGTAGATCGCTCCGGCTTCGGCGGCTTGCCGCAGGCGGAGGGGAAGATGCCCGGTACTTCCGGCCGTTCCAATGTAGTCATAGCATACAGCAAACGTTGAAAGGGTGGGGAACAGGAGAATGTGGTTGAACGAATACGCAAGCCAGACCGCGGAGCGTCTGGTCCGCTGCGAGCGGGAGTCGGAATTGAAGGAACGACTTGCTTTCATCGAACAATGTCTCGGATCGGATATGCCCGATAGTACCCTGGCGGAGTTCTGGCAGAAGGTGCTCGGCCGTTACAGCCGGGAGGCCCGCCAGGTGCTTCGCGAGTCGGTGACGATGGGAACGTTCGGGGAGGTTGTGGTGACCGCCGAGGAAATCCTGGGCGAGAAGCTGCGTGCGTTGAAAACACGCGGGGGCATCGGCTCCGGCGCTCATTCCGCATCAGGCATGATATCGTAATTCTCTCCCGGCACCTCCGTATCGGCAGGTGCCGGCAGGCAGGCGCAACCCGGAGAGCAATCCCGGTAATGATGAAGTCCTCCCCGCATGGAGGACTTCGTCGTTTCAAGGGGCGAGGGATGAATCTCAATACGGTAATCTCACCATAATTACGCAGGATATGATTCTAATTCCCGTCCAATTATGAACCGGAATTCATAATTGTCCCCCTGAATTTATCTCATCGGTTTTCCGTGTCGCCACACATGAATTTTTATCGCATCCGGATGTGGCTTCGTAAATACGGCCGTGATTGAGGCCCTGTCCTGCTCTCGGTGCCGATGGTTGAGAAGATGGAAGAGAGGAGATGGAAGAGAAGGGGAAAAGATCGGAATTATCACCACTACGCTCGCGCAGCACAGTTCCAAAAGGAAAAGCAAACGCCCAAAATGAAAACGAACCGCTGGAGGGATAAGGAGGCTGTTGAACAAATTGCAATGATCCGGCTGTGATATTCTCCACTAATGAAACGATACCGGTGCCAACCACCGGAATTATGGCCTGTTGCCGGCTCTGCCAGGGGGATGACTATTTGGGTATATGAGTTGCGTTACAGATCAGTGCCTCCGGAGGAGAGGCGTTGTGAAGGAGAATTGTGCAACCGGACCGGCCGTTACCAGGATAAACCGATTCGGCGATATCCGAGCGATGGCTGGTAGAACGAGAAATCCTAACCCATAAAGGTGAGCAACATGGCAGGTACGAGCAACAGGGGCTTTGCCTCGATGGATTCCGACAAGCAGCGGGAGATCGCAAGCAAGGGGGGCAAGGCCGCGCACAAACTGGGTACCGCACACCAGTTTACTCCCGATGAGGCCAGGGTAGCCGGCCGCAAGGGAGGAGAGGCTGTCAGCCAGAACCGCCAGCATATGTCCAATATCGGGCGTCTCGGTGGTGAAGCAAGCCGTCAGGCACGCCAGGCCGGCCGTACGTCCGGTAACAAGGATCAGCAGGCGAATCTCGGTTCACGAGCCGAAGGACGCGAGGATATGGGAGGAGAGAGCCGTGGTTCCGAGCAGCGCTTCCAGGGAGGCGGCGAGAACCGGGGAGAAGGTTTTTCCGGAACGTTGTAAGCCTGAGATCACTTGCTCCTGCCCGTGAAGCCTCTTCAACCGTCACGACAGGAGATAGAGTCTCCAGCGGGAATGATGGTATGGCTATCGAGAATATCTGTCGAGGATAGCCATGCCGGGTTGCCGGAGATTCACCGAGCTTCCGATTCCGGTGTGCCCTGGCGATCCACTCAATGTGCGCCGTAGTGGCACTCTTCTCTAATGGGCGGGCCGGTAGCGCCAACTCGTAAAAGACGGAATCAAGACCCGTTTATCCCGGGAAGCATCCGCAGTGCACAGTCACCGTACGGCGGTATCCAGCCGGTTGCTCCGGCAACGGCTAGCCGGTGTGCGTTTGTATCGAATTCATGAAGACTGTTCCGATTTTCGGAGCCGGTCTGTGATTGTCCGAGCGTTCGGATAATCCGGCCGGCTCCGTTTTTTTTAATACGTTTTTTCATCCATTACATATCACTATTCGGTAGCACGATATCTGGAGTAGTACCGGGCTCATGAAGAATGCTTCATAAAGGATGCAGATTATAATCGTCGCCCCTGTCCTTCCGCAATATGTCATCCGGGTTATGATGGCAGGAGGCATTGCTCGGAAGAACCAGGAATTGTTCATGCAGTTGAGCTCGCCCGGATTGAGAATGCGGTATTCGGTGTGCCGATATCATTACTCTGAAAAAAAACTGGAAAATTGTGCGTGTCCTTGCAATAACCGTGATTTTCACGCGCAGGTGCCAGGAGCGTAATCTCCGCCGCGTCTCTATTCGGGATTTTCTTCTGAGCCTTCGGGTGATGCATTCTGCATTTCGATATTCTACTGCGATATCCGGAGCGGGAGATATTCCGGATATAATGGTCATTTCCTCAGGAATTCATCACCATAGGAGCCGGAATATTCCTGGCATGAATTTCTATGGTAACGATTTTCCGGCATGATGAGAACTACCGCCGGCCATCCGATACCGTCAGCACACGCATCCATATCTCCAATCAAATTCGAACGCTCGTTAGTTCTATGGCATCATCGAACCCATCAGGATATCTGCTTATTATCGGGGGAGCCGAGGAAAAGGAAGGGGAGTGCACGATCTTGAAGAGATTCATGGCGATCTCCGGTGGACCCTCCGCAAAACTCGTGGTAATGACCGCTGCCACCGAACAGCCGGAGGAAGTGGGCAGGGAGTATGTGGAAGCATTTGCCCGTATTGGTGCTCCGAACGTCTCCGTGCTCGATCTGGAAAATCGCGAGGAGGCCGATTCTGCCTCCGCCGCTGCGGCCATCGCTGCCGCCGATGGAGTCTTCTTCACCGGTGGCGACCAGCAGCGGATCATTGAACTGCTCCGTGGAACCGATGCCGGGGCAACCCTGCACCGGCGCTACGATGAGGGTCTGGCGATAGCCGGAACCAGTGCCGGCGCCGCCATGATGGCCGACCCGATGATCGTTCAGGGAGAATCCGGAACCAATCCCAATCGCGAGATCGTGGAGCTGGGACCGGGTATGGGATTTCTTCCGAATACCATTATCTGCATGCACTTCGCCACCCGTGCCCGCAGCGGGCGCCTGCTGGCGGCGGTGGCGCGGCACCCCGGACATCTCGGTATCGGCATCGATGAAAATACCGCCCTTGTAGTGCAGGGCCGGAAATTCGAGGTGATAGGCGATGGGGCCGTCTATCTCTACGATATGTCCGGCCCGGAGTATACCAACCTTACCCGCTCAACACAGGAAAATGATCTGGCCCTGCAGCATGTGGTGCTGCATGTGCTTCCATCCGGATACTCGTTCGATCTGGAGATGAAGCAGCCGGTCATCGAAGAGAAGGCCCCCAATTTCTGAGAGAAGGAAGTGAGACTATGACTATAGAGAATATTAAAGCGCTGCGCGGCCCGAATATCTACACCAATAATCCCGTGTTGATTATGAGGCTGCGCCTTGATGAACTGACCGAACGCGAAAGCACCGATATACCCGGTTTCACCGAACGGTTGATAGCGGCGCTTCCCGGACTGCATCAGCACCATTGTGCCGCCGGCAGACCGGGAGGATTTATAGAGCGATTGAACGAAGGAACCTATTTCGGCCATATCGTCGAGCATGTGGCTCTGGAGCTGAGCGAGCCCGCCGGCATCCCCGCCTTCTTCGGCAAGACCCGGTATGCCGGGGAGCCCGGCTGCTACAATGTCGTGGTGGAGTACAAGGCCGAGGAGGGGATGATCTTTCTGCTGAAGGCCGCCGTGGAGATGGTGGAGGCGCTGGTGCGCGGCGAGGAGTTCCCCCTCCAGGAGCGTTTGCAGGAGGCGCGCAGAATTGTCGCACATACGGAGCTGGGACCCAGCACCAGAGCCATCATCGATGCGGCGGAACGTCGCGGCATCCCCTGGACCCGTATCGACGACGCCAGCCTGATCCAGCTGGGCCATGGCCGGAACCGCCGCCATATCGCCGCAACCATCGCCGGCATCACCGGTGCCATCGGCGTGGATATCTCCTGCGATAAGGCCCTTACCAAGAAGATCCTTGCCGATGCCTGGCTCCCCGTTCCCGCCGGCCGCACCGTCCGCAGCGCCGATGAGGCGGTGGCCGCCATGCAGGAGATGGAGGGGCCGGTGGTGATAAAGCCGCTGGACGGCAACCAGGGACGCGGCGTCTCGCTGAACCTTACCACCCCCGAGCAGGTACGTACGGCGTTCGCGATCGCCAGCGAAATCTGTTCGGATGTGCTGGTAGAGGAGCAGTACAACGGCCGTAACTATCGCGTTGTGGTGGTTGATGGAAAGATGGTGGCCGCCGCCGAACGCATGCCCCCGTCGGTGGTGGGAGATGGTACCAACACGATTCGCGACCTTGTCGATATCGAGAACTGCAACCCGTTGCGTGGCGAGGATCATGAAAAGCCTCTCACCCGCATCATCATCGACGAGGTGGTGGAGGAATATCTCCGCAAGGCCGGGTATGCGCTCCATTATGTTCCGTACAACGGTGAGCGAGTCTACTTGCGCGAGAGCGTCAATCTCTCCACCGGAGGAACCGCCGCCGATGTCACCGACCAGGTACATCCGGAGATAGTCCGTATGTGCGAGCGGGCATCAAATGCCATCGGCCTGAATATCTGCGGCGTCGATCTGGTGATGGAGGATATCTCCCGCCCGATGACCAAAGGAGGAGGTATCGTGGAACTGAACGCCGCCCCCGGCATCAGGATGCATCATTTCCCCAGCGCCGGCGCCAGCCGCGATGTGGGAGGGGCGATCGTGGAGATGCTCTATCCGAACGGGGCGCCCGCGAGGATTCCGATCATCGCCATTACCGGTACCAACGGCAAGACCACTACCACCCGCATGCTCAGCCATGTGATTGCGGCCACCGGCGTTACCGTGGGAACCACCACCACCGATGGCATCTGCATCAACGGCGACTGCATCACCCGTGGTGATATGACCGGCCCCCGCTCCGCCCGTTCGGTGCTCGCCGATCCATCGGTCGATGTGGCGGTGCTGGAGACCGCCCGAGGCGGCATCGTCCGCAATGGCCTCGGGTACGACTGGGCCGATGTTGCCATCATCACCAATATCCAGCCGGATCATATCGGCCAGGATGGGATCGAACATCTGGACGATCTGGTGCATATCAAGGCGCTGGTCGCGGAGCGGGTGCGCCCGGGAGGAACCCTGGTGCTGAATGCCGATGACGATCGGGTTGCCCGTCTTCCGGAGCGGCGCCGTGTGCGAAAGGGGGAGAAGCGCATCGTGTATTTCTCGCTCTCCCCGGAGAACCCGGTCATTCGGGAACATCTCTCCAGAGGGGGCACCGCCTTTTATCTGCGCGACGGATGGATCATCGAGTGCACGGCCGGCGTGGAGTTCCGTGTGGTGAATGCCTCGGCCATCCCCGTTACGATGGGTGGCACCGCCGATTTCCATATCGCCAATGCGATGGCGGTGATAGCCGCATGCAGGGCGTATGGCATGGGAGGGCAGGAGATCGTCCCCGCGCTTGCCACGTTCGACAACAACCTGCATAATCCCGGACGCTCCAATATCTACCGGGTCAATGGCGGATATCTGATGGTCGATTACGGCCACAACCCCGATTCGTTCGAGGCCGTCTCCCGGATGATCTCGCGCTGGCGCGGCCGCCGCGTGACCGGGGTGATCGGGGTGCCGGGAGACCGGAAGGATTCCATCATCGAGCATGCCGGGCGGATCGCCTCCAGGGGCTTCCACCGTATTATCATCAGGGAGGATGATGATACCAGGGGACGTAGCCGCGGCGAGGTTGCCGGGCTTCTCTACTGGGCCATCAAAAGCGCGATGCCGACGATGGAGTGCGCGATTGCGCTGGATGAGCGTGAGGCGCTTCGTCTGGCGCTCCGGGAAATGATAGAGGAGGATGCCATCGTGTTCTTCTACGATGATTTCGAAGGCATACGGAATATCCTCGCCGAAGCGGGCGCCGTTCCGGTCTCCACGATTCCTGAACTGGAGTCGATGCAGCCGGCCTGAGCGGGGCGTATCCTCCGTGCATGATGCGCATCTACAGCAGGCTCTCCAACCGGGGAGCCTGCTGTTGTTATATCAGGGCCGGTACGGAGATTGCCGATACTGATGAGCAACGTTCATTTTATCGGGCGGTACAATCATGGAAACAGAAGAGTTGTTGATGACGGCTCTGCGCAGCCTGGGGGTATACGCGTTGATGCTGGCCGTTATCAGGATCACCGGAAAGCGCACGGTCGGAAATTTCACCGCGTTCGATCTTCTGGTTGCTCTGATGCTGGGTGAAGTGGTCGATGAGATCATTTTCGCCGATGTATCCTTTCTGCAGGGCACCACCGCCATCGCTGTTATCGCCCTGGCGCAGTACGGAAATTCCTGGCTGAGCTACTGGGACCACGGGTTTGATAAGGTTCTGGAAGGGAGCCCTACGGTGCTGGTGAAAAATGGGGAGATGCAGCGCAAGGGGATGCGGCAGGAAAGGATGAACGAAAAGGACGTGATGGCGGAATTGCGTCTCTGCGGCATCGATGATATCCGCGAGGTGAAACTCGCAATCATGGAAAGTGACGGCGAGGTAAGCGTGATACTGCAGGAATGGGCGCAGCCGCTTCGCAAGGCCGATCTCGGCGGAGAATACGAGCAGCAGAAAAAGGAGGCCACCGGGGGAGAGGATGAATCCTCTCCGCATGGAAAAAGCTATTCCGATAAATACGTGAAATAAGGAGAAAACCGGAATGGAATTGCACAAGATCGCGATCCGGGTCCTTTTCGCCTATATATTCCTGCTGCTGATTATCCGCCTCTCCGGCAAAAGAACCGTGGCCGAGGGAAATACATTCGATTTCGTGCTGGCGCTGATTCTGGGAGATACGGTCGATAATGCGATGTGGGGGGAGGTGCCTATCGCGCAGTTTATCGTGGCGGCCGGAACGCTGGTAGTGATACAGCTTCTGGTCTCGGCCGCCAGCTATCGCAACGAAACCCTTCAGGCGATTCTTGAGGGAAGCCCCACAACCTTCCTGCGAAAAGGGCGCCTGGTGCGCGAAGGGCTGCGGCGCGAGCGCATAAGCCGGCGCGAGAGCGAGGAGATGATGCGGCTCGGCGGGGGGATGGAGCCGGACGAGTGGGCGAGCGTCGAGGCCGCCCGTCTGGAACACTCGGGCGAACCCTCCGTCATCCTCCGCCCCTGGGCACGTCCGGCACAAGGGCAGGACCGCGATGCGCTCCGCCGAAGGAGGGGAACATGAAGGAGCTGGCTGCGGTGATCGCCGTTGTAGCACTGCTGCTGGCCGGAGTGGCCGGTATCGTCTTCGGTCTGGATGACCGGACAACGTTCGTCCCTTCTCCGGCCATCACCATCCAGGGGTTTCTCCGCACTCTCTCGGTGGAGCGCTTCGATATGGCCCTCTCCTATCTCGATGCCGGGCTTGAAAGCCGGGTGGAACCGGAGGAATTGCGGCGGCGCTGGAAGCCGGTGCAGGAGGGGGCGGGAGATATCATCAATGTGAACGGGGAGTGGGAGGTGATCCGGGGGGATAGTGCCATTGCCGGTGCCTCTCTGAAGACGGCCGATGCAGGGCTTTGCCCGGTTACGATGGCCTTGCATCTGGAAAACGGGGTCTGGAAGATAGCGCGGCTGGACGGGCTTGATACTGCCGCCCTGCGCCTTGTACGGCAGGGGATGGCGGGCGGCGGAAATTGAGGGTTGCCGGTGCCGGGAGCAGCAGCTACTCTATGGGGATTAATCGTGGAAATTAAACGGGGGAGCCCTGCTCCCCCGTTTCACGTTTATAAATCTTTCCGCGGAGCGTTCGCCGCTTTCGCACGAGGGCCTCAGGCAGTCATGCCGCTGAGCGTATCTCGTACCACGGTCGGCATATTGTTGCGCAGAAAATCCGCCATATTCATTTCGTCGTGCAGAATCTCCCGGCAGATATCGGCGGTCTGCTGATCGCCAAGCTCGGTTGCCGCGATCATAAGAGCATTATAGGATGCGATCTCGAAGTTCTCGGTGGCGTAATCCATCAGTGCGTTCTTCACCAGTTCGTCGTTGAACATTCCGGTCGCCACGCTCTGCATGGTGCCGAACACGCTGCCGAGAATATTCTTGGTGGTAGAGGTTTCCTCGCCAAGCCGCTTGACGCAGCTCTCCACCAGCTCGGCATGACGCCGGGTTTCCTCCACATGCCGCTGAATCCGCCGTTGCAATTCAGGATGGTTCTTTGCATCCTCGGCGTGATTTTCCAGAATGGGAATCAGTGCCTGTTCCATACTGTAGGCATCATTCAGCCATGCGATCAGATGATCTTTGCGTTCCATGTACGTTGTCTCCGTGGAAAAAGAGAAAAATGGGATGTTATTCGTTGATCTGCGGTTTGTGACGGCGGGGCGATCACAACAGTGACCGTACCGTGCCGAAGTAGTACGAGTAGTAGTACTCTCATACTCGCAGCACGCAGAGGGCAACATCGGTACCATCTCCTTGAATCCCATGGAACGGGAGTTGTGCGTATCCTCCTGTATCGCAGAGCCCGATTTCACGCCGCATATATTCCTGGATATTATCCGTCGGTTATTCCTTGACGCCATCCAGATGAATATGCCGGTCGCTCGATTCCAGAAAATTCTCCCGCACAACGAATTTCCCATCTTTTACCAGCCTTTTTCCTCGCGCGATTACCTCTATGATATCCAGCGAATCGTTATCGCATACCAGCACGTCGCCGTCGCAGCCGGCTGCCAGATGTCCCTTGCCGGGCAGCTTCAGGATCGTAGCGGTGTTGGAGGTGACGAACGGGAGCACCTGCTCCAGCGGCATCTTGTGATCCACCACACAGGAACGGATGGTGCGGATCAGATTTTTCGGACTGCTGGAGCCGCTGTCTGATGATATCGTCAGTTTATCGAGCGGTCCCCCCTTGTCGATATACGAGCGAACCCAGTCGTAGACGCCGGGGTCCACCGTATCCATATCCACATGGGAGCCTTTTCGGGCAAGCTCGATAGCCTCCTCCAGCAATTTCCTGCTGCGAGTGATATGAGTTGGGTACAGCCAGCAGGGATCGATGTCGAACTGATCGAGCAGATCGCGTAGAGGTTTCAGGCGGGAATCTCCCTCGCCGACGTGAAAGTGGGTGACCCCCGCCTTGCCGGTCAGCAGACCGCCTATATGCGTATCGAGCACCAGCTTGGCAAGCCGCTGCACCTCCTGCTGGAGCGAGCGCCGGTCGGAGATAGCCACCTCGCCGGCACCGACGATCTCATCGATGAAGAGGATATCCTGCCTGATGGAGCCCATGACGGTTGTAGGGGGGACGTTATATCCGCCCGACCACATGCGCGCGGTGATTCCCTCGCCGTTCAATCCCTTCACATGCCCCAGCAGTCCGGCCATCGTCTTCATCGTGGTGTCCACGCCGAGCACCCCAACCACGGTGGTAATGCCGTTCGGAGCGATCTCCGAAAGAAACAGCATCGGGCTCTGCGCGCTCAGGCTGCTCTCGCCGCTGCCTCCCAGAAGATGCTCGTGCGGGTCGATTATTCCCGGCATTACCGTGCGGCCCGCTGCATCTATGACTTCGTACTCCACCTGAAGGAGATCCAGTGCTCTGCGGTCGATCTCTCCAACCTTGATAATTTTATCATTATCGATCAGGATCGATGTGCGGCCGATCGGTTCCGGGGCATATACTTCGCCATGCTCGATAAGAATCAGCATAAGAACGTTTATAATGTGGTACGAATATTTTTCCGGCTGTTTTTTTTCGGAACAGCCATAAATCGTGCCAGCAGAATGGGAGAGAGGAGAGGAGGGAGGTGCGGTGGGAGAGCCTTGTGCAGGCTGGGAAGGGATCACGCAAAGCCGCGGGGAGAGAAGTATTCCCTGGTGTGCCCGGCGGCTCAGCGTGAATTTTTCCCGAATTTATTGATGAGTGGGTGGCGGATCATTTCAGCCCCGCCATCAGGGCCGGTATCTCCGCCAGCAGTTCGCGCGGCAGATAGCCGAGAGGGCCCATCCGCTTTGCAAGCCGTTCGCCGGCACGTGCGTGCAGATAGACACCCCATACCGCTGCCTGCACCGGCTCGGCACCCCGTGCGGCCAGTCCCGCGATGATGCCGGAGAGCGTATCCCCCGATCCCGATATCGCCAGCCCGCTGTTGCCGGCCCGGTTGCGATAGAGTTCCCCGCCGGGGGCGGCGATGAACGTCTCCGATCCTTTCAGCACCACAACCGCTCCCAGCTCCTGGCAGAGCTGTCGTGCGGTTCCCGGCCGATCGCTCAGCGGCGCCTCGCCACCGATGCCGAGTATCCGCTTCACCTCGCCTTCGTGCGGCGTGACGATGGCGCGGGCATCGAACCGATGGAGCAGATCGCGCCGTTCGGAAAGCGCGTCGAGCGCGGCGGCATCCAGAAGAACGACAGGGCCGTTGATCCGGGGGAGAAGATCCTCGGCCAGCCGTATCACTCCCTTCGTATCGATCATGCCCGGCCCCAGCAGGAACGCATCCACCCGGTTGGCATGCCCGGCGATGCTCTCCGCCCCCGATACCGCGATAGCTCCGGAGGATGTTTCCGGCAGCGCGAACACCCGTGCTTCCGGTACCGCAATGCCGAGCGCCACCGCAATGCTCCGGCCCACGGCCATCTGCACGGTGCCGGCACCGCTTCGGAGCGCGGCGGTGGCCGCCAGTATCATCACTCCCGGCATTTCCGATGCTCCCCCCACGGCCAGCACACGTCCCCGCCCCGTTTTATCGGCATCGGCATCCGGTTGCGGCAGGGGCCAGCCGCGCAGAAGCCGGGGGGTGACCTCGATGATCGCCCCGGCTTCTTCTCCCGATGGGTTTTTTCTCCGAAGATTTTTCTGCGGGGATTTCTCCGGGGAGTTCTTTTCAGTTCTGGTTTTCGGCCGTCGTGCGGGCTTCATATATCGTTATCTGGGTGCGATCGGGGCGTCGGGCTCCGCCGTGATTGTCGTGTCGCTCTCTTCGAGAGGTGCCATGTAGTTATAACTCTGCAACGAGAGGCCGCCGCTCAGCCCCCGCGATGGATCGTATGCATAGGAGGTCACGCCGCAATTGGCGATATCTCCCTGGCTGTCGATCGTGAGAATTTCATCCTCGGTCATCTGTTCCAGCAGATACCGGAAGCAGAATACCACCACCTGGTGGCACACCACCATCACACGCTCCCGCCGGTAATCGCGGGTGACCGTATCGATCACATTGCGCAGGCGGAGTATCACATCGCACCAGTTCTCCCCGCCGGGAGGGCGATGATAGAATTTTCCGAGATTTTTCCGCAGTGCGTCCTGCTCCGGATAATTCATCATGATGCCCGATTTCGTCAGGCCGTCCAGCACCCCGAACTCCCGCTCGCGCAGGCGCTCGTCCACGATGATGGGCACCTCGGGATTTGTAAGCCCCGCGGAATCCAGCACCAGGTGGGCGGTGGAGCGGGCTCTGATATAAGGGGAGGTGAGAATCACCGTGGGGCGTTGCTCGGCCGGCTGCTGGCCGAACCATGTTCCCAGCGCGCGTGCCTGACGCTCGCCGAGGGGGGAGAGTGGGACATCCACATCCCGCGTCTCCAGTTCGATGCGATGCAAGCCTTCCAGCTCGGCGCGGTCGCGTGCTACATTCCCTGCGCTCTGTCCGTGCCGGACAAGCCAGAGGAGGTCGGGCCAGTTCTGCTCCTTGTTCATACGCAGTAGTTCGATATCCTCCATGCCATCGTTCTCAAGCTCCGCCGATGGGATTTGTTCCCGGCAGGCTCTCCTGCTATGATATCAAACGGCGGGCCGGGCAATGGAGAGGGGGGAATATACAGAGAGGACCGCGGTGCAGTAGCATCCCGTGGTCCTCTCGTATGGGGGTATCGGTTCCTGAATCCTGAAATCGGCTGCTGCGGTTACAGCGTATCCTCGATTCCCTGCGGGCCCGCAAGTTCATCCTGCGGATACGACGACCACTGATCTCCTCCGGCCGGCGTTACGCTCTTGATCTGCTCGCTCCGCATATCGCTCATCTGGCGGTCGATCTGCTCCACATCGCTGGGCGAACGGAATACCGGTTCCTGCCCGGTCTGCCCCTTGGTCTCCATAACCTGTTCGGCCGGGTTCTCCACATACACCCAGCTTTCTCCCTGCGGCCAGGGGCCCTGCCCCTCGTTCCAGGGGCCGCGTGCGCTGGCGCCATCGGACATATTGTAGTACAGATGGGTGAATCTCGGATCGCCCTGGAGCACTCCCGGCGGGAAATTCGGTTTGATAGTCTCCAGTGCGCTGGCGAACATCTGGAAGTGCGCCACCTCTCTGGTCATCAGAAACCTGAGCGTCTCCTGCACATAAGGATCGTCGGTGAATTGCAGGAGATATTCATACACGATTTTCGCGCGCGACTCGGCCGCGATATTCGAGCGGAGATCCACCGTGAGATCGCCATTGGCAGTGACATATGCGGCGGTCCAGGGGACACCGTGGCTGTCGGTAAGATGCGGTCCGCCACCGGAGAGCACGAAAAATTGAGGGTTCAGCATGCTGCCATGAATAAATTCCTCCTTGCGCGCCTTGCCGTTCAGCACCGATGTGAGTTCCGTCTGCTCGGCTGCATTCTTCAGCTCGCCATTGACGCCGTCCAGCAGCATGGTTATCGTTGCGCCCACAATTTCCAGGTGGCTCAATTCCTCCGTCGCGATATCCATCAGGAGGTCATATTTATCCGGAAAAGCCTTGCGTACGGTAAACGCCTGCTCGAAATACTGCATGGCAGCCTTGAGCTCGCCATTGCTTCCGCCGAACTGTTCCAGCAGAAGGCTTGCGAATGCGGGATCGGGACCCGATACCCGCGCGTTGAATTGAAGTTCCTTTGCGTGATAAAACATGAAATGTCTCCTTGCACGTTGATGTGATCTATCCCGTATCTGTGCGCTCTTCTCAGCGAATTCAGCAGGCCGTTACATCCGGGTGAATATTCTTTATGAACTCGGTGTCGCCCTACCAGATGCCTATCGTTGATTGCAACCTGAGATCGCGGCGCCCTGACCCCATATCGAATATTGCCGTTGAGTCCGTATGCCGGCAGTCTGTATATATAATCCTGTATATATATGATGTGGGGGAGGGGTGATGCGGAATTCCGGCCGATACAGCTGATACAATGGAATAGTCCATTTGTGCGCTGTTCCTCCCTACAGATCCCCCCTTCAGTTCCCCCCTTCAGTTCCCTGCTCCACTCTGCCTGCTGCGGTCTGTTCAAAACCAGCCGATTAATTCACTACCACTGCAAGAACGGAGCCATGATGATTTTTTCCGTGGTATCGTATTTGACATGGAGAAGGCCAGCAGTGTTCCAGTTGTTCGCTGAAACCATCAGCCCGGCTGATGCCGGTATGATTCCGAATAAATCATTAATAACGAGCAGAGGTGAATGTATGCGGTTTATCCCGACCCGCGTTCATGGTGTGATGGATTACATCGTGGGCGCATTATTGATAGCAAGCCCCTGGCTGTTCGGCTTCGCCGCCGGAGGAGCGGAGACCTGGGTGCCGGTGGTGCTGGGCGCGATGGCGCTGGTGATGAGCCTGATGACCGATTACGAGCTCGGCCTGGTGCCGAAAATCGGTGTGCGGATGCATTTGAATATAGATCTGATGAGCGGGATTCTGCTGGCCGCATCTCCCTGGCTGTTCGGCTTCGCCGATTATATCTGGGCGCCGCATCTGATCTTCGGCCTGTTCGAGATCATGGCCTCGCTCACTACCCTGACCTCGCCGGCGCTCCATGCAAATCGTGCCTCTGCCGGGCGTCCGGTTGTAGGATAGCATACGTGTTCCGGGACCGTGGAATAATTCCCGTCCCCGCGTCAACAAAAGGCACCCTCTGCTGCCGGGGGTGCCTTTTTCATGTAGTATTGGAATGTAGGGGCTGATAGTGGTGGCGGCCATCAGAGGGATTTCGTAGCTTGGGGTCTTCTTCCCGTACCATCAGCCGTTGAACCGATGACCTCTCGCCGTGAATTCCTGAAAAGTGCCGGGACCGTTGCGCTCGGCGCGCCATTGCTGCTGGGCCCCGCGCTCCGGCTCTATGTTCCCTCCTGCATCATCATCGGTGCGGGGTTCGCCGGTCTGGCGGCCGCGTACCGGCTGAAGAGGGCCGGGTGGAAGGTAACGGTTCTGGAAGCGCGCGAGCGGCCGGGGGGACGGGTCTATACCCACAGGATGGATGGCGGCGGGAGCACGCCGCTGGTCTGCGAACTGGGGGCCGAGTGGGTGGGAGCAAGCCACGAGCGCATTCAGGATCTCTGCCGCCAGTTCGGCATCCCGCTGCGCGACCATCGCTTTCAGACGACGCTTCTGCGCGATCGGGCCATCGTCCCCCCCGGAGCCTGGCGCTATACCCCGCAGGCGGAGGCCGCGTTCGAAAAGCTGCGCGGGGAGTTCGCCCGTTATTCCGAAAAGCAGAAGCGGAAGATGGATGAGATCGACTGGTGGAGCTGCCTGGAGAAAATAGGATTTACCGCCGATGACCTGCGCCTGCGCGATCTGTTCGATAGCACCGATTTCGGGGAGTCGATCCGGCATGTATCGGCATATATGGCCGCCACCGAATATTTCGAGTCGAGTCCCGCAAATGAGATGGACTTTAAAATGGAGGGGGGGAATTCCCGGCTGACCGATGAGCTGGTCAGGGCGATCGGCGAGGATGCGTTCCGGTATAATGCCCAGGTGGAGGAGATAACCCAGCGCAAGGGAACGGTACGGGTGAAAGCCGGCGGGACCGAGTATACCGGCGATGCCTGCATCTGTACGGTGCCGGCCCGCGCGCTCCTTTCCATCCGGTTCGATCCCGCGCTTCCGGCCGCACAGATGGAGGCGGCACGGGGGCTTCAATATGCCCGCATCATCAAAAGCTCGGTGCTGTACGAGGAACGGTTCTGGAAGGATGAGGATTTCTCGCTCGTGAGCGATGTGACCTCGCATTATTATTTCCACAGCACAAAGGGGCAGCCGGGAACCAGGGGCATCTTCACGAGTTATGCGATCGGGGAGAAGGCCGATGTGCTGGCCGCGCAGAACGAGAATCGCCGGATGGCGATCGTTGCCGGCGATCTGGTCCCGCTCGATGAGCGGGCTCCCTCACTCGCGCGGGGCATCGCTTCGTATGCATGGCAGCGCGATCGCCATACCGGCGGGGCGTATGCGCTCTACCGGCCGGGGCAGTGGTATGGCCTGCGTCCGGTGCTGGCGCGTCCCCATGGGAAAGTGGTGTTCGCCGGGGAACACCTTGCCGAATGGCAGGGATTTATGGAGGGTGCGGTGGTTACCGGGGAGGAGGCCGCCGCCCATTTCCTCGACTGATCCGCGAATCTTCACGAATCTTGATAGAGGGGGCGAAGGGAGCATGAGCGGGACGTATCGAACGTTCAGAAATCTTCGCGAATAGTGAATTCTGCGTTCGCGGATGCGGGGGGAATAGGGAGAGGTATATAAAAATCATGGATCAGAAACCTCCGCGAATATGGGATGAAGTATGGAGAGATAGAGATAGAGATAGAAGGGGGAAAGGGAGTAGCAGTGAAGAACTAATAGCAATAGCAGCGGCAAGGTGATGGACGGGGAGATGGAGGGGAAACTGTCAGGACGCTTCGTCCGGTTGTTCTTTATTTTTCTTATCCGCCATCTTCGTTATCACTGCCATTTCCTCACTAGCATTTCCTCACTACCATTTCCGCCACGGAGGGACTGGTAACCGGCCATAGACTGATCGTATCGGATCGAAAATGTAATTGCCGCCAGAACCGTAGAGCATTGGTATGTCGTGTTTTCCAGGAATTCTGGTTCAATAGATATCTCGGGTCGTTGCCCAGATCCACCACGCCAGAGGAATATCGCGTTTTCGCGACGGCTGAACGCCGAGTTCGAAGAAGTGTGCCCGCGCCGTAGCGGTATGGCCGGTGATCGTAGCGAGTGCCGGAAGAAAGGGGAGCGTACGCATAGCTGAATACTGCCGGGCTATCTGTTCATAGGGATCGGAAGGAAAACCCTTACGACACTATCGCCGCGAAGATTCGCTGCCGCTATCCGGGAGCAGCCCGGGCAAGTAACGGCTGCCGGCGGATGCTCCCGAGGCTCTATAGTGCCCCCTCGGGAGTTGCGATGTTTCCGGAGGGCAGACCGGATAAACCATATAAACCATGGAACGATCAGTACAGGATCAGTTGCAGCTTCTGGTCACCGTTATTCCCTGAAAT
>JBMDXA010000093.1:0-14382 GCA_048594725.1 Candidatus Kapaibacteriota bacterium
CCATTCCGAACAGAGCAGTTAAGCTCCGCAGCGCCGATGGTACTATACTGGTAACGGTATGGGAGAGTAGGTCGCCGCCAAGATTTGTATCGAACGCCCTTCAGAGCAATCTCTGAGGGGCGTTCTTGTTTGCTGTATGGAAGGAATGTGAGCCTGTGCTGAGGATGGAACCAGCAAGAGAAGGTAGGCAGAGCGGTGTGGGAGCGGACTCCAGAGGAGCCGACTCCCGATAGCGCTCGCTCTCCTCTCACCGGGCCGGTAGGGGATGATTGTTCTGTAGCATCGCTCCCCCCCTGCATTGATCGAAGCTCTGCTATCGGCTCTCCCTTCTTTCCATGATAATGGAGTGCAGCTCTGTATGATCCTTTCCCCAGGGCCCAGCGGTTTGGGGCTGGGATAGGGGTGAAGGAACCTCACCAGGCGCCGGGCAGCCATCAAGTTTTATTATCCTCCGGTAGAGGGGGTATCAGCACAATCCTGGGTTCGTGAGGGGCTCTATGGGATTCTAGAGAACGGATATCCCCTGAATCTCCCTATTCTCGCGGTTTTTCCGTGTCCTTAGCTTTCCGGCCTCTCTATTCCTCCTCTTACCGCCTTCTCTCTTTGTACCGGGCTGATCGGTACTAAATGTCATATCCCTGATACCTACGACCGTTTTACTTCCTTTTTACGAGCGATTTACTGTACATTGATAAACATATAGTTCAGGGAAGGAACTCCTGTATCACGTCCAAAGGTGCCGTTCAGGCTTCCTATACCACATCCTTCTCATCAGAACTACACCCCTCCTACATGTTGATACTCTCCCTACTGGCGTAGAGATCCTTCTTCAGGCGGATTAATGCCCTCAATCCAGCATGAAGTACGGTTGAATCAAGGCGACCACGGATACTGTCGCCGATAGGGAACCGTTCTCGGAGGTACGACCTCACTCTCTGAGAACATACAACCGGTGGCGATCGGACTGGTACCTTCCCACCCCTTCGTAATGATGCGGTCTCAACTGCTAAGACCGCACTTCGTTACAGGGAAGGTCCTGAAGATCGCCATCGGTTTTTTTATGCCCGCACCCCTCTTTCCCTCTGCGCTCACCCCTCTTATTCCCGCTTTCACTCAGCTCTTCCATCCTGTCACAGATCACCCGCCCGCTCGTCACTGATTGAGACATTCGCCAGGTAAACTTCTCTCCCGTCTCCTGCTCTGACTGAGAGTAATTCGCCGGAGAGGATAATGACCGAGTCCGGCGTGGTATAGGAAGTGAAGAATGATAGAGCATCTTGTCAAACAGAATTTCAAGGAGGGGATCATGCGTACGGTTCATGCTCTCACGGGAGCGGTGCTCGTACCGCTCGCCGCTATGATGATGTCATCCGCAACGGCGCTTGCCCAGCGGGATAACTCGTCGCTGCAGACAGTGCAGGCGGTGGGAGAGGCCACGATATCGGCCGATCCGGATCAGGTGCAGATCGATATCGGTGTCATGACCGAATCGGAATCGGCCGCTACCGCTGCCAGCCAGAATGCCGAGAAGGTAGCCAAGGTGCTGGCGGCGCTTCGCAAGGAGATGGGGACCGATGCCTCCATCAAGACCATCAGCTACTCGCTCAATCCCGGCTATCGTCCGCCGCTGCCTGATGGGCGCGAGCAGTCGCAGATCTATCAGGCCCATAATATCGTGCGCGTGGAGACGGGGCGCCTGGACAAGGTTGGCCGGATAGCCGATGTGGCTGTTAGTGCCGGCGCCAATATCATCCAGAGCGTGACCTTCGCCCTCAAGAACCAGGGAGAGGCTCGCGCCCGTGCACTGCGCCAGGCTACGGAGATGGCCCGCTCCAAGGTGGAGACCATCACCTCGGCGCTGAGCATGCGAGTGCTCAGAATCATATCGGCAGAGGAGGGCGCTGCCAACGGTCCCATCCCGATGTATTATGGCAACCAGATGAAGATGGATATGGGGGGTGGAGCTGCAACGAATATCGAGCCGGGCTCGGTGGATATCCGTGCCGTGGTGACCATCACGGCGGAAGTGGCCGCCAAATAATTTCGCTTCCGATATTCGGGTCGGAATACGTACGGATCGGCGCTATCGTAGCGATACCTGGTATCGGCGGTGGCGCCGATTGTTGCTTGATACCGGCTCGCATTCATCGTACTCTTGAGCCTTGAGAATACTCTCCCGCCTGCGCGCCATTGCCGGCATCAGAGCAGCAGTGCTGTGGCTGCCGATAAGAAATGCGCTCACGATAATAGCCTGTCGGAATTACCGGACTGCAACGGCTCTACAGGCGATATTATATGATCGTATCTCCTCGTAATTGCTGATATAGCTCTCTTATGCAACACCGGCGGGAGCCGCCCTGAAGCAGAATCAGGGGGGCAATGAGCAGGAATGAAGTAAGGAAAATATCCAATACGACTCCGAGTGAATTTTCTTTCCACCATGTACTGGCTGCTTTTTCTCTCTCTGATCCTTCCTCTTCCTCCGGCGAATTCCTGCGTTACGCTATACGCTCAGTATGGGGTGAAAGGAAGAGCGAAATCCGTTGTGGAAACCATCTATCGCCATTCGCCAGCCAGTGGGGCCCTGCCGGGGGATATCGATACCGTGGCACCGCAGACGGTATTGTTCAGCCGCTCCGGTGACAGTGCGGTGCTGCAGCTTCATAGCCACAATTTCTCGCGGCACTCAGGCTGGAGTATTATCTATCACGACAGCTCCGGCCGTATTGTTAACGAGCGTTTTTCCGCCAGCTTCCACGCCAATGATTCCAGCCCCAGTTCTTCGAAGACAAAGCATATCTACCGGTACTCTCCGGACTGTCTTCTTGAAGAGGAATACTCTGTGGATAGCTACTATGGCGCCGTTCCATCAATAATTACCTATGTCTACGATTCAACATCCCGCCTTGCGAAGATCGTAAGCAAAAATCACCATGATACGTTATCGGTAAGCGTAGTTCGGAACGAATATCTACCATCAGGGGGACGCATCGAACGCTTCCATCTCGCTGCCCGCAATGGGCGTGAATACCGGGGGAGCCGTGCCTACGACAGCGCCGGTAATCTCATGGAGGAAATCGCTGGAGGGGAGTCCAGACAGGGACCGACGGATACCGCAATGCGCACCAGATACAGCTACGATAATCATGGCGATCTGGTGCTCTCGGAACAGTACAGGTTCGGCCAGCGGAGAGCAAGCACGCGTACCGAATATATCCATGATGATCGTGGCAGCTGGACCGAGTGCCGTATCTATGCACGCGACTCCGATAACGATCCGGACTACAGGCTGGCGGAAGTACGCAAACGCCGGATAGAATATTACCCCGAGTAACAATCTTATCCGAATACATCGGTAACCGGCCACTGCCCGGACGGTGGAATGGAGCAGCTCGCAGCAATATTTTCCCGTAGCCGCAGGATAAAAGAAAAGCCTTCCCGATTCGGAAAGGCTTTTCTTCGTATTCGTGGACTGTCTGAGACTACGCCGTCTTAAAAGTAGAAATTCACTCCCCCCTGCAGGGCGATATCGCTCTGATCGGAGAGGAGCACGATTTTCAGGCCCCCCCATGGCTGGATCAGCGAACGGCTGTTGAAGGTGACGCCGGCACCAAGGTTCAGACGGAAATCGGTATTGGTCTCGCTTGCGCCGCCCAGCGAGATGAAATTAAACACCAGCCCCAGCCCGCCCATTGCGAACGGACGGACATCGCTGCCGATGATGGTAAAGGAATAACGCCCGTTGGCATCGAGTACCAGACGAGTGGTGTTGGAAATACCGGTCACCAGCTCCACTCCCGGTTCAAGATCGAGCTCCGATGTCAGCGGCACCTCCACGATACCACCGATCATAAACAGGCTCTCATCCAGATAGAGCCCGATCTTCGGTCCTATGCCGGTCCCTCTGACCTGGGCCTGCGTGACGGAGGCCCCGCCGATGATGCAGAGCATGAGAAAAGCTGCGAGTAGGAAGCGCTTCATACGTTGCCTCAAAATTGTCTCCGTGAATTGTTGGCGCCAAAGTTAGCAATAGCCCCCGAACCGGCGGAGCAATGCATGCGCCTGCTGCGGAATTTGCAGGATAATATTTTCGCCCCCGAAACCACGCGGAAAGTACCGGCGGGTGACCGGAGATGATCGTTGCGTAGCTCTCCTGTGACCGGTGGTTTTTGATACGAGTTCCGATTGCTACATTGCCCGCGGGCGTGCCGGAGCGCAACCGGCGCCGCTTCCGGAACGGGAAGTGTCCTCATCTGATGTACAGGTTTTCCGTATGGGGTTATGGCCTATCTGAATGTGCGTGTGCATGGCTCGCTCTGGGCGATCATGCATCTCCGCTGCCCGCGCTGCCATCATGGCAAGGTATTCCACGGCATTCTGGCGATGAACCAGCATTGCCCCGTCTGTCTTCTGCGGTTCGAGCGGGAGCCGGGATATTTCATGGGCGCCATGTACATCAGTTATCTGTTCGGTTCCCTTGTGATGGCTGCCGCTCTCTTCTGCATGCTCTTCTTCTTTCCCTCGCTCCCCGACCTCTGGATCTGCGTTATCACCTTCTGCATCCTTCTCCTGTTCATCCCGGCTATCTTCCGCTACGCAAGGGTGATCTGGATTACGCTGGATCGCGCCATAGACGCCTGATCGTATTCACCCCCGCCTCCCCTGGTTCCGCCACCTCATTTCCGGCCGTTCAGTAATCGTAAAGTGATTCTCTGAAATTGAACGAGATCCATACCCGCGCATGCCGTTGCACCCCGTACGGCGTGAGATGAGCGGTATGATCGATGACCTGACATTTTCAAGAACCATAGAAACTACGTGCGATGAAAAAGCTATTGATGGCAACGATGCTGCTGGCGTTCGGTGCCACGGCGCATGCGCAATGGACCCAGACGAGCGGCCCGGTGGGAGGGGCCATCTATTCGATCGCCACCGACGGAACCACGCTGATAGCCGCTGCGGTTGCACCGGGATTGTGGCTGCATACCGGCTCCGGCTGGCGGGCAATCGACAGCATCCATCCGAACATCGTCTTCGCCGCCGGGAACGTGCTCTTCGCCAGCACCCTGGAGGGATATCTGTATCGTTCGGAGGATGGCGGAGCCGGCTGGAGCAGGGTTGGCCCCAACCTGATGGTGCGGAACCTGACCGGCAGCGGAAACGATCTGTTTATCGCCGGCGGCCAGTGGGTCTATCATTCCACCGACCAGGGAAAAACCTGGACCGAGAGCGGGACGATCGACAACGGGTATATCGACCAGATCATCGCCACCGACAGCGGGCTGGTGGTCCGTATCTACGATGAAAGCAGCGAGCAGCGGTTCGCCCTGTCGGCCGACAACGGCGCCACCTGGCGCGAGGCGGGAGAGGGAATGCCCAAAAACGCCTATATGCATTCCTGGACCGCCTCCGGCAGCCGGGTCTATGCATCGTTCGCCGGCTTTGGAGTCTATACCTCCTCCGATGGAGGGATCAACTGGGAGGAGGCGAACCGCGGGCTCCCGGCGGGAGCGGAGGGATACTACTCGTTCGGCGATATCCATATGGGGGCCGGCAATACATGGCTGGGGACCTCGCGAGGGATCTATCTGCTGGAATCGGCCGGATGGCGCAAGCTTACCGCAGAACCTGCCAATGCCGTCATGACGTATACCGGAGCTTCCGGCAGCCAGCTCTTCTTCAGCTCCAATGCCGGCATCTCCAAGGCCCAGCTTCCCGGGCTGAACCTGATCTCGCTGACCGACGATACGCGCATGCAGCGGGTGGATGGGCTGGCACGCTCCGCCGGATCGATTCTGGCGGCAACCCCCGGCGGGATCTATCGCTCCACCGATCAGGGGAATACCTGGCTTCGTGCGCATCCGTACCAGACCAGGGCTATCGCCATGTCGGGAACACGCGGAGTGGCCGCTATCGGCCAGCAGGAGGGGGGTCTGTATCGCACGGTGGACGACGGCCGCACCTGGACCGAGGCAACCGGTGATGGATTGACCGAGCCTCTTTTGAACCTTGGGGCGCTCGCCTCGGCCGGGCTGGATATCTATGCCGGGTTCACCGATACCTATTCGGTGGGAGGTTCCGAGGATTGGGTTACCGGCGGCGTGTTCCGTTCCACCGATGGCGGGGCACACTGGACCGCCGCCAGCAGCGGGCTTCCCACCAGAACCGGAAAACATGCGCCCGTGCTGAAGCTGGCCGCCTGGGGAAGCGATGTGGTGGCCGTTACGGTGGCCGGTGTCTATCACTCCCCGGACAAGGGGGGAAGCTGGGAGAAGGCCGATGTGGAGCTGACCGGCCACCAATGGAACAACCATGTGGTATCCTCCCTCGATACCTTCTATCTGGCCTCCGGACACAGACTCTATCGCTCCGCCGGCGACACCGGCTGGACTCCGGAGAGCCTGGTGCTGAGCGAGGATGACAGTATTCTGGAGCTTGCGATGGTCAACGGGATTCCGATAGTCGTCGTCAGCCACCCATCGTCCGGGACCATGGAGATCCAATACCATATCTACGTTCGCGGGAGGGATGGCTGGAAGCGGCTGGAGAATCTCCCCGAGGGGGTCCGTTTCTATCGCTTCATCGGGGTGGGGGAATACGTCTACGGCGGCACCTTCGAGCACAGCATCTGGCGTGCTCCCCTCTCGGCTATCGGCGGCGGGCGGAGCGGTGTGGAGCAATCGCAGGCGCCGGCGCGTATCCTCTCCTCCTCGCCGAATCCCTTCGGCGATGAAACCGTCATCCGCTTCTCCACCGCCAGTGCGGCTCATACCCGTCTCTCGGTGGTCGATCCGTTCGGACGCCAGGTCGCCGGTCTCTTCGACGGGCATCTGCCGGCCGGGGAACACCAGTTCCGTCTGGACGGACGCGATCTGGCTCCGGGAGCCTATTTCTACCGCATCGAGAGCAATGGAACCGTTTCGGCAGGGAAGCTGGTGAAAGGGGAGTGAGATGACGACCATGCCTCGCATGCCGCTGTAGCCCGGTGGCGCGCGGCGCATCCGGATAGATGATGAGCGATCATGGAACCGGCAGTTCCCTGCGGGAAATGCATCCCGGGAGGGTGCGGAGAAGATGCATACGTGTGCCCCTTCGCGGCTTCCCATCGGATTCTTCCGCCGGATGCGGAAGGAGGTTCAGGTTCATGATTGCCGATGATTACCAGGCATTCAAAGGAATACAACGGAACAGAATCTATGAAAAGAGCGATGATGGCCGCGATGATGCTGGTGTTCGGCACGGCGGCCCAGGCACAATGGACGCAGACGAGCGGGCCGGTTGGAGGGAGCATCTATTCGATAGCTACCGATGGTGAGGTGACGATTGCGGTGGGAACCGGACCGGGAATGCTGGTCCATGATGGCACCTCCTGGCATCTGATCGATAGCATCGATGCCTATAATGTCTTTGCCGTGGGAAGGGTGTTCTTCGCCAGCCCGCTGGTCGGGGAGATGCTCCGTTCCGATGACGGCGGGGCCACCTGGACGGCCACCGGGTTCAATGGCATGCTGACCGGGATAACCGGGGAGGGGAACAATCTCTTTACCGCGCTGGGGCCGGAGATCTATCACTCCGCCGATACCGGAAGAACCTGGACGGTGTCCGGAATGCTGATGCAGGGGCATATCGACCGTGTGCTTCTCTCCGGCAGCCGCCTGGTGGCCCGCACGTACGATCGCACCCTCTTCGCCTCCGCCGATTCCGGGCAGACCTGGAGCCCCACCGGCGGCGGCTCCTTTCCGGATACGTATCTGTATTCCTGGGCTGCCTCCGGCGATACGATCGTGGCGTCGTTCCTGGACTCCGGAGCGTACATCTCCCGCAACGGCGGGGCCACATGGTCGGCGATAAACCAGGGGCTTCCGTTCGTCAATGGAGGGTATCCATCGGGGACCGTGGAGATACTGCGGGGAAGCGCCTGGCTTGCAAGCGCACGGGGACTATATCTGCTGGAGCCGGGAGGCTGGCGGCTGGTAAGCTCCGAGCCGGCGCAGGTCCTGGCAGTGGATCAGGTAACGCCCGGCGCCGGGACGATCTACGCCGGTTCCGGGGCGGGCATCTTCCGGATCGATCTCCCCGCCATGAATCTGACCATGCTGAACGATACCTTCCGGGTCCAGGAGATCGCCGATCTGCGGCGCTCGGCCGGAGCCATTCTGGCCGCTACGCCCGGCGGCATCTATCGCACGCCCGACAACGGCGCAACCTGGTCGCGTACCAGCCTGTACGGAACACGGGCTATCGCCATGACCGGCGCTGCCGGCGTGGCGCTCGTCGATCAGCAGGGAGGCACCATCTATCGCACCGCCGATGACGGCCGCACCTGGACCGAAGGAGTGGAAGGGCTTACCGAGCCGGCCCACAGCGCCAGTGCGCTGGCCTCGGCGGGGTCCGATCTCTATGTGGGCTTTGCTACCGGCGCATCCGTGGGCGGCCCTGAAGAGTGGGCCGATGGCGGCATCTTTCGTTCCACCGACGGCGGGGCACACTGGACCGCGGCCAGCAACGGACTTCCGGTACGGAACGGAGTGCCTGTCCCGGTGCTGAAGCTGGCCGCCTGGGGGGATGATGTGGTGGCGCTTACCTCCGAGGGACTCTATCACTCCGGCGACAAGGGAACCAACTGGAGCAAGCGGGATGTGACGCTTGTGGGATATGCCTGGAACAACAGCGTGGAAGCCTCCATGGATACCTTCTATGTGGCTACCGGGAACAAGGTCTATCGGTCGGTGGGGGGAGAGAACTGGACCGCGGAGGATCTGGTGCTGGAAGGGACGGATACGTTTCTGGGACTTTCGCTGGTCAACGGCGTGCCGGTCGTGGTCGTCAGCCGCCCATCATCGTCATTGGCTCGCTTCCCGGTCTATATGCGCGGGAAGGAGGGCTGGAAACGGCTTGAAGGGCTGCCGGAGGATGGGCGGTTCACCAGCTTCATCGGCGCCGGGGGCGATGTCCTGGCCGGCTCCATGACCAGTAGCGTCTGGCGTGCCCCTCTCTCGGTGCTCGGCGGCGGTGCCAGCGGTGTGGAGCGGCCGGATCATGCTGCGGTGAACCTCGTATCCTCTCCGAACCCGTTCCGCGATCGCACGCTGATCCGCTTCTCGATGCGGAATGCGGGAACCGTTCATCTTTCGCTTGCCGATCCGCTGGGGCGCGAGGTTGCCGTCCTGTTCAGCGGAGATCTGGCCGCCGGCGAGCACCAGTTCCCTCTGGATGGCCGCGGGCTGGCTCCGGGAGCCTATTTCTACCGCATCGAGACCGGCGCGGCGATATCCGTCGGGAAGGTGGTGAAGTCGGAATAATCGGCTCGCCGGTCACTTCCTCGCACCCAGGGCCCCCGTCGTCCCATGTCGGCGGGGGCCTTGCGTGTATGGCCCATTCACCCTCCACCACAAGATTTTTTTTCGCATTGGCCCCAAACCGCGAACTTCTTCGCCTGCCAGGGGTTCATATGTATATGCAGCGATTGATTATGAGGGCGCACACCTGATTAATCCGTAAAAGGCTGGCAATGAGAGTTCAATGCGCGCATCGCGCGATGATTGCTGTGGCTGTGATGCTGCTGGGGAGCGTTGGGGCCGTGGCGCAGAAGGATTTCAACGTATGGTGTTTCGGCGATAGTACAGGTCTGGATTTCAACACCACCGGCCTGGTGCCCGTTCCGGTCTCCGGGACCGGCCTGTATATGGGGGAGGGGAGCGCCTCGATCTCCGATCGTGCTACCGGAGAGCTTCTCTTTTATACCAATGGCGAGACCGTCATGAACCGGAATCACCGGATCATGAGCAACGGCACCGGACTGAAAGGGGGATACAGCAGCGTGCAGGGGGCGCTGATACTCCCGATGCCCGGCGATCCCTCGCAGTACTATCTCTTCGGTGTGGCGCACGAGGGGGATATCACTCTTCCGGACCGGGGAGCATTCTATTCGGTGGTCGATATGAAGGGCGATGGCGGCCTGGGAGCGGTTACGGTAAAGAATGTCCCGCTTGTCGGTCCCACCACCGAAAAAATGGTGGCCGTACCCCACTGCAATGGAACGGATTTCTGGGTGATCGTTCATACCGTCGGCGACAGCCGGTTTCATGCCTTTGCCGTCACCGCCGAGGGGGTGGACCCGCTACCGGTGGTCTCCACGGCCGGGGAGGTGCAGAGCAACCCGCGCAACTGGCTTGCCGCCTCGGTGAACGGCAGGCTGCTGGCCTCCAGTGTTCCGCGCAGGAAGATGGAACTCTTCGATTTCGATCCGTGCAGCGGCATCGTTTCCAACCCCCGGGTTCTGCTGGCGCGCAATGTGGGCTATGGCCTCTGTTTCTCTCCCGACAATACCAAACTCTATACCCTGCACGAGCACGATGTCTGGGAGCTTGTGCAGTTCGATCTGGCCGATAGCAATCGCCTGCATGTGATCGATACCATCGTTCCGGCCAGCCTGCCGAACCGGGGATATCCGGGGGCCATGCAGCTGGCCCCGGACGGCAGGATCTATTGCGCAAAGCTCTCGTACGAGTGGCTCGGCGCCATCGATCATCCCAATCTCCCCGGCACCGGCTGCGGCTATCGTGACGATGGCGTCTATCTGAACGGCCGCCGGAGTTCCCTGGGGCTGCCGAACGTGGTGGTTGGATTGTACCAGCCGCCGCTCCCCTCGCTGGAGCTTTCCGATACGCTCTTCTGCGGCGGGGGATGTGTGGCGCCCTCGGGCTCGGTAACCGGCAATGTGACCAGCGAGCGGTGGATTTCTCCGGGGGGGAGCCCGGGCCGTCAGGATGGGCCTGCACCGGACCCCATCTGCTACGATGCGCCGGGGGCCTATGAGGTGCGATACCGTGCGGAGAATGCCTTCGGCGCCCGCGAGGCGATACGGCATCTCCGTGTTGAGCGGAGGCTGGGTGCCGTGGAGTTTTCCGTCGGCAGGGTCAGCGGCGCTCCGGGTGATATCGTGGATATTCCTGTGCTGATCCGTCCCCTCTCGGAAGAGGGAGTGCCGGGGCGCTCCTACGAGCTTCGGCTCCGGTTCAATGCCAGCCTTCTTCGTCCGGTGGATATCGCTCCGGGGGATGTACGGTACGAGGGGGGCGAATATGTGGTCACGCTGCGTGGTACCGAGCCCGCTGCTGCCGGTACCTTCGCCAGCCTGCGTGCCATGGTGGCCCTTGGCAACGCGGAGGCCACGGCGCTGGCAATCGATTCGGTGACGTGGCCGGAAGGATGTGTCGATAGGGGACGCGCGCTGGATGGAGAGTTCCGTCCCGAGATCTGCCGCGAAGGGGGCGCACGCCTCATTATGGCCGCTCCTCCCACCGCCATAAAAAACGTTCGCTACGATCGGGGCTCATCCAGGCTGGAGGTGCGATATAGCGCGCCCGGCGGAGCGCCGCTGGAGTTCATGCTGGCCGATGCTCTGGGCAGGGAGGTGGCCGTGGTGCGGGAATATCCGGAGGGAGCCGAGGGCGTTCTTCATATCGATGCCTCCGCTCTTGCTGCGGGATTCTATCTCTGCATGCTTCGCGATGAGACCTCATCGGTTCAGGGCGTTCCCTTCATCCTCCAGCGCTGACAGGCTCGGCGCCGGCGTGGGGCCTCGCTGCCGGACCCCATTACCAACAGGTAACTTCCCCGTCCCCCGTCGGCGCGGTAGTTTCGTGCGGGCTTCCGATAGGGGAAAGCCCGCACCGGACAGACGTTACAAGGAACATCCATGGATCTTCTCGGCATTCTCACCGCATCGCGATTTCGTCCCGACGATCTGCCCGCCCACGGCGACCGCCGTGCGGGGGAGGTACGGGGCGTGGCCGAGGTGTGCGGCACCGGCAACTGCCACCACCTCCGCGCCTCGATCGATCTGTACACGGAGGTGATGCTCACCCGCTCGCTCCCTCCCGCCGCCGGGCGTGCCGTATAGCCCATGCGGGCATATCGCTAGAAAATCTCCCCGTTGTAGTGAAGCCGGATGTTGAATGCATGCAGCGGCGATCTGCCGGGATCGTTGAATCTATGATCCGGGTCCAGCGGGATGAACGCATAATCGAATCCGAGCGAAATCGGCTGGCTGACACCGATCCGGGAGAACGGGAGATTGAGCCCCGCGCCGTAGCGGAATACCGGCTCGCCCTCCTTGCCGTAGATATTATCCACGGGAAAGCCCATCGCTCCGGCGCGCAGGCTCACCAGATCGTAGATGGTGGCTTCCAGCCCCGCTCCCCAGTAGCCGGCATTATCCCAGACCTCCGGGGGATTCAGCAGCAGGCGATATTCCGCGCTGAGCGAGGCGCGCAGCCTGGGCTTCTTCTCCTCCATCAGCATCCCCACATCGTAGGCCATCCCCGCTCTAACGTGCTGCGCCACCTGCATTCCCTCCGTCACGCCCGCATAGGTGTACTCGCCGCCCAGGTTCTGCACCGAAACGCCGCCATGGATGCTGTCGGCGGCCAGCGCTCCATCCAGAAATCCCCGCGCCGAGAAGAGCGCCCCGATATCCAGGTAGAAGGCCGGGTTCGATTCCGCCACCTCCGGGCCCACCACAGAGGGCAGCTCCTCCCTGAACAATTTCACCGTCGCGCCGAGCGAGACCGGTCCCAGAAGATCGGTGGCATAGCTCAGCGCTATGGTCTCGTTGTAGGCTTCCTGCGTCTCTCCTGTCGTCCCGTTATCGAACGTCCACTGGAATTCTCCCAGATGGAGCCGGTTGTAGTGCAGGGCGAACGTTCCAACCGGGGTGCCGGCAAAGGCGCCGGCGCTGCTGTACCGGGGCCCCCCTGTGCCCATATAGTCCAGGCTGCGGCCGGAATATTCGATCCCCGCGCCATCTATTCCCGCCAGGGCCGCCGGGTTGCTGTTCCATGCCAGCGGAGTCCGTGCACGCGCCACCGCCGACTCCCCGAGCGCCGTGGTGCGCCCGTCGGTGAGATCGTGCAGGGAGCTTGCCGTTATGATGCTGCTGGTGCCGCCGGAGACCTGCGCGGTAAGCGTGCCTGCGGCCAGAACGCAGGCGAGAGCCGGAGCTATTCTCTGAATCATGGTTGAGTGCCTACTGGTTGATGGGAGCCTACGATGCTGATGGCGCTGATTGTACGAACGCTTCCCCTTCCGGGACAAGGGAAAACCGCCCTCCAGGCGGATAAGCGGTCCGGATATACGAAGGCCCCGCTCCGGAGGTCAGCCGAGCGGGGCCTGCCATAGGGCGGCACCGACCTCTCGTTCGATTGAATCCGCCGCTATCATACTCGTATCATCGTAAAACTATCCCTTCCCCGGTTGCCCCGGGTAGGACAAAGGATGGGATTACTGGTGCTTTTTCTGCATCGCCTCGCGAAACTCCAGCGGCGATACCCCCGCATGCTTTCTGAAGAACCGCGTGAAGTAGGAGGGATCATCATAATTCAGCCGGAAGGCGATCTCCTTGACGCTCAAGCCGGTGTTGAACAGAAGCCGCTTGGCCTCCAGGATCAGCCGCTCGCGCAGCAGATCGCCGAGCGTGCGCCCCAGCGCCTTCCTGATGGTGGTGTTCAGGTGGTTCAGCGATACCCCCAGCATCTTCGCGTATGCGCCGGGCGCATGGGCGGTGGTGTAGTTCCGCTCGATCAATCCCCGCAGCCGCTGTATCAGCTCCCGCGCCGACTGGGTCTCCACGATCGTGCTCCCCGATTCCTCGAACATCCGCCGCGCATGCACCAGAAAAATGGTGAGGTAGGAGCGGAGCACCTCCTGGCCCAGCGGCCGGCCGCTCTCGAACTCGTGCCGGATACGCCCGATCAGTTCCAGAAATTCCTCGCGCTGTTCCCCGGCCGGGTGCAGGATGGGCGAGGGGACATCGTAGCCGAGACAGGGGAGAGGGGATGAGGGCTCGGTGCGGTTGCCTCCCAGCCCGTAGAATTCGTCGGAGAAGAGAAGGATATAGCCGTACGAGCCGGGACTGCGGAGAATCTGGTGCACCTGCCCCGGGGTGACGAAGTGGATGGAGTGATCCCGGATCTGGTGCGTGCGGAAATCGAGATCGTGGCTCCCCTCGCCGTGGACGAAGTAGAAGATCTCGTAGTAGTTGTGCCGGTGCGGCTGCGAGGGGTTGTAGCCCTCCGTGCTCCGCTCCAGCGTCAGGAAACGGAAGGGCATCGAGAGCGGTTCGCCCCGATAGAGATCGTAGGATGGGATTGCCGTCGTGCTCATGGCCGGATGTAGTCGTTACCGGCACCGGATGCGGAAGCCGCACCTGTACCGGCATGGGGTGTTGGTCGCGTTTCCGTTCAGCGTTCTGCCTGGGAGGACCACGATCGGGAGCGGGGTGTGACATCCGGAGAGGTGAAGGGGGGATGAGAACGTACGGCGGCCCCGGCCGGCAAAAACACCCGAGGCGGGGCGCGGCGGGGATGTTAAATTTGTTGG
>JBMDXA010000094.1:0-47988 GCA_048594725.1 Candidatus Kapaibacteriota bacterium
TCCGGAAAGATGATATGATCGAACCGGTCGGGCGTAATCATATCGAGATTTCGAACGCTTCTCCCCTTGATGCCGATGTTCTTGGCGTGCAGCTGCCGGTTCAGGTTGATAACGAAGTTGTAGAGATTCAGATCGTGCTTCAGAAACAGATGGTCGTGCACATCTTTGAACGTTTTCGGCTTCAGCGGTGAGGTCTCTATCTCCACATCCTCCACATTCCTGGCGATAAATTCCATGATCTCGCTACCGACATGAAAGTGGCGGAAGATCAGCAGATTGGCGTCGCGGCTCACGAAATTCTTCAGCCCCCATCCTAAAATGCGATGCAGCACTTTCGAGGAGTTTATCAGCTTCGGAAAAAAGAATTTGAAAATATGGATGAAGAACATCGCGATCTTCGACCACAGGCGGATCAGCGGCAGCAGATAGATCACCGACCGCGAATCGTTGTCGCGCATCAGCGCCAGCTTGGTTTCCTTGTTTATCGGAATGCTGCTGTCGAGATACATCGCCAGCCAGGGATTAGGGTCGCGGCTGTCGTGCGCGAAATTTTCGAAATCATTGCTCATAGCGCCGCCACAATAACTGGGAATGAAAAGAAATGATATCTCAGGATACGTCTCCGCGGGCAATTAATAATTCCCTAATTCCTCAAGCTGCATCTGGTAGAGTTTCGCCGTCGTTTTTGCGGTCCTGGCGATGCGCCCGGCTATCTCCATATTCAGCGCCGGGTGATTGAGCGCCTGTTCGAGATTGTGGAAATGGTTCTCATCGGCAACGCCGTGATAGGTGAAGAAGGAGACCTGATCGCCGGAAAGGCGCAACTGATCCTGCATCATCCTCCCCCAGAATCCGGCGAGCCGCTTGCCGATGCCCTCGATGATGAACATCGCGCCCAGCAGATCGATCGGGTTCGGCTTGCTGGCCTGCTGGAACATGAACGCGGAGAGCGCCACGCTGCCGATATTCTTTTCGCGCCGCGTGATGTTTTCGAGCGGTTCGCCGAGCGCCATGAAATTCCTTTCCAGCAACTGATAATCCTTGTGCTCGGCGGCCGTATGCCTGATAAATGCCGATCGCAGCTCGAACAGCTCGATATCGATATTGGACGCTGCGCGTGATATCCATTGCGAGCCGTCGATTACCTGCTGGCGCAGATCCATCAGCAGCAGCTTGTAGTCATCCATCGTCAGCCGGCCGTCGTGGATCTTCCGCACCACCGGCACGTTCAGCAGCCTGGTCTCGAAATCGATCCAGATCTGTGTCAGCTGCCGTACCAGCCATTCGGAAACCGGGCCTGGCTCCACAACCAGCTCCGGCGCTTCCACCGGACGGACACCGGATACCACGGCCGGGGATTCCTCCCCCTCGACACTCAGCAGCATGAACGATGTAATAAATCGCCCGCTTTCCGGCACCATGCACAGGATCTGCTGCCCGGACTTCAATCTACCGGAATACAGCAGCTCCTCCAGCATGATATAGATCGATGCGGCACCGGTATTCCCTTTGGTGGTCAGGTTGCTGAACCATTTTTCATCGGGGATAAGCGCGCCCCCTTTGCGCATAAGCTCCTTGATCGGCTCTTTGAAGACTTCGGAGGAATAATGGCAGCACAACCAGTCGATAGCGGAGGGATCGATCCTGCCTGCGTCGATCAGCTTGAAATAGTGCGCCACGCCGGTTTGCACAACCTGATCGAGCAGGCGGATGTCCTGTTTCAGGTTGATGGCCCCCGCTTTCGAGGCGCTTTCGTAGCTGTCGTAGTCCAGCCAGGACGGCTCCGCGGGATCGGCGTTGCCGGAGCGGCCGGCGTACATACAGACGGGGAATTCGTGTGCGTGCGAGACCAGATCGATCCACTCCACTTTCAGCGAAATGCCGGACGGATTTCTTTCGCGCTGAAGCACCATGGCTCCGGCACCATCGGAGAGCATCCATTTCAGGAATTCGGTATCGAACGGAACCGATTGCAGTTGCTGCGATTCGAAGCGCGAGCCTTTGAAGAGCCGGCTTGCGAACTCGCTGCCGATCGCCAGGGCGCTGCCGGCGCCCTCCTCCGTGCGGAGATAATTCACCGCTCCTTTGAGAGCCATCATTCCGCTAGCGCAAACGCTCTGAAAACTGGCTACCTCGCAGGCAGCCATCGCAAGCTCGCCGTGCACCATGCTGGCAAATCCCGGCACCGGCATATCCCCCTGCGTGGTTCCGGTTGCGAGAAATCCGATCTGGTTCATGCGTACGCCGCTGCGGCCCACAGCCTGCTCGGCCGCCCTGGCGGCCAGTTGCGCATTGGAGTGGGTGCTTTTCTGATCTTTTGTAAGCGCATAATGGCGCGACCGGATACCGTTCTGTTTCAGAATACGCTCGCGCACGGAACTGGGCTTGCCATTGATCGTACCAAGAAAATCTTCCATTTCATCGTTTGGCACCGGCGCGTTCGGCAGATAACAGCCAATAGAGGTGATATAAACGGGTTGTAGCATCAGTGGAATTATTTGGGATTTTTCGTAGCTGAATCATACGAGGCTACAGAGCACCGGAGTTCCGGCGGCATTTGATTGTTCCGTTGTGCCCCATGGCTGCTTGCTTTTTCGTCATCATCTCCCGCGTCCCAGGAAACGAACGGTTCGGATTATTATATGCATATCAATACTTCCGGTGGAGCGGATATGCCCCGCCAGATTCTTTGCCCACGGAGCTTATGGGAGATCGCAACCCGGCATCCGCATGGCGGGGAGTTGCTCAAGGAATGTAAAGGGGTTCAGGGTATGTGGGAGTGGGGGGCCCGGCAGCCAATATAGCATTTTCGATAGCGGCAGATCCATGCAGGCACTACAGGCCGGCAGCCGGGCGGTGGCCCGATCGCAGAACGATCTCCCGGCGCCATCATCCGGCCGGGAGATCATCCGGAGAAGCGCGCTCTATCCTTTCTTCACCTTCCCATGCAACGCCTCGAACAGCAGCCGGATATCCTGGCCGGTGGGGAGTGCGCCGCGGCGTAGCCGGTAGAGCACATCGGCGGCATCGGTTTCCAGCTCCTCGTACTGATCGGCCTCTTCGCGGCGGCGCAGGGCGCTCTCGGACGCCTCGGCCACCACCTGGCGCACCGAAAGCTCGCCGAGCTTGCGATAGCTCTCGAACTGCGATTCGTCGAACCACTGGTCGGCGGTGGTCTGCTGGGGAAAATCACCGTTCTCGAACCCGTACTGCCGCACGTCCACCGTCTCGCTCCCTCCCCGCATCGGCTTCACCACGATGATATACCCGGTGCGGTCCAGCGCCGCGGCATCGCCAAGGCCGATGCGGTGCAGGCGCCGCAGATGCGCCGTGGAATAGGTGATGGTGCCGAGCAGATAATGTCCTTCGGTCCTCCGCCTCCCCCCTTCACCGGATGGGATGGCCGGGGAGAGATCCAGATCGAACTCGGTCCCGAAATCGATCCGGCATCGGCGGATGGCATCCCCCAGATCGGCGAAGCAGGGGCTGGGGTCGGCCCCGCAATCCACCACCACGATATAGCGGCATCCCCGCTCCACCAGCGCATACAGGCCGGTGTTGTCGAAATGGCCGCCGTCGGTCAGATAGCAGAAGCTGGAGAGATCATGGGTCTGCGAGAGAAACTCCCGCAGCGTATAGAAGGGCCACAGGCGCGCCTGCCCGAAATGCCATCCCTCGGAGTTGGGGGTGGGAGCCCAGTAGCCGAGCCGCACGTTGAAAAGGGTCATCAGCATCGCGAGCGCTGCGGTGGGGGTCTTCGATCCCATGTTCGGGCTGGCGGCCGCGCCGGAGATCGATACCGCCGTGCCCAGGGTCATCCCTCCCCGCATGTACTCGGAGGTCGGACGGTAGCCGGTACGGGGGGAGCCGCAGTAGTTCTGCGTGAGGATGAAATTGGCCGCCGAGCGTTGCGCGGTGGAGAGATCGCGCCCTCCTACCAGATTCAGCGTGGCGTTGACGATGTGGTAGGGGGCGCCGCGGCGGCAGTTGCGCAGCTCGGCCAGGGGGACATCATCCCCCACCACCGCCTCGGTGATACGGCGCTGCGTATGGCGGCGGCGCCTGTTGGATGCCCCCAGATAGGCCCTGGTAAGGCGCGCCTTGTAGAACGAGTGGAGCGAAAGCATGTTCGGGTCCACGGTCCATCCTATGGCGATGGCCCAGGTAAGAAGCGTGGTGATGAGACCGAAGGCTGCATGAACGCGATACAGCCAGAGGTTGACGGTCCCGGTTCGCCCCTCGGCTATCAGCGCGGCGGACGCATCCCACGGGATATAGCTGAACTGAAGCAGCACCACCAGCGCGGCGATGATGCCGCCGAGCAGGCCGAACGAACGGTAGTTGAGGCCATCGCCGAAAAAAAGCTCCACAACCAGAAAGAGCAGGCAGAAGCCGAACCCGAAGAGGATGTACGCGGTGAGATGACGGGTAGCCTTTTCCTGAAGCCACTCCACCGGCTCCGGCCCGCGATACAGCGACATCGCCAGCGGCACCAGCCAGAGGAGGATCACCGCCACGATCAGGAAGACGACCAGCGCCAGGCCGGCGATCTCCAGCCCGGTCCAGTGCGAGGAGGTATCGCGCATACCGGAGGCATTTCCCCGCCGCACGAACCTGTTCCCCCCGCCGGAAATGGCGCGCGGCACACGGATGAACCGGAGCCGCACCGCCAGGGTCACCACCGCCAGCAGGGCTATGGCAAGGGAAACGAATCGCGGCGCCGGATGCGATCCCAGAAGAATATGCGGCAGAAGCCAGTCGTACCAGTCCCAGAACAGCCGGTCGGGATCGGCCGAGAGGGGGCTGTAGAATTCGCCGGTATAGATCGACCAGATCCCCTTGGATACCAGCAACCCCAGCAGCAGCAACGCCAGCAGCATCAGCAGATGGCCGATATAGCGTTTCGGCACCTGGTAGGAGAAGATCCGCAGGCGGGGCCATGTCCCTCCCACGAACGCCATCTCGTACCACGCGAAGAGCAGGCCCAGAAAAATGCCGACGAAGGTGATGTAATGAAACGGCCGGTTGCGATGGATGAACTCCGCAACGCTGTTGGCATCGGGCACCAGCCGGGCCACCACCCCATGCCCCCACCATGCCGACAGGAGCGCCAGCAGAAGCACCAGCAGCGGCGGGGTGATCCCCAGCACGAACGCCCCGGTTTTCGACGACTCCCCCCCTTTGGCGTGATCGCCGCCACCGGCCGGAGAGGCTTTCATCAGCGTATAGATCGTCCCGCCGATCGTCAGCAGAAGCCCTCCCCACCCGCCGATCTCCTTCAGATAATCGGCAAAGGCCTTCCCCGGCTCCGGCGTGTAGAAGAGGTAATTGACCGCCTCGTGCCCGAACCCGGCGAACAGCAGTATCACCGACAGACCGACGGCGACCACCAGAAGCGTGGAGTGAAGCCGGACCAGCTGGTTGCGGCGCACCTCCCGTTTAAGCTGCCCCAGCGCCTTCCGGCTGATCCCCTCCGGGTAATCCCCGGCGGCGCGGCCGGTCTTCAACCCCGTTGCCAGCAGCGCTATCGCCCCCAATCCCCAGAGCAACGGCGGCGGCCAGCTGCTCCACCACCAGCTCAGGATATCGAGCAGGCTGCGATCCTCCGCCGCCCCCCGCTGCAGGCCGCTGGTGATCTCCGCGCCGAACACCCAGAGCAGAGCAGAGACCAGCAGGAGCACCACGCACAGCTCCACCCAGGGCATCACCTTTCCGCGAAGCGACGATGTATCCTGCCCCGAGATGATCCACGCTATCACCACCACGATGATCCACCCGAAGATCGGGATCACCGGCTGGGACGCGGCGGCCAGCCGCGCCAGCAGCACCGGCCGGCTCGACACCGTATGGCGGATCTTCTCGGCAGTGGAATCGGCCCTGCGCCTGGCCGCATCACTACCGGCACGCGAGGAGGGCGCGGTGGAAATGCCCCCGGCGGCCGCACCGCTCGCGGCGGCACCTCCGGCGAACGCCGCCACGGTGCGCGCCACGGCCGGACGCACCGGAGGAAGGAAGTCGTCGGTGGTGGCGGCATTCCAGAGGAAATACAGCTGGCCGCAGAGCATCAGCGCTATGAAGATGGGCAGGAGCACCAGCCAGGTAAGGACCAGATTGCGCGAGAGCACCGCGATGGCCCGCCAGGTATCGCCGCTGAGCGCCCCCTTGCGAGGGGTGAGATAATTGGCGAACAGGCGGAGGTGATGGATCGGATCGAACCAGGCACTGGAGGAGTCGTCGTTGCGTCCGCCTCGCGGGGGTTCACCGGCACCGGGGCGACGTGATTCCGGGGACTTCGCGGAGCCATCCGGCGGCGGAGCCGGAACGGAAGGGGGAAGAAAGGTATCATAGCGATCCGGCTCTATCCCCTCTCCCGGCGGAAAGATCACCCGTCCGGCATCGGCCATCCCTCCCAGAAACCCGCTCAGCAGCTCTTCCAGAAACAGCCGGTTCAGCAGCACCTGCTCGCAACGGCTCCAGGAGCTTTTACGGTCATCTCCCGGCTCATCCCCGGTGCGATGCGATGGGCCGGCCAGCGCGCGCATCCGTTCCTCCCGGCGGCGCCCGGCATCGGTTTCCACATGCAGCCCTATCAATTCATAGACGAGCGTGCGCAAGGGGGGGCTTGCCAGATCGCGCAGGGCCGGATTCATGGGTTCCGATGAGCGATCGTACAGCGCCTCCTGCTCCAGCAGAGCGTTCAGGATCTCCACGATCCTCTGCCGGTCCCCGATGCCGGCATCTTCGTAGCCCTCCAGTCCGCGACTCCGGACCCTGCCGGCCAGAGCGGCAAGCTCCCGGCGGTCATCCCCCGACATCGCATCGAGCAGGGCCTCGCGGTGTTCCAATCCGGTTTCATCGCCCGCCGGAAAGAGCGCCAGCATCATCCCGGCGGGATCGGTCAGATCGGCCGGAACGAAGAGCGGATCGCGCGCCAGCCAGCCGCTCCACCATCCCCCCAGATATCCGCCGCCGGAGACCGTGGAGAGATAATCGAAGGCGGGAAGCAGCCCGGCATCGCGCAGCCCCTGGAGCACTCCCAGGGAAAATGTGGCGCTCCGGATGCCGCCGCCGGAAAGGGCCAGGCCAACGGGATTGCGTGGGGGATGGTGGCTATGGGAGATGCCGTACGAGATGGGGTCCGGAGATTCGGGGGCGGGTGATGAGCCGCCCCGGCCGGAAGCGATATCGCTATCGGTGGCGGCTCCCGGTACGGGGGAGCCGGTGCGTCCCTCGATGTAGGCGCGGATAGCTTTCAGGAACCGGCGCCGCAACCGGATCTCCTTCCATTCATCCTCCAGCACATCGTCGAAATCGGCCGGAAGGCCGGATGCTTCATTCTCTTCCACGAATCCTCGCGAATCTTGGTGTGGGGGCTTGTACGTCACTGGTTGAAACGTGGAGGGAAGTTAGAAATCTTCACGAATCATAACAAGCTCTCCCAACCGCACATCCCGGATTCCCCCCTCGGATCGAAAATCCCCTTCTCTACCCCATCAGAATATCCACCATCATACCTCCCCCTCCCCACTCCCAAACCGGCGACGGACTACTGACCACAGACCACAGACTTCCTCCACAATCAAAAATCCAAAATCGCAAATCGAAAATCCCCCTCTCCCTCCCCCCAATCGAAAATCCAAAATCGCAAATCGAAAATCTCCCCTCTCCCCAATCGCAAATCCAAAATCGCAAATCCCCCCTCCTCTCCCCAATCGAAAATCTAAAATCGCAAATCGAAAATCCCCTATCCCCCCGCTTCCGGCAGCAGGCGCACCAGCGTGCCGAGCGAGCCCTGGGCAAGCTCGACGAGCGGGCCGAAGAAGTTCGGAAGGCCGAAGCAGATAGTCGCCAGCGCAAGCACGCCGAGGATGGCCGCGGAGCCGGCTCCGATGCGGATCGGATAGGTTCCGGCCACGGAGCGGTCCAGATACATCACCTTCAGCACGCGCAGGTAGTAGTACAGAGAGATCACCGAGTTGATGATGGCGATCACGGCCAGCCAGATATAGCCGCTCCCCCCTTCGATCAGAGAGTTGAACAGGAAGAGCTTCCCGGTGAACCCGGATGTGGGGGGAAGGCCCACCAGACCGATCATCAGGATGGCGAGGCAGACTCCCACCAGCGGCATGCGAGGCCCGAGGCCGCGATAATCCTCGATCTCCTCGGAGTCGATCTGCTCGGCGATCTTCTGCACGGCGAAGAACGCTCCCAGGTTCATCACCAGATAGACCGCGAAGTAGATCAGGATGGCGGCCACGCCGTAGGTGGTTCCCACCACAAGCCCCATCAGCATATAGCCGGCATGGGCTATCGACGAGTAGGCGAGCAGGCGCTTCAGATTGGTCTGCTGCAGGGCGGCGAAATTGCCGAGCGACATCGTGAAGATCGACACCGCCATCAGGATCGGCTTCCAGCCGAAGCCCTGCATGGGAGGATAGGCGGTGACGATGAAGCGCACCAGCAGCGCGAACCCGGCGGCCTTGGACGCCACCGATAGAAACGCCGCCATGGTGATGGGGGCTCCCTCGTAGACATCGGGGGTCCAGAAGTGGAACGGTGCCGCGGAGATCTTGTAGCCGAAGCCGGCCAGGATCATCACGCTGGCGATCATCAGCGGGTTCATCAGGGTTACCTCCGCATTGGAGGTTCCAAGCACGCTCATGATGGTGGTGAAGTTGGTGGTGCCCAGCAGACCGTAGATCAGCGAGATGCCGAAGAGCATGATGCCGGAGGAGACGCCGCCGTAGATCACGTACTTCATGGATGCCTCGCTGGAGCGGGGCACGCGCTTGGTGAACCCGACGATGGCATACGACGAGAGGGAGACGATCTCGATAGCCAGATAGGCCAGCAGCAGATCGTTGGCCCCCACCATCAGATACATGCCGAAGGTCATTGCCAGCATCAGCGCATAATACTCTCCCAGCCGGGGGCGCCCGTCGGTTTCCAGCTCGCGCGACAGGAGCGAGAAGATCACCACCAGAACCGCGGTCACGGCGATAAGCACCTTGAAGAAGACCGCGAAATCATCGATCACGTACATGCCGATCCCGAACGGCTGATCGGCCGCCTTGAAGATCCAGTCGCCACGGAAATCGTTGGCCCCGAGCGTCCACATCTCCAGGGCTCCATCCGGGAGGGTGGGCCCGATCCGCAGAAACGCCAGAATGCCCGCCAGGAGAAATCCCCCGAGCGCGAAATACCCGATCCCCCGCTTCGAGCCGCGCGTATACGCATCGATGAGCACCGCCACGACGAACAGGATCATCAGGGCGATCTCCGGCAGGAAGCTGGCGAAGCTTGCGGCGAGTTGCGTAAAGTCGATGGACATGCGGGAGATAGTAGTTAATGCTTGGGGATTGGTTCGCAGGATTTACGATTGACGATTGTTGATTGACGAGGGGCAACGGACCGGGAGCCTGGTTCGTGATCCGTGCGCGAACCCGGCCCCTTCCGGGCTTCGCTCGCTGTCAGTGGTCCGTCGCCGTTGCAACGGACCCCTTCACGTCAATCGTACATCCCCCTCATTTCATCGCCGAGGTTGCCGCGCCGCTGTTGGAGCGGAGGAACTCCACCAGGGTGTTGACGCTCCCGTTCATCACATCCAGCACGGGGCGGGGCCAGACCCCGAGCGCCACCACGATGATCGCCAGCGGCACGAGCATCCCCCATTCCCTGCCGGTCAGGTCGGGGAGACGCCCCTCCCACTCGCGGGTCTTCAGCGTGCCCAGAAACGCCCGCTGCAACAGCCAGAGCATATAGGCCGCGCCCAGCACCACGCCGAGCAGCGAGAGCACCGTCCACAGGCGCACCGTGCCGTTGCGGAAGGCGCCGATGAAGACGAACGATTCCGACCACCATCCCGAGAGTCCCGGAAGTCCCAGAGCCGCGAAGAATGCAATAACGGCAATGAAGAAGTAGCCGGGCATGAGGCTCGCAAGCCCCCCGAACTTCGCGATGGTGCGGTCGTGCACACGGTCGTACACCACCCCCACGATCAGAAAGAGCATCGCCGTGATCGTCCCGTGATTGAACATCTGGAAGACCGCCCCGGAGAACCCGATCGTGTTCATCGAGGCAAGACCCAGCAGCACATAGCCCATGTGCGATATCGACGAGTAGGCGATCAGCTTCTTCATATCCTTCTGCGCCAAGGCGCAAAGCGCCCCGTAGACGATACCGACGAACCCGAAGATCGCTATCGACTCGGTCACCGCCTCGTTCATCGCCACATCGGGGAACATCGAGAAACAGATCCGCATGATGCCGTACGCCCCAAGCTTCAGCAGCACCCCGGCCAGGATCACCGAGACCGCCGTGGGGGCCTCCACATGCGCATCCGGCAGCCAGGTGTGGAACGGGAACATCGGCACCTTGATGGCGAAACCGACGAACAGCGCGATGAACGCCCACAGCCGCAGATCGGTGATGCCGAACCCGCCGGTACCCGCCGGCGAGAGAATGGCGCCAGGGATATAATTGGCGGGGTTCATCAGCGCCAGCATATTGAACGTGTGGGTGACCGTGCCGGTGCCCGGAGTCATGTTGGAGCTGTAGTACAACCCGATGATCGCCAGCAGCATGAACACCGAGCCGGCCAGCGTATAGAGAAAGAATTTCATCGCCGCATACTCCCGGCGCGCGCCCCCCCAGATCCCGATCAGGAAATACATCGGCAGGAGCATCAATTCCCAGAAGACATAAAAGAGGAAGAAATCGAGCGCCACGAATGTGCCGATGATGCCGGTATTCAACAGAAGCAGGAGCGCGAAATATCCCTTCTGATTTTTATCGATCGTCCAGGAACTTGCCGTCGCAATCGCCATCACGATGGTACTCAACAGCACCATCGGCAGGGAGAGCCCGTCAACCCCGAGGAAGAAATCGATCCTGATATTGCCGAGGAACGATGTGTTCAGATCCAGCCAGACCGCGCGCGTCACGAACTGGAAGCTCCCCGGATCGTTGATGCCCCCCAGCGCCGGATCGAACGCGCTCCAGAGCACCGCAGCGATACCCACCTGCGCCACCGCGACCGCCATCGAAAACCACCTGATGGCGCCAACCGCCGTCTTGGGCAGCGCCAGCACCACGGCCATGCCGGCCAGGGGGAGGAGGGTGAGAAGGATAAGCAAGAGACTCATCTGAATTTTAGATTTTCGATTTTGGATTTTCGATTGGCGATCACCTCGCCCGCCCGCACTCTCGAGAAGCAATTATGGCATAACGGACCAACCACTGCCCGGAACCTTGCACTGCTCATCATCCTTCTTTATATCTCTGCAACCCCATTCATATTCCATTCTCCTATCATCATTACCAGTATCGCCCCCATACTTTGCCGGCATCAACTTCCGCGATCTCCACGGTTATCATTCCGGGCAGATCGCCGCTGCATCGTCCTGATGGACGAAACCACCATCACCGTGATCTCGGATGCCTCACGTTTATGGCCCACAAGCCCACCTGGTTCCACCAGCCCTGACTCCTCCAGCAATTCCAGCCAGTAGAGGGTTTCATCGCATTCCTCCTCCACAATCCGGAGTTTTGCGATCATATCGGCGACCGAGCGCGCCCTGCATGCCGAACGATAATTTGCTCCGACCGAGCTACCGGAACGAAGCAGCTGGCGCCCGATCACAGCCCCTATCATGCCCGATGGCAACGTTCCAACCAGACGGATGATATCAAGAGCGAATCGTTTCGTTCGATCCTTGAATGTCTGTTCATTCATGGCTCTCCCCAGTTGTAAAAGAGAGGGGGTCTCCAGATAATCATTATCGCAGGAAGATTATCACTTCCATAGTTCCCGGCCTGGGCTTCACCAACATTCGCCTTCCATCAGCATAGCCGCTACTCTCATTCAATCGAAAATCCAAAATCCCTCTTCCATCAGCATCAGCCCTACTTCTCATTCAATCCAAAATCCCTCTTCCATCACCATAGCCGCTACTTCTCATTCAATCGAAAATCCAAAATCGAAAATCGAAAATTCCTCCCCCCTCCCCTTACCGGAACACCAGAAACAGCACCACAACTCCCAGCACCACATACACCACATACGTCTGAATCCGTCCGGTCTGCGCCTGGCGGAACATCAGCCCGGTGAACTGCGCCATGCCGGCAACAAGGTTCACCAGGCCGTCCACGACGTAGATGTCGAACCCGGCGATCACCCGCGAGACCCCCATCGTGGCGGAGGCCACGCCGTTGACGATCCCGTCGATCACATTCTGGTCGAACCAGGCCATCAGCCTGGAGAGGGCCAGGGTGATGCCCACCGGGAAGATCTTCTCGTAGAGATTATCCTGATACCACCGGTTGAACAGGAACGCCCGGATGCCACGGGGCGCATCCCAGCTGGCCTGCTGGCCGCGAGCGCCGCCCCGGCCGTACAGGAAGAATGCCCCGGCGATGCCGGCACCCGCCATCAGCAGCGAGACGAGCGCCGGAAGGCTTGCAATGTGCGGGATGCCGGTGGCATGCAGATGATGCATTTCTTCGGCCAGCCTGAACTGGTACCGGCTCCCCTGGCCGTCCCATCCATCGGAAGATCCCGCCCGATACTCCATGCGGGGAAGACGAGGATCGTCATGATAATTTCTCGACAGTACGCTGGAAGGTGCCTGAAGCCACTCTCCCAGGAACCAGCCGGAGGGGGCATCCAGCGGGTTCAAGCCGAAGGGAATCCAGAGAGCGAGGGCCGCGAGGATGAGCAGCGGAACCGTCATGATGCGACGGCTTTCGCGAACGTTCTCATGGATATCGCGCTCCCTGGGCTCGCCATGGAACGTCAGGAAGATCATCCTGAACATGTAGAACGCCGTCATCGCGGCCGTCAGATACGCCACTCCCAGGATGACACCGGCGACGGTCATCCCGCTGACATTCACGAACGCCCAGGCTCCGGCAAGGATCTCATCCTTGGACATGTAGCCGCTGAACAGCGGCACGCCGCTGATGGCGAGCGTGGCGGCGAGCATCGCCAGATAGGTGCGTGGCATCTTCCGGCGCAGCCCCCCCATGTTCCGCATATCCTGCGGGTCGCGCGAGTGATCGTGCAGATGATGCAGCGAGCCATGCATCCCGTGGATCACCGAACCGGCGCCCAGGAACAGGCACGCCTTGAACATCGCGTGGGTCACCAGATGGAAGATCGCCGCCTCGTACGCCCCTACGCCCAGCGCCATCACCATATAGCCGAGCTGCGAGACCGTGGAGAACGCGAGCACCTTCTTCAAGTCCCACTGCACCAGCGCCATCGTGGCGGCGATGAACGCCGTCACCGCGCCAACCACCGCCATCACCAGCATCGCATCGGCGGTGAGCATCGGAAATATTCTGGCGACCAGATAGACGCCGGCCGCGACCATCGTGGCGGCATGGATCAGCGCGGAGACCGGCGTGGGCCCCTCCATCGCATCCGGCAGCCAGACGTTCAGCGGGAACTGCGCGGACTTCCCCACCGCGCCGCAGAACAGGAGCAGCCCGGCGGCGGTAAGCCAGAGTTCCGAGCCGAACGGCAGAGCACCGGCGGCGATCCGCTCGAAGATCGCCGAAAGCTGGAACGTGCCGAACTCGGTATAGAGGATCATGATGCCGGCGAACATGCCGATATCCCCCACCCTGTTGGTGATGAACGCCTTGCGGCTGGCATAGCCCGGCCCCGGCCGCTCGTACCAGTAGCCGATCAGCAGATAGGAACTCAAGCCCACAAGCTCCCAGAAGATGTAGATCATCAGGAGGTTGTTGGCGATCACGATGCCGACCATCGAGAAGGTGAACAGACCCAGGAAGGCGTAGTAGCGGTTGAAGCGCCCGCCGTGCATGGAGGGCTGCCGCATGTATTCGGCGGAGAACAGATGCACCAGAAGCGAGACCAGCGTTACCACCACCAGCATGATCGCCGAGAGATTATCGGCCAGCACCCCGAGCGAGACCGTATACGCCGTTGCGATGCCGCTGGAGACCGCATCGGCGAAATCGACCCAGACTGCGCTCGCCTGCGACTTCGGGAAATAATTGGGAACGTCGACCCCTTTCGGCATCGGAGCCGAGATCGTGACCACGGCCAGATACAGTGCCAGCAGGAAGCATGCGCCCATGATCGCCGTGGAGATCCAGGAAAGACGGAACGCGCGGCGCTGGTCGCGATCGCTCCAGGGCGCGCGCGGCCCTGTGGCGCGGAGGCGGTAGTGCGCATCGTCGCCGGCCGTATGCAGATCGGCGGGATTGCCGTGCGGCCCGGGATGGTGCGCGGGGTTCTCGTGCGGATCGATCACGTAATCGGCCGGCGTCCTGGTTCTGCCGAACGTCATCTGCACCACGAATCCCAGCAGGGGAAGCGCCAGAATAAGGAGCGAAAGAAAAAGTAGTATATCCATGAGCGCAATCGATCCTTCGAGAGACGATGTTCGGGTTCCCCGTTCAATCGCGGAGCATATCGACTTCATCCACGTTGATCGTGTTGAAGCGCTTGTAGATGTTCAGCACGATCGCCAGCGCCACCGCCGCCTCGCAGGCGGCCAGCACGATGACGAACACCGAGGCCACCTGCCCGGTCATCATCTGCGAGGTTCCTCCGGCGCCGTAGCGGGAGAATGCCACGAAGTTGATATTGGCGGCATTCAGCACCAGCTCTATCCCCATCAGCACCATCACCGCGTTGCGGCGGGTGATGATGCCGTACAAACCGAGCGAGAAGAGTATCGCGCTGACCGTAAGGAAATGAGGCAGACCGATCGGGCTCATAATCGTCGGCGGATAATGGAATGACGGGAATTGATATCCATCAGGGAGCTACTGGATGGGGGCCGACGAGCTGACCCATGCCGGCCCGCCGATCAGATATCCGATATATGATCCGGAGAGATCGGCCGTGGAGCTTCCTGCCCCCTCATCGAACCTCCAGTTGGCGACCAGCCCCGGCTGGCCCCCTGCAAAACTTCTGTACATCGCCAAGGCGAGCTGCCCGGAGGTGCGCGCCACGTTCCAGATGCGGATCTCGTCGATGGTGCCATCGAACAGATCGCTCACGCGTCCCTGCGCCAGATATTCCCTGGCCCCCACCAGCAGAGGCGCATCGTTGCGGGTTCCGACGCCGGCAACCGGCATCTGCGCCTCCATGATCCCATTTACATACAGGGTCACGGTGCCGGACTCCAGATCCTGCACGCCGGCCACATGATGCCAGAATTTCGGGTTCGCCTTCGAAGCGCTCCGCAGAAGATTGCTCTGCGCCCGGGAGCCGAACGCGAACCGTCCCTCGGCATCGATGCCGAGAAGGTAGTCCAGATCGGCATTGCTATGGCTCTTGTTCAGAATGATATTCCATATGCTGCCGCCGCTGGCGGCCCGCGCCGGGTTCACCCACGCCTCGATCGTAAAGCTCCCCGCGCTGAGATCGAAGCTCCCGGATGCCGGCACGCTCACATGGTCGTCGGCGCCATCGTAGCGGAGCGCGGTTCCGGCCCCGCGTGTGACGAACCCGGAATCCAGCTGCAGATCGGCAATGGTCGTCTTGCCCGGAAGCCCCAGCGCATCGGCGCTCCCGTTGCTGTATCCGGGCTTCCTGGCGACCACGGTATACTGGTCCGGCGGAAGTGCCACCAGCACATAGACGCCCCTGGCATCGGTCCGCACCGCGCGGACATCCGGGAGTGTGGTAACGATGGCACCGGCGATCGGGGCACCGGAATTCCGGTCGGTCACCTTCCCCTCGATCTTCGCCAGATCGGCGCCGGCGGTAGCCTCCCCGCATCCGGCGAGGGCCGCAGCCGAGGCCAGCAGAGCGCACAGTCCGATCGCAAGAGGAAATCCGTTCATCGCCTTCTCCGGTAATCCGTGGTTCATATTCGCCAGACGGCGGGAGCCTGGTGCGGCCCTATCGCTTCGGCCGGGTCCATCATCCTACATTCTTCCGGCCCCTTCCTCCGGGGAGATCTTATCCGATCGCGCTATCATGGCCGCGCCCACAAGCGCCACCAGAATGGCGATGGCGCTTGCGATGAACAGAAGGGCATAATCCCCCATGAAGAGCATGCCCAGCGTGGAGGTGGTGGCGGCCCCCTCCTCCAGCTCGCGCGGGACGGCCTTCCGCCACTGCGGCACCCCCCAGATGATCGTCAGGAGCATGGCCCCCACGGCGGTTGCGGCTATCACTCCTGCCAGCGAGCGCCCGGTGCCCCCCCTCTCCTCGCGCAGCCGGTCGATATTCGCGGTGAGCATCATGCCGAACAGGACCAGCACCAGAATGCCCCCCACATAGATCAGCAGCTGGGTTACTCCCACGAAATCTGCTCCCAGCATCACATACAGGCCGGCCACACCGAAGAAGGTGAAGACCAGAGCGAACGCCGCATGCGCAATGTTCCGAGCGAACACCACCGCCCCACCCGAGAGAAGGCAGATCGCCGCAAAGGTATAGAAGATGATGTCGTACACGGAGTTCGTAGATAGTAGTTCATAGTTAGTAGCGGGCAGAAAAGGGAAACGATACGAGCATCGCATTCCTGTCCCGCTCTTCCGCCTCCGGTTCCCGGGCTGCTAGACTCCGGACTCGGAATTCCCCGCGGACTCGCCGCTCTCCCGTCTTGCCTTCGCGGCGGCCATCTTCGCCTGAAGCTCCGCGATCTTCGCAGCCTTCTCGGCATCGGTGGCGGGCGGAACCGGCACCGGTGTCTGCGATGGGCCCGGCGACGGCGCGGAAGCGGCGGCACCGCTCTCGGCCTCACGTTTTGCTTTTGCCGCCGCCATCTTCGCCTGGATCTCCGCGATCTTCACCGCCTTCTCTGCATCGGTGCCGAGAGGAACGGCAGGAGCGCCGGGCTGGGACGGAGCGGCTGCCGGCGATGCGGACGCGCCGGCATCGGGGCTTCCGGATTCGGCCTCACGTTTTGCTTTCGCGGCCGCCATCTTCGCCTGGATCTCCGCGATCCTCGCAGCCTTCTCATCATCGGTGCCGGGAGGAACGGCAGGAGCGCCGGGCTGGGACGGAGAGGGCACGGGTGCGCCTCCCTCTCCTTCACGCTTCGCCTTGGCGGCGGCCATCTTCGCCTGGATCTCCGCGATCTTCGCGGCCTTCCCGGGATCGGTGCCGGGGGGAATGGCCGGTGCGGAAGCCGCCGGGACCGGAGGAGTTTCCGGCGCTCCGGAGTTCGCAAGCTGCTCTGCTGCGGCTTTCTCCGCGGCCGCCTTTTCGGCCGCCGCTTTCTCGGCTGCTGCCTTGGCGGCGGCCTTCCTTGCGGCAAGCGCGGCCTCCGCCTCATCCGCCTTCGCGATCTTCTCCCGCACCTCGTCCGGTGAGAGGGTGATATAATTATAGATCAGATTATTCCGCTCCTGCTCGGCGAACTCGAACACATCGGTCATCTTGATGCATTCGGTGGGGCAGGGGAAGACGCAGAGCCCGCAGTAGCAGCACTTGGCGATATCGATATCGAAGCGGGTAACCCAGAGCGCCTTCTTCTTGCCGTTGGAGGTAACTCCGGGGGAATCCCCTTCAACGGCCTTGGCGGTCTCGATGCTGATGCAATTCACCGGGCAGGCGCGCGCGCACTGATCGCAGCCGATGCAATCGTCCATGTTCACATACAGGCGGTTGCGGGTGCGCTCCGGCAGCTCCAGCCGCTGATGCGGATACATCGTGGTGACCGGTTTCTGCCAGATATAGGGAACCGTCACCTTCAGCCCGGCCAGCGTGGTACGTACACCATCCCATATGTCGGAAAGCACACTCATGATAATGCTCTCGGTTATCTATGTCTGTGAACGATCGTCATCGGCTACTTCGCCGTTGCTCCGGCAGCGGAATCGGGAACGCCCGGAAGCGAGACCGTGGAATCGGCGGCCGGAGCCTCCTGTACTGCCGGCGCCTTCGGCGGCAGCGGCGGCGCCACGAAAGTGATCCAGGCGCCCACGATCAGCACCATCGCAAACCCCACCGGCAGGAATACCTTCCAGCAGAGATGCATCAACTGGTCCACCCGCAGGCGCGGCAGCGTCCAGCGCAGAAGGATCTGCGCCAGCACCAGGGCGAACGATTTCACCACGAACCAGAACAGCCCCTCGATCCCGATCCAGAGCCTGCTGCCAACGCCGAGATATTCCACCACGAACCGGGGAAACGGCGAGAGCCAGCCGCCCAGGAAGAGCGTAACCGCCACCGCGCAGACCACGAACATGTTGGCGTATTCGGCCAGATAGAAGATGGCGTACTTCATCGAGCTGTACTCGGTGTTGTACCCGGAGACCAGCTCGGACTCCGCCTCGGGAAGATCGAACGGAACCCGGTTGGTCTCGGCCAGACCGCAGACGTAGTAGACGAGCGCGGCAAGCGCCATCAGCGGCAGAAGGATGATGCTGAGCCATGTGCCCCCCACCTGCACCGGCGCTCCGGTAAGCGGGCTGATAACGGCCATCTCCTTGGGTCCGCCGAACAGATACCAGTTCCAGAACCCTCCCCCCTGCTGTTCGATGATCCCCTGCATCGAGAGGGTGCCGGCCATCATCACCACACCCAGTATCACAAACCCCGCCGGGATCTCGTAGCTGATGATCTGCGCCACCGAGCGCACGCCGCCGAAGAGCGTATACTTGTTGTTGGATGCCCAGCCGGCCATGAAGATGCCGATCACCACAAGAGCGCTCACCGCTATCAGATAGAACACGCCCACGTCGAGATCGGCGGCGATATAGAACGGGCTGAACGGCACCACCGCAAAGGCGGCGAACGAACCGATGAACACAAGGAACGGGGCGATCTGGTACAGCCACCGGTCGGCACCGGAAGGTCGGAGCGCCTCCTTCTGCATCAGCTTGATGATATCGGCCAGCGGCTGCAAGATGCCGTACGGCCCCGCCTCCATCGGCCCGACCCGATGCTGCATGAACGCCGAGACCTTCAGCTCGCCCAGGATCGCCACCAGCGCGAACAGGAGGATGAAGACCAGCGGCAGCACCGCCATCAGCAGGTACGGCACCATCGTATCGCCGAATATCCCGATGAGGAAGGATTGCATGAGAGAGGGCTTGATTAGTAGATCGGAGTTCGTAGTCCGCCGCCCGCGGCGGCTGTAGTTCGTAGCAGGGATTGCCCGGCAGTCCGTTCGCGGGCTTCGCCCGCTGTTATCAGTAATCCGTGGCCGTCATGGGGACGATAGCAGCACAGAGCGAAGGCCGCGTTCGAACGATCGTTGCTCTGTCTGCTCTCCCCAGCTCCAGACCCCGGACTCCGGGACTCCGGACTTCTTCTCCCCAATCGAAAATCCAGCATCGGAAATCGAAAATCTCATCGATCCACTTCCCCCATCACGAAATCGATGGAGCCCATGATGGCGATAAGATCGGCGACGTAATAGCCGCGCGCGATATCCGGCAGTACGCTCAGGTTGACGAAGCATGGGGGGCGCACCTTCACCCGGTAGGGGTTTGTCCCCCCCTCGGAGATGATGTAGAATCCCAGCTCCCCTTTCGAGGTTTCCGTGCGGCTGTAAATTTCTCCGGCGGGAGGCTTCACCCGTTTCGGCACATCCTTCTGCACGTCGCCATGCAGCAGCGATGGAGTGGCGCGGCAATCGCGGGTCGCCTGCTGGAGAATCTTCAGCGATTCCTCTATCTCCCGCATGCGCACCCAGTAGCGGTTGTAGCAGTCGCCGGCCACAGCGCCGTCCTGCCCCAGTCCGACGGGTATGTCGAAATCGAAGCGCTCGTAGATGGAATAATTGTCGTCGCGGCGGAGATCCCATTTCATACCGCAGGCACGGATCATCGGCCCGGTGACGCCGTAGTTGACGGCGACATCGGCCGGGAGAACACCTACGCCCATGGTACGCGTGGTAAAGATCTTGTTGCCGGTGAGGAGGCGGTTCAATTCCCCGATGGTCTGCCAGAGCTGGCGGCAGACCGCATCGACATCATCCAGGAATGCGGGATACACGTCGTGCGAGAGCCCTCCCACCCAGATGTAGTTGTACAGCAGGCGCGCGCCGCAGAGGCGCTCGAAGATGTTCAGGATCAGCTCGCGATCGCGGAAGCAGTAGAGGAAGGGGGTGAATGCGCCCACATCGAGCCCGTAGGTGCCGATGCCGCCGACCAGATGAGAGGCGATGCGGTTCAGTTCTCCGACGATCACGCGGATATATTCCACCTTCTCGGAGACCTTCACCCCCATCAGTTGCTCCACCGCCAAGGCGAAGCCCCAGTCGTTGTTCATCGCCCCCAGGTAGTCCATCCGGTCGCAATAGGGGATCACCTGCGGGTAGGTCATGGCCTCGGCATGCTTCTCGAAACAGCGGTGGAGATAGCCGAGGTGGGGGATGACATCGATCACGAGTTCGCCGTCCAGCACCAGCTCCACCCGGAACACGCCGTGTGTGGAGGGATGCTGTGGCCCCATGTTGAGCGTCATCTCCTCGGTACGGAGCGTGCGCCCTGCACGGATTCTGTCAACCTGCGGTTCGGTTGCTCTGGTTGCCGATAGTGGATCGAGCACGTCGTTCATATGCAGTGCGCTCCCGTCCTTGCAGTCCCGAAGTCTCCAGGGGTGGCCGCGTCAGTACGGTCCCCATTGCGGCGACCATACCTCCCTCCCCGGCGGCTTCCGGTGACGGATGCCGTCCCCCTCAGAACTTCTTCTTGAATGTGTTGTAGACAACGACCAGCGCAATCGCCGCCGATCCGCTGATTGCCCCGGCTACCAGCAGATAATAGCTATCCTCGCCGCCGGAATTGCGGTACAGGAAATAGAAGATGATGAAGGCGATCGCCGCCACCATATTGAACAGCGCCATCATCAGAAACGCGCGGGCGGGATTCTTCCCTTGTTGCTGTGTCAAAACTCTACACCAGGTTCGGTTATCTGAAATTACGGGCTCACCGGTACTTCCAGAGGCCCCACTCCACGTTGTCCGCCACCAAGGCACCTTTCACGACAGGCGCCAAAGATAGACCAGTCCGCCCCTCCTACCAGCCGTTTCATCAGGGCGTTTCACACTGTAACCGCTAATCTGCGCGAATCTTGATGGCCGGGAGTGATACGTCGCATGCGGCGATCGTATCGAACCATCTGAAATCTTCGCGAATGAAAATTAGACAGACTACGAATCCAACTCCCCCCCCTCGCTTCCAATAGTCAATCGACAATCGAAAATCGTACATCCCCAAATCGTCAATCGAAAATCGTACCTCCCCCCTCCCCCAATCGAAAATCTAAAATCGCAAATCGAAAATCGTACCTCCCCCCTCCCCCAATCGAAAATCTAAAATCGCAAATCGAAAATCGTACCTCCCATCTCCCCAAATCGTCAATCTGAAATCGTAAATCAGTACGGCACTTTCATGCCGTTATAATAATCCGGGGCCTTGTAATCCTTCCGGAGCGGATGTCCCTCCCAGTCGTCGGGCAGGAGGATACGGCGCAGATCGGGATGCTCGTCGAAGACAATGCCGAGCAGATCGTAGCCTTCGCGCTCATGCCAGTCGGCAGAACGCCATACTCGTGCCACCGATGGGATATGAGGATCATCGGCCGGCACGTAGGAACGGAGCGCGCAGCCATGAAGCGTCTTCCAAGAACCGCCATCGCTCCGAAGCGATGACAGATGATACACCACGCCGAGCCGGCCCTGATATTCCTCCCCCTTCATCGCCCGGTAATCGACGCAGGAGAGAAGGTTGAGGTTGTTCATCAGATACCGGGGCTCATCGCGGAGATACAGGCAGATATCGCGAATCCACTCCCGTCCCACGATGATATACGGCGTGCCGGTAGCCGCCGGCTCGCGGCGCAGTTCGCCGATCATATCGGAGAATGTATCCTTCAGATCGGTATGGATATCTTCGATCGAGATAGGCTGCATAAGGAGGAGAAGAACGTGAAATGCAGATGACAGATGACCCTTGGTAGTCCGCCGCCCGCAGCCGCCGCAGGTGCCAGATAGCGGGATGAGAACCTCCACACCATTACCCGCCAGTATCTACCAGCTATTTTTATCTATCAACTATTTTATCTACCAGCCACTATCACTATCTATTCTACGAGCTACTGTATACTACCGCCACTATTCTATTATCTATTATCTATTAACTACTCACTGCTCATTATCCCTTGCTGAGGCTCTGATGCCGCACCTTGTCGCGCAGGCGGATAAGTCCCTCCAGCAGCGCCTCCGGACGGGGAGGGCAGCCCGGAACGTAGACATCCACCGGGATCACGCGGTCCACCCCTTTCAGCACATGATATCCATGTTCCCAGTAGGGTCCGCCGCAGTTGGCGCAGCTTCCCATCGAGATCACGTATTTGGGGTCGGGCATCTGCTCGTACAGCCGCTTTACGCGGGTAGCCATCTTCAGCGTGACGGTGCCGGAGATGATGATGACATCGGAATGGCGCGGGCTGGGGCGCGGGATGACGCCGAAGCGCATCATATCGAAATTGGACGCATTGGCGGCCATGAACTCGATGGCGCAGCAGGCCAGTCCGAATCCCATCTGCCAGATCGAACTGAGGCGCCCCCAGTTCAGCAGCGACTCCACCGAACTGAGCACGAAATTTCCCGATTCGAACGACTCGACGCTGTCGAGCTTGTTGAGAAGACCCATGTTGCTGTTATCCTCGCAGACGATGGAAGAGGCCGGGGTCCGGATCGCGCGATTCCGAAATCCGGCTGCTCGCCATGCTCATCAATCGAACATCCAGAAGCGCGAATCGAAACTCACTTCCGCGCCGGGCGGAGCCGTGGTTTCTCATGCGTGATAAGGGTTTCCAGGGTGGGCCGTACGGGCTTCGGGGCAACCCAGTCCAGGTCACCTTTTTTCCAGAGGTAGATATCCCCCACCAGCAGCACCCCGATAAAGAAGCTCCCCAGCCAGAACGCCGGTGCGCCGAGATCACGAAAGACCGTTGCCCAGGGAAAGAGCATCACGAATTCCAGATCGAACAGAAGGAACGCGAGCGCGATGACATAGAAGCGGATATTGAACCGGATATGAGCCGATCCGCCGGCATCCTCGCCGCACTCGTAGATCATCAGCTTCTCGCGGGTGGGACGCGCCGGACGCAGCAGCCAGTTGGTCACCAGCCCCCCGGCCACGAAGATGACCCCGAGCAGAAAGAAGATGAATATCGTTCCGAATTCCGTTAGCATCACAACACCTGCTAAAAGGTACGATCCCGGCGAACGAAGGCGTCCGCGGCGATAGCGCCAAGTATACGAAAGCTGCAAGCGTCGGCCAACCGCTCCCGCCCGCCCCGAAAAACCGGATAGTACGATATCCGGCGGAGATCATCTCAGGAAAATCGGCCCTACGGTACGTTGCAGTCTGTACAGAGGGCGCGGCTGGAGAGAGTAGAGAGAAGCGCTTGGTTTGTAGAGCTTCGTTCTTGGGAAGAGATTTCAGCGGGGACGGGGTGGCAGTGCGGAGGTAGCGATAATGGAGCTAGCGATACTAGTGGGCAGTGAGCAACAGGCAGTTAGCAGCAAAGGGGGTCCATCGCCGGAGCCTCCCGTATCCTTCGCTCTCCGGCTCCTGGCCCCATTGGCGACCCCACCCCTGGACTCTTCCTCCGCAATCGTCAATCGTAAATCCAAAATCGTCAATCCAACTATCGTCCATACCAAAACGCCCGAACCGACTGATGTCGATCCGGGCGTCCGGTGTTACGTTACTGAATGCGGGGCATCGAAGCCCGGGCGCATCTTAGCCGTTCTGCTCTCCAGAGTTGTTGTCGCCGGTTTCGGCGGCAACAGGCTCGGCATCCTGTGCCGAAGCATCCCCCTGCGAGGCATTCTCCTGGGCAGCGGCCTCCTGCTCGGCGGCAGCGGCGGCATGCTCGGCGTCGATCGCGCCGGTCTCCATGCCGGCCGGAGCCGACTGCGGAACCGGGTGCAGGCGGTAATAATCCTCCTGCGCTTCCTGTCCCTTCGCCTTCAGAGCCTCGACGACCGACAGAACGATCTTCTTGGCTTCCTTGTCGAACTCGATGACCTTCAGCGGAAGGTTATCGCCCACGCGGAAGTAGCTGGCGATGTTCTTCACCGGAGCGAACGCAAGCTGCGAGGTCGGCACGAAGCCGTCGACGCCGTGCGGAAGCTCAACCACCACTCCCTTGTCGATGATGCGGACGATCTTCCCCTCGGTCTCCGAGCCCACGCGATACTCGTCGGTGAACTCCTCCCACGGGTTCGGCGTCACCTGCTTGTGACCAAGCGAGATGCGGCGCTGGGCGGCGTCGATCCCGAGGATCAGCACCTGCAGCTCCTGTCCCTTCTTGACCATCTCGCCCGGGTGGCGAAGCTTCTTCGTCCAGCTCAGATCCGAGATGTGCACCAGGCCGTCGACACCCGGCTCCAGCTCCACGAACACGCCGAAGTTGGCGAGGTTGCGGACGATACCGGTGTGGACCGAGCCCACAGGGTACTTCTGAAGAAGCGCATCCCACGGATCGGGGTCCAGCTGCTTCATGCCGAGCGAGATCTTCTTCTCGTCCTTGTCGATGTTCAGCACCTGCACCTCCACCATCTGGCCCAGCGAGACCATCTGCGACGGGTGCTTGATGTGCTGCGTCCAGGACATCTCCGAGATATGGATCAGGCCCTCGATGCCGCGCTCCAGCTCGACGAACGCGCCGTAATCGGTAAGCGACACCACCTTGCCGGTGAGGCGCTGCCCAACCTGCAGCTTCTCGTCGATCGCTTCCCACGGATGCGGGGTGAGCTGCTTGAGTCCGAGCGAGATGCGGCGACGCTCCTCGTCGAAATCGAGCACAACGACCTGGATCGTCTCGTCGAGCTTGACCACCTCCGACGGGTGGTTGACACGACCCCACGACAGATCGGTGATATGCACCAGACCGTCGACGCCGCCGAGATCGACGAACACACCGAAGTCGGTGATCGCCTTGACGACGCCTTCCAGCACGAGGCCCTTCTCCAGCTTCGAGAGGATCTCTTCGCGCTGGCCGGCCAGGTTCTCCTCCAGGAGCACCTTGTGCGAGACCACAACATTTTCGTTCGGGTGATTGATCTTCACCACGCGGACGTCCATCTCACGGTTGATGAGGGCGTCGAAATCGCGAACCGGGCGGACATCGACCTGCGAGCCGGGGAGGAACGCCTCCACGCCGAGCAGATCCACCACCAGGCCGCCCTTGATGCGGCGAACGACCTTGGCCTTGAGCACGTCCTGCGTCTCGTAGGCCTTGATGATCCGCTCCCAGACCCTCATGAAGTCCGCACGCTTGCGGCTGAGGATCAGCTTGCCGTCGGAATCCTCTACTTTCTCGAGATATACCTCGATCTCGTCGCCGGGCTTCAGATCTTCGATATTGTTGAATTCATTGCGCGGCAGGACCCCTTCCGACTTAAATCCGATGTCGATCGAAACTTCGCCGTCAGTGATCTGAACGACCCGGCCCTTGACGATCTCGTGTTCGGTGATCTCGCCGAGCGTTCCTTCATACATCTTCGCCAACAGATTATATTCATCTGCGGAATAGTCGCTGTCGCGCTCGAAGCGCGAGCTCCGGGCTCGTCCTGCGCGATGCTTCGCAGTGCCGTTAGCTACGAGGTTGCTCTCGTTGATAGAGATTTCCTCTGGCATCAATTTCTCCTAGCAGTTGTGACACATACCCTTTAATGCACGATCGAGTAGGACCAGATTGCAACGGCTTCTTCGTCTTGCCCGAACGGGCCCAAGCCTTGTATCAATCATCGCGAGTTCCGAACACCGGGCTGCCGGTTCCCCATCCATGTGCAGCATGGCCGGGGACGGGCTCGGTCGCCCATGATTGATTCTCAACTCGGTTTGCCGTTGCCGTGCGGCACGTCTGCAATCCACTCCGCGCCGGCAAAGGCGGGTACCATGTGGTTTAAGTGACGGGTTTCTGTTAGTATCGGCAGCCGGGGATTCCCCTCCCGTGACCGTAGGCATATATCATTGCCTACTCTACGAGAGAAGAGCGTAAATATAACTAAACGATCGCCAACCTGCAACTACCACGAAGCCCCCACCCCTCCTTCCCTTCCCCCACAGCCCGACGGCATCCTAATAGATATTATCTTACTTAAGTACCTGGGAGAAAGTTTTCTGAGGTTCTTCTTCGGTTTTGTCGCGGAGTTCCACTGGGTGACCCCTGCTGCTGCTACGTCGCACGGAGTCAAACTCCGCGCGAACAACCCTCAGAATCTCAGAAAACATATCCGTAGGTACTTAGACATATGATCCGGTCAACCGCTATGACATCCGCCATCATTCGCGACGATTTCAGATTTACCGCATCGGATCGGTTCAAGGCACCCCCACCCCCGCCAACAACGATTCGCGACGATTCGCGGTTTGCAAATGACTTGCAAGTTCCATAGCTTTGCCCCTCGTGAATACTCGAACCGACGATATCGAAGGGGCATTACGCCAGCAGGGGGTGCGTGTAACGCAGGCCCGGCGCGCGGTGTATGAGATCCTGGCCGGCTCCAAGGAGCCTCTTTCGGCCGCCGAGCTTGGCACCACGCTCCAGCAGAGCGGCACCGGGATCGACCTGGTAACGGTGTACCGTACGCTCGAAACGCTGGAACGATGCGGCCTGGTGGCCCGTGTGGACCGCCTGCAGGACGGATGGCGCTATACCATCCGTGCCAAGGAGCATCATCATATCATCGTCTGCTCCGAATGCGGCAGCACCTCCCCGCTGGATGTGTGCGACCTGAACCGCATGGAGAAGAGCGTGGAGCGATCGACCGGTTTTTCAAACATCTGCCATTCACTTCAGTTCTACGGAACCTGTCCGGATTGCCGGAAATAAACCAGTACGACGATCATCGGAAATGAACGGGGTGAATCCTCCTATGCGTACACATTCCATCAGATTTCAACGTGCCGCCGATCGCATCGGGCTCTCCGCCTCGACGATCTGCGCCATCCATTGCGCCGCCATGCCGCTGCTGCTGAGCGCGCTGCCGACGCTCGGCCTGGGATTTCTGGCCGAGGGAGCCTTCGAGCTGGCGATGATCGCCATCTCGATCCTGATCGCGGGGGTCAGCCTGGGGAGTTCCTACCGGGTTCACCGCAAGCTGAACCCTATTTTGATGATGATCTCCGGCGGGGTGATCCTGGTGTTCAACTTCTTCGGGCATGAATCGCATTCGGCACTGATGGAGACGCTGCATCCCTATATCGCCGCGTTCGCCGGACTGATGATCGCCAGCGCCCACTGGGTGAATATGCGCCTCTGCTCCAGTTGCGAGGTCTGCGCCCACGATCATGACCATGCGCACTCGCAGAGCCCGGCGTAACCATCGGCGTTAGCCGCTCGGCCGGCTCGTAGCGGATGGTGCTTCACATTATCTTATTACAAGAACGTCCCACCCGGAAATTCCGGATGGGACGTTCTCGTATTCCGCCAGCCGCTTATCACTCCCCTTCGAAGAAGGCGGGACGAGCCGGAGGTAGGGTGAGCCTCACTCCCCATCCCGGCGGGGAGGCATGCCCGATGCCAGGAGTTCATCCTCCCGGCCAACGGTCGACCTCATCTTCTCATCCCTCCCCCCGGCCGACTCACCATCGGGAATACCGAACAACGATGCATCGCGCCCGGCCATCGGGAAGGTGATCTCCAGCAGCGCGCCGCCGCCGGGACGCAGGGCCAGCTCGGCGGCACTGTCGGCCTGGATGAAGGTATCCAGCGGGGTTCGCGGCATGAACGACAGCGGCAGACGCGCCGTATCCGGCTCTATCTCCCGCACCCGGATGATGTTGTAGCGCCAGTCGCCCCCCTGCTTCAGATTGAAGCGAAGCGATATCACCCGCGACTCGGCCAGCGAATCCATCCGCGCGCCGAGCGGGCTACCGGCCGGGATGTCATCGGTGCGCTCGAAGCAGCGGCGGTTCACCACGAAGAGATGATGGGTCTGGCGCAGCGGGTCGCTGCTGGCGGAACTATCGGCCGGCTGCGGCCGGAAGAAGCCGAGCTCCACATAGGTTCCATGCGGAGGATCTTCCGCGCCGCTGCGGGAGCGGGCACGGACGCCGGAGATGATCTCGCCGGCGGGAAGAGCTCTGGGACGAATCCGCTCCGAGACGATATTCGGGTGCGGCACGGTGTAATGCATGCTGTAGCTATTGCGCCAGCGCAGCCGGGTCATCGCCGGTCCTATCCGCTTCAGCCACTCGTTGATCCGCTTCACCTCCCTGGTCCTGACGCCATATCCCACATAGAAATCGGAGATGAGGACGCGCGGGATTCCATCCGGATACTGCGGCGTGGAGCGGTTGTCGGTAAGAGGAAAGAGCGGGGAATGATCCAGCACCGTATCGCTTGTGCGAGGCCCGTTGGAGCCCCACGAATCGTTCACCCCGGTCCAGATATCGGGATCGGCGGCGGAGGGGGCCATATGATTGGTATAGTTCCCTAGCCAGTAGTAATGAATCCCGCGCGCGCCGTAGCAGAGCGAGAGGTTCGCCATCGCCCGCAGCTCCGCCGGCTCCACCGTATGGCTCATCATCGTATCCAGCCTCTCCCCCCGCTCTTTCAGGCGGAGATGAAGCTCGCTGGTGGTGAACACCGTGGCGATCATCCTGCGCCCGGTGCGCCGCATCACCTCGGCACCCCGTCCCAGATTGATGACCCCGCCCAGATTCCAGGGCCATTCCGGCCCCACCGGATCATACTGCCCGAAGCGGATAAGCTGAAGCGCGGGCTCGTAATCCCTTTCGATCGATTCGCGCGTGGGTTCCAGCAGCGGTATCTGGAAGCGCCCGCCGTTATGCCCCGCGATAGAGGGAACCCGCACCACCGGCATCCGGAACAGCCGCTTGTACGCCTCGTTCTCCCATGCGCCGAACCGGGTGGCCGTATCGATCGGCGCGGCCATGCCGATCTCGGTAAAGACCGCATCGGAGCGGGTGAGATGATGGAAGCTGGGAACGCCCGGCTCGCTGGTTCCCCCCTCGGTATGCACCGGGATGCTTTGCTGCGAGGCAAATCCCTCCCGCACCGCCGAGCGCAGGATCTCCCCCACGGCCGCGTTCCCCGCGTACTCGGTGGGATGCTGCTCTATGCCGGACATCAGCCGGATCACCGCCGGACGCGGCGTTCCACGACGGCTGGGGCCATAGATAGCGCGGCGGGCCGCATCCACCATCGCCGCACGATACCCGGCGCTCGCCGGACGATTGCCGAGCAGAAGCTCCCCGATCGAATCGCGCAGCGCAACGCTCCGAAGCGCCAGCGGCGCAACACCGGTCCAGTAGACCCGCAGATCGATCCGCCGCGACTCGTTTCCCCCGTAGAGCGGCCCCCAGGTCTCCCCTTCATCGTGCAGAAGGTTCACCGGCAGAGAGAACTCCCGGTACTGCTCCCGGCCATCGAGCGGCATCAGGCTGTCGCGCGGTATCAGAAGCGTCTTGTAGAGGAACTCCCTGTTCGACGAGGCGGTCTGCGCCCGTCCGCCGGTATCGACGAAACGTTTCCCCCGCGGAACTTCATACCAGAGTTCCACCCGCAGCACCGCATCGCTTCCACGGCCGTTTCTCCCCTCCGGAAGCATCAGCCCCCGCAGGGCCACGAAGAAGGTGGGGGCGCTTCTGTTGGCGGCCGCGCGATACAGATACCAATCCACAAAGCCCGAGGAGTTCTGCGCGCTGGTATCGTAGTCACGCTCCGGAAAGCGGTTCACCTGCCAGGGGGCCCAGTCCAGGGCGATGCCACCGGCGATCATCGCTCCGGGGCGCGTGGTGGCGGCATCGTAGAGCCGCACCTGATCGCCCGACTCCAGCGGATCATACGCCGGGGAGCCCCCCTCCAACCGGGTGAACTTCCACCGGTAATAGGGGTTCTGCACCGAATCGAACGGGAAGAACCGAAGCTCGCGACCTATGCCCGCATCCTGAATCGGGCTCAGCCCGCGAACGATGATGCGTCCGGTAGCCGGATCGCGGAAGCCCGAGGTGGCGAGCGTATCGAGCTGCTCGACGCTCCCCCCCGGCTGGATGGTGGTAACCCCCATGCTCCGGGCGAAGTTCCAGAGATCCCCCACGCTATCCGGAGAGGAGGTAGCCAGATAGGCGCTCAGCAGAAACTCATCATCGCCGACGCCATACATCGGTACCAGCGCCGCGCTATCCGGCCCCTGCGCCGCAAGGCGCATGAAGCCGAGAAGAGAGAAGAGCAGAACCGGAAGAAGCCGGAACGGAGCGTGTGGCACGATGGAGATAGTAGTTACGTGGTTCGGGATAATTTTTCTGACATTCTATGAGTGTCCCTGCCTGTTCGGGCGGAGTTTGATTCCACCCGCCTTAGAGCGATTCCAATTGGATTGAGCCACGAGCAGCCCAGGAATGGGCCGTTCCTCCGGAGCTCCATCATTAATGAGGGGAGTCTTTCTACAGACCGGGGCCCCCTATAGGTGTTGGCTCTGGGGGCCATCAACAAGGCAATGGCAGCTCAACTGATATGAAATCCGCTTAGTGCTCGCAGGCGTCGCGGAGTCGAACTCCGCGACAACGCATCTCAGAAAACATATGCCTGGGTACTTGATAGTATGAACAAGGCAAGTGGTCCGCTTCGCGGGCCCAGGGAAATGCTCCATGATCGTACAGGGATCACCCGGTTACCGTATCGTTCCGGTCAGTACCCGACGGACAACTGACTACTGACCACAGACCTCCTCCCCCAATCGAAAATCCCTAGAGGATCTCCCGCGCCACCTCCTCCCAGTCGACGTTCGGGGCAAGGCCCTCGGGGTCCATGTGGGTGGCGAGCGATGGGATGGGGCCGACGAGGGTACGCTTGGGGAACTTCCAGAAGAACTCCTTCTCCCCCTGGGTGCAGCGCCAGATCGTACGGTCGCGCGGGGTCTTGGGAACGGTGCCGAGCCGGTGAATCCAGGCATCGCTCCGGAGCGTGCGCACGCGCGCACCGAACGTCATGCAGGTGGATTCCACGGTCCGCCAGTGCAGCCCCCCGGCCAGATACAGCCGGCTGTAGCCACGGCGCGAGTCGTCGCTGCGGGTATAGCGGTCCATATGATCGAACAGGGTGACGTACTCGGCGGCGGGGATCTCATCGAACGCGGCCAGCAGCTTCTCGAGCGCCTGCGGCGTATACAGATAATCATCCTCGGCGAAATAGACGAGCGAATCAGGCGGCAGCGCCACCGCAAGCGCCAGGGTCTCGCGATAGGAAGGGCTGTTGCCGAGCCCCGGAAAGGAGACGATCTTCCCGTACCGCTCCATGATAACCAGGCGGTCGTCGGGCATGGGGCCATCGTTGACGAAGGTGATCTCCGCACGGCCGCGCACCCGCTCGAACGCCCGCAGGAAACTCATCAGGCAGAGCATCTTGGAGTAGTACGGAGGGCGGTTCTTCTTGTTGTCACCACCGGTCGATCGATAGAAGATATGCAGAGGCTGCGAAGAGGAAACAGGCATTCCAGAGGTCAGCAATTGGGATCGGAGTATCCGATACGATGCCGGGCACGCCGGGGATCAGCGGACGGAGCGCATCGGAGAACGGGGATCGTTCGGGGGATAAATTACTAAGGAGTTCATTGTTGGCGGATAATAGTTAGTGGCAAAGAAAAGAAGAGCCTCTATCCCGCGCTGCTCATTCTTCTGCTCTTCAGCCCTGGGCGCATACGCTTCCGGGCTATCTTCTTCCCGACTCCGGACGCCTTCTCCCCGATCGAAAATCCAAAGGCAACTATATACTTGAGCGACCCTGAGTGGGCACTTCCAGAAGAGTCCCACGCAAAGCCGCGAAGGCGCAAAGAAGATGTCTTTCTTTGCGCCTTCGCGCCTTTGCGTGATGCATCTGGCATGGTTGGGTCTATCAGGTATATAATCGCCAATCCAAAATCGCCAATCGAAAATCCTTTGCATCCTCCCCGGCAAGGGCGAACTTCCGGGCATGGCTCATCAAACCCCCTGGCCGGCGGCCGGTCACAGAGGCAACCGGCAGGTCCGCCGGCTGCACTGATGTCTCTCAACCTCGCTCTGGAATGATGATACGACGACTCTACCCGCTGGGGCTGCTCCTTCTCCCCCTCCTTCTTCACGGATGCCTGCCGGCATCCCGTTCCACTCATACCGCAGCGGCGAACTATCCGGCCATCCGCGAGACGATGGAGCGTGTCCGTTCCTCCCCCTCGCTCGGCCACGACCGCCGTACGGTGCTTACCGAGGCCGAGCGCTGGATCGGGGTTCCGTATCAGTTCGGCGGCAACACCCGCTCCGGTGTGGATTGCTCCGGCTTCGTCTGCAACGTCTTCCGGTCGGTGGAGAAGAAGCTCCCCCGCAACTCCGCCGAGCAGGCGCAGGTGGGGGAATCGGTGAGCATGGGAGGGACGATGCCGGGCGATCTGGTCTTCTTCAATACCACCGGCTCGGGGGTATCGCACGTGGGCATCATCGTGGAAGGAAGTACGTTCATCCATGCCTCCACATCGATGGGGGTTACCCTCAGCAACCTGAGCGAACCCTATTATCGCGACAGGCTCCTGTTCGCGCGGAGAGTGTTGCAGTAGTGGTGATGGCATATCCACCGGATACGCCATCCGGGCGTTATCCCTTCTTCGGAGATACGCGGCGAGATGCTGACCGGGTTCATCCCGAGCTCATCCCGGCCTGGTCTCTCCTCTGCTCCAGCTTCTCCCGTTCCTCTCCCCGATCCCCCCGGCATTATTCTTGCTATACATACACTACAACCCATACAAGGCACTGACATTTCATGCCGCCGCTATCGTGGCGACATCTTTTTCAACCGCGCAGGAGCTTCTGCCGGCCCTCTCGAACGGTGAAGCGTTGCCTCAACATGGCAATCGCATCAACCAGGGGGGACGGCATTGAGCGGTTTCTGGCGGAATCCATTCATAGACGAGAGCGATATATCACGGATAAGGATCTGGAGTGGCCGACGGTTTATCAGACGATATCAAGGGATTTATCGCCGAGCATATAGGCTCGGTAGAGCAGCTGGAAGTCCTTCTGTTCCTGCAACGCAACAATAGCCGCAGCTGGAGCGCCGAGGATATCAGCAAGGAGCTCTATATCTCCCCGGAATCGGCGGCGGATCGTCTTGCCCAGTTCCAGGCACGGGGCTTCCTGGTCATGGAAGGGTCCCCCGTCCCGCTCTACCGCTACCAGCCCCGCATAACCTCGCTGGACCGCCTGCTGCGTGATCTCGCCACCGAGTACGAACTGCGACGGGTACGGGTCATCAACCAGATATTCTCCAATCCGCTCGATCATATCCGGACGTTTGCGGATGCATTCAAGTTCAGAAAGGACGAGGAATAAGCGATGGCGGATGTGGTCTATATTCTCTGCGCCCTTACCAGTATGGCCTGCGCGGCGCTGCTGTGGCGCAGCTACCGGCAGAACCGCGTACGCCTTCTGCTCTGGAGCGGGCTCTGTTTCTCCGGGCTGGCACTGAATAATATTCTTCTGATCGTCGACGCCAGCATCGGCCCCGAGACCGATCTGTCTATCATCCGCGCGATACCGGCTCTGCTGGGGATAGGATTTCTCCTGTACGGGCTGATCTGGGATGCCAGATAATAACGGCACCGGCCGGTACGGAACTACGGATCAATCTTCTTTTTTCGGAAATCAACAGCCAGCTATACTGTAACGCGATGCACAACGAGATCAATCAGCTTATATCGGGAGCGCTGGTGATGGGGAATTTCGTGGCGGGACTTTTTTTCTTCCGCTTCTGGAAATCCACGCGCGACCGGCTTTTCATGATCTTCGGCTGGGCGTTCGTCCTGTTCGGCGTGCAGCGGCTTGCGCTGGCGCTTATCCCCGGCTCGTTCGAGGATAGCGCCCCTCTCTACATCATCCGCCTGGTGGGCTTCACCCTGATTCTGATAGCGGTCATCGACAAGAACCGGTCGGGGAAAAAGGCATAGAATATTTCGATTGGCCGGAAGGCCAGTTGCCGGCCCCCATAATACCGGAAGCCGGCATGCGGTACCGGCAGATTGCATCCCCCTGATAAGCCACCGGCAGCGGGCGCGCCGGCCAGTCACGGGCCATCAACCGCCACTTATCCGTTCACCCTGTAATGCAGCTCCACCAGCCCGGTGCTGAACGCTTTGCTGGCGACCAGTTCCAGATCGATCTCCCGGCCGATATCCTCCAGCAATGCGATGCCCCCGCCGAGCAGGTACGGGTTGATGAAAATGCGCATCTCCTCCACCAGGTTCTCGCGAAGAAAACTCCGCACCACCTCTCCTCCGCCGAACAGCCAGATAACCCCATCGATACGGGATTTCAGATCCCGCACCAGATCGGCGGCCGGGGCGCTGTAGAAATGAACGCTATTTTCCCCTCCCTCGATCATCGGAAGTTCGTTCCGGGTGAGCACATACGTGGGGATATTCGCATATTCTCCCCATCCGAAATCGAACATTTTCCGGTAGCTGGCCGCTCCCATGATGATGGCGCCCACCGACGCCAGAAACTCCGGATAGCCGTAATCCTCCCCCTGCCCCAGATAGCGGTTCAGCCACTCCACGCTATCATCCTTGCGGGCGATATATCCATCGGCGCTGGTGGCGATATATGCAACGACATTCCCCATACGGTCCCTCTACGATATGGTGTAGTATAAAAAGCCGGAAGAGAATATGTTCCTCTTCCGGACTTAAAAGGATTGATCCGCCCAATCGAAAATCTCTGCCTCTCTTCAAAATCGCAGACCGGCAAACGCCAATGTTCTACGTTTTGATTTTCGCCACCTTGCGAAGCTGGTTCAGCAGCGCATTCATATCCTTGGGCAGTTTCGCCTGGAAGGTAACAGGCTCGCCGGTACCGGGATGGATCACCGTAAGCTGCTCGGCATGGAGCGTCAGACGGGCGATAAGGGGTTTCTCCTCGTTCCCGTAATCACGGTACTTGCGCTTGAACGTGGAGAGAAGCAGCTCGCTCCGGTTGCCGTAGAACGGATCAACCGCCAGCGGAAGCCCCACCGCCTTGCAGTGCACACGGATCTGATGCTGGCGCCCGGTGAGGGGCTGCGCCTCCACATAGGTGAAGCCATGGAACCGCTCGCGCAGGCGGAGGATCGTGGTAGACTCCTTGCCGCGCGCGCTGGGGCGCATCCGCCCCGGATGGGCCGGATCGACCATCAGCGGGATATCGATCCGCATCTCCTCCTGGGGTATCTCCCCTTCCAGCACCGCCGCATAGATCTTCACCGGCTCGTGCCGCTCGAACTGGTCGTTCAGGCTCTTGTGCGCCTCGGCATCCCGCGCGAAAACGATCACGCCGCTGGTATCCTTGTCGATGCGGTGCACCGTCCAGAGACGCCCCAGCTTCTCCTCGGCCATCTCCTTCAGAGAAATGCCGGGAATAAAACGCTCGCGGATGGAGGAGACGCCGGACGATTTATCGAACACGACGATACGATCGTCCTGGTGGATGATCGTGAATTTCGGCCGCGTTTTTCCCTGCCGTTCCGGCTCCGGCTCTTCCTCTTCGAAGAACTGCGAATAATCGGTCTCTTCAGTCATTCTTTATTTGAAATCTCCCCGCGCCGAGCGGAGCGTGTTGGTCATCAGCATTGCTATCGTCATAAGCCCCACCCCTCCCGGCACCGGCGTGATGGCAGAGCATTTCGGGGCCACGTTTTCGAAATCGACATCCCCGACGATCCGGTATCCCCTGGCCGACCCGGCATCATCGACCCTGTTGATACCCACATCGATCACCACGGCCCCATCCCGCACCATATCGGCGGTGATATAGCGCGGCCGGCCGATGGCGGCAATCACGATATCGGCCTGGCGGGTGATGGCCGCAAGATCATCGGCGGCAGAATGCGCCACCGTTACGATCGCGTTGCCCCCGGCACGTTTCTGCATCAACATATTTGCCAGCGGCTTCCCCACGATATTGCTCCGGCCTATCACCACAACGCGCCTGCCGCTGGTGGGGATCTTGTAATATTTCAGCATCTCCAGCACCCCGGCCGGCGTGCACGACTCCTGCGCCGGCAGGCCGATCACCATGCGCCCGACGTTCACCGGATGAAATCCGTCCACATCCTTCCGGTAGTCGATCGCCTCCACCACCCGCTCGTAATCGATATGCGAGGGGATGGGGCTCTGCACCAGAATGCCATGGATGGCAGGATCGGCGTTCAGCGCGGCAATCAGCTCCAGAAGATCCCCCTCGGCGGTTTCCGCCGGCAGGCGGTGCGTAACCGAGTGGAACCCGAGGTTCTCGCACATCTTCTCCTTGGAGCGCACATACGTGGCCGATGCGGGATCATCCCCGACCAGGACCACGGCCAGCCCCGGCCTGATTCCCCGCTCGGCGATCAGCGTTTCGGCTCCCTGCCGCACCTCTTCGATGACTGCGTTGGCGACGGTCTTGCCGTCGATGATAATTGGTTGGGACATCGATGGAGTTACTAGTTAATAGCTGATAATACGTAAGATTTTTTCCGAATATTTTTCCCTGTTTTCCCGGCAACCATTCTTATAGGCATGCTCCCTGCGGGGGCCATCAGGGCGGCACGCTCATGGGCAATCCGCTATCGCCCTTCTCTGGTCCCCGCCACGAACTCCAGGAACCCCTCCGCACTCCGCGCGTTCAGGGTCATCTCCGGAGTAAGCCACCCTTTGCGTGCCATCATCACGCCGTAGCGCATGTTGCTGAAATCATTCAGGGAATGGGCATCGGGGTTGATGGCGATAGGCACCCCCTTGCGCGTAGCATGGTGCACCATCCGCCAGGCCAGATCCAGCCGGAGCGGGTTGCAGTTCAGCTCTATCGATTTGCGGTGCCCGGCAGCGGTGGCGATCACCTGCTGCAGGTCCACATCGTACCCGTTCCGTTTCAGGATCAGGCGGCCGGTGGAATGCCCCAGAATGGTGGAGAGAGGATTCTCCAGCGCCCGGCAGATCCGCTCGGTCTGCGCCTCCATCGGCAGGGAGAACTGCGAGTGCACGGAGATCACCACCGCATCCAGCGCGGCGAGCGCATCCTCGCTCAGATCGAGCGAGCCATCGGTGAGGATATCGCATTCTATCCCCTTCAGCACCCGGAACTCCGCCGGATCGTACTGCTCGTTGATCCCATCGATCTCCCTTCCCTGCGCCTCCAGGCGGAACTCGTCAAGCCCGTTGGCATACGATGCGGCCTTGGAGTGATCGGTGATAAGCAGATAGCCGTAGCCCAGCCCGCGCACATGCTCGGCGATCTCGGCGATGCTGCTGCGGCCATCGCTCCAGGTGGAATGCACATGGAGCATGCCGCGCAGATCCCCGGCGCTCACCAGTTCCGGCAGCTCGCCGTCCAGCGCGCAGCGCACCTCGTCGGTCCCCTCGCGGAGTTCCGGCGGGATATACTGCGCCCCGGCGAGCGCGAAGAGTTCCTCCTCCGAGCCCAGCGCCACCATCCGTTCATCCTTATAGAGCCCGTCCTCCCGCAGATCGTAGCCACGGGCGGCCAGGGGGACGGAGATCATCGAGACGTAGTCGTCTGCGCCGGTGGCGCGATGGAGCACCGCGAAGAAATTCTCCGCCGTCGCAATCTCCACCAGCACCGCATAGCCCTCCTCGGTACGCGCGGTGATATGCGCGCCGTCCAGTTCCACCTCGCGCAGCAGTTCGGAGCCGGCCAGCCCGGCAGCCAGCGCATCGGGCGCGGCCGACTGGGCCACGAAGCTCAGCGAATCGAACTCCTCCTCTCCGCGGCGCACCCGTCCGGCAGCCGATGCACGTTCCACCGGGGGGAGCCCCTCCAGCAGAGCGAGCAGTTCGGCGGCGATCTGCGTTGCGATGTTGATCCGGAACTTCGACCGGTTTTTCGCCAGTTCCCGGATGCCGGCGATGATATTATCCTGCGACTTCTTCCCGAAACCGGCCAGCTCCGCGATCTTCCCGTCTATCGCCGCCCGCTCCAGCTCCACCAGCGATTCCACGCCGAGCTGCTGATGGATGGCGCGCACCTTCTTGGCCCCCAGCCCTCTGATCTGGAGGATATCGAGCAGCCCCGGAGGGGTGGCCGTGCGAAGCTCCTCGAGCTGCGCGGTGGTGCCGGTCTCCACGATCTCCGCTATCTCCGATGCCAGCGCCTTGCCGATGCCGGGGATATCAACCGGAAGCCCGGCGCGCACCATCCCGGCAACATCGGCCGTGCTGGTCTCCAGGGTCCGCGCGGCACGGCCGTACGCCCTGCTCTTGAAGTCGTTCTCGCCGTGCAGTTGCAGAAAAGTCTCGATGTCGTAGAAGACATTCGCGATGTCGCGTGCGGTCATGCGGAAATCCCGATGGATAACGGTTAGCTGATTGCGTATGCGCCCGGGCGCCGGGCAGGGAGCTGCCGCCGGAGTCCGGAGCCGAGAAATTACCGAATCCCCCCCGTTCGCCGATAGCAAACCTGCGGTGAGAAAATGATTCAGGGCGCATTACCAGGAACCGGCCCAGCCAGCCATGGGGTGCTGATCGGGCGCCGGCCGCTGCCGAGGGTACCCAAAGATGTACTCGTACAGGATGCCGCACCGGCCGAACTTCGCAGAGCCGGCAGGCATGCTCTCCCCCCCGTTCCCGGAACAACGCTCATGGCGCCCATCTCCCCCGGCACTCCCATATCCGGAGAGATATCTCCCCTCCTCGTTCCCGGCGCCCTCGCGGCCGTGCGCGCTCCATTCGCCATAGAGTTCCGATAGCTGCTACGGCTCTGAACAGACACGCATCAAACGACGATCGCACGACGGATACGAGCCTTCATCAACAGTTCCAGGGCTCGGTCGCGCCGCTCCCCCGGCACAATCGCTACTATCATCCATACACACGCCGACATCAACTGTCGCCAAGGAGCAACCACTTATGAGACGTACATGGACACCTCGGAGAATGCTTTCCGCTCTGATCGCCATGCTGGCGATGCTGGCCCTTAGTGCCCCGGATCTTATGGCGCAACGATTCCAGTCGGTCTTCGGCGGCCCGAACTGCCGCGAAGCCGCACGATATGGCGTAAAGCAGCTTGCCGGAGGGGGATATATCGCGGTGGGGGAATCGTACTCGGTAAGCTCCACCTGCAGCGCTTCGGATATCTATGTGGTGCGCACCAACGCCAACGGCACCACCCTCTGGTCGTTCACCTATAATATCGCCCCGTTCGATTCCGCCACCGATGTGATAGAAACCTCGGCGGGGGACTTCGTGATCTGCGGCGTGACCGGCCCCACCACCACCTGCAACCGGGGACGCGATGCCTTTCTGCTGAAGATCACCAGCACCGGCGGGGTGCTGCTGGCCCGCCGCTACGGCTCGCTGCGCGATGAGATCGCCTGGAACCTGATCGAAACGCGCACCGGCAACGGCACAACCACCTTTCCGGGAGATTACGTGGTGGCCGGCTCCACCGATGCCAACGGCAACACCGACGGCTATCTGTTCCGGACCGACCAGAACCTGAACCTGATCTGGGACCACCGCTACGATCCGGCCGGGGCCAACCAGACCGATATCTTCTACGGTCTGGCCGAGGCCACTCTCAGCAGCCCCACCGGCACCGCGGCCGATATCGTGGCCGTCGGGGTGTCGGCAAGCCCGGTAGGGGTGGGACTGCGCGATGTGTTCGTGGTGCGTGTCAACGGCACCAACGGTGCTATCGGCGCCGCACCGCAGGGAGCGGCGCTGTACGGGGGCTCACAGGATGACGAGGGGCGCGCCGTGGTGGAGATCCAGCAGGGAACCAGCACCGGCAACTTCGTGATCGCCGGCATCACCCGGAGCCGTCCGGCACCCAGCACCAGCGAGGAGATTCTGATGCTGGAGATAAGCCCCAACCCCTGCACCATGGTCGCCGCCACCTTCACCGGCAATGACGGCGCCACCGCCGACGGGGCGATCGACCTGAAGGAGAACCCCTTCTCCACGGCCGCCGCGCGCGAGGTGATCGTTACCGGCTATACCAGCATCGGCAGCGCCGTGCTTACCGGAGAGAACGTCTTCCTGCAGCGCTACCGCACCGGCAACCTGATCCTGTCCGGCGTGGGCATGGCCTACGGCGGCAACGGTGCCGATAGAGGATGGTCGGTCAATGCCGCCACCAACACCACCGGTACAACCGGGTTCGTGGTGGCCGGGTATACCCAGAGCCCCAATCTGATCGGCGCGGCCGATCCGCAGCAGATGTATCTGATAAAGACCAACAGCACTCTTTCCAGCAACTGCAACGAGTTGACGATCACCTTCTCGTTCGAAACCGCGGCCATCACCCGGGTCTGCGTGACCACCGCCCAGGGGATCATAGGCCAGACCTGCAACCCGGCTACCGCCGCCACCCAGGCCACCTGGGGAACGCAGCTCTGTTATATCAATCCCCGCACCCACCAGGAAAACGGCGGCCAGAACGATGGCGTCTCCGGCGTGGAATCCCCGGCCACCATCAGCTTCCCGGAGGGATCGGTGATAAGCTATCCGAACCCGCTCTCCAGCGGCCAGACGCTCAATCTCCGGTTCGATCTCCGCTCGGGGGCATCGGCCGAGATCGTGATCTCCGATGTGATGGGGCGGATCATCTACCAGGAAACGGCAGCCATCGGGGCCGGGCAGGCGGAATATCCCGTACGGACCGACGGATGGGCTACCGGAACCTACCAGGTGGGGGTCAGGATCGGCGGCGTGCTGAAGAGCACCAGGGTAGTGATAGAGTGATGAACCGGCTGCATCCTTCCACTAATTATCAGGTGACCACCCGCTCAATCGCCTGATCGTCCGGCGGGTCCGTACACCCTGGCAGGGTACGGACCCGCATTTTTTCGGCGGCCCGGCATCGCTCTCTCTGCGTTTCCCCTTTCGTTGCGTTCCGTTGCCCCTTCGCGGCTTCCCGCGCCTCCTATAGATCCATCGGCCCGGCGTAATGCCTGGCGATGGGAACGCAATGATCGTATCTTCCCCGCCATAACTCCCCCTGCACCCTATACCATATCCGGATAGCCGATCCGCATCCTCCCATGAGCAATCGCACGCTCCGGCTGGCCCTTCTTGCCGCCGCAACCGGACTTCTCCTCTTCGTGGCCGGCAGGGTGATGCTCCCCCAGGCCGAAGGGGCCGCCATACCACCGCGGAAAGAACGCCCCCCGCTGCCGCCGGAGCCGCGCGAGGTGGCCGATGTGACCGAGCTGTTCGAGGAGATAGCCCGGGAGCGGTATGCACCATCCTGCCGCCGCGCCGGGATAGCCTGGCCCCCGCAACGGCTGGTGCTTCTGGCATTCAAACGGGAAAAGATGCTGGAGGTGTGGGGAGCCAACCAGAGCGGCCGCTATGCGCGGCTGGGATCGCACCGGGTGCTGGCAGCCAGCGGCGGCGACGGGCCGAAACGGCGCCAGGGAGATAAGCAGGTGCCGGAAGGGTTCTACGATCTGACCGAACTGAACCCGAACAGCGCCTATCATCTCTCCATCCGGGTGGATTACCCCAACACTGAGGATATCGGCAACTCCGCCATCTCCCTGCCGGCGATGGGAGGAGATATCTATATCCACGGCGATGATGTCTCGATAGGGTGCCTGGCGATCGGCGACCGGGGGATCGAGGAGCGGTTCACCCTGGCCGCACTGGTCCCGCCAGGGAAGCGCCGCATCATCATCGCGCCGTTCGACTTCCGGCGGCATCCGGCGGCCCCCCTTCCGGACGAGAAGGAGTGGGTGCTGAAGATGTACCGCAGGATGAAAACCGCGCTGCGGGAGTTCGGAGGGTAGGGGATTTTCGATTTTCGATTTTGGATTTTCGATTTGGGGAGAAGATTTCTAACGACCATGAACTGTCTGGCTGTGCCCGCACAGGTTCTTCCCAGAGCGGATTGCACTATGGTACTCTGTCGCGGCCCCCGGAGGGGATACCTGCTTCCCAGAGCGGATTGCACTATGGTATTCTGTCGCGGCCCCCGGAGGGGGCACCTATCTGTAGCCGAAACGCCAGCACTCCTTTTTCCGGAAGCTCCGTAGGAGCGGCCCATTCTTCCTGCTCTGAAAAGGCGTAACTCGATTGAAATCCGCTCTACGTACCTATGGATGCATGGCCGCGGAGTGCGGCTGTGTGCCCCCTGCGAACACCGAAGCAAGCGGAGTGGAACTCCGAGCGAACGGGCTGGATTCACTTCCCCTTCTCTGCCACTCACTACTACCGACAACCGCCAAAGGGGGCGGACTGCGATCTACGAACTAACCATTAGCTACCAACTACTATCCCGGAATAAACGATGCAACCCTTATATTTGCTCGATTCGTTCGGAACCTTCCAGAACCTTAGTACCTGAACAATGCCTATTACGATCCCTGACTACTACGACATCGACTCCCTGCTGAGCGACGAGGAGCGGATGGTGCGCGATACGGTACGCACATTTGTCGATGAGGAAGTGCTCCCCATCATCGAAAAGCATAACCGGGAGGGGACATTCCCGCTCCACCTCGTGAAACGATTCGGGGAGCTGGGCATGCTGGGCCCTACGGTTCCGGAGGAATATGGCGGCGCCGGGCTCAACTCCGTCTGCTACGGCCTTATCTGCCAGGAGCTTGAAAGGGGCGATTCCGGCATCCGCAGCTGCGTCTCGGTGCAGGGATCGCTGGTGATGTACCCGATCTGGAAGTATGCCAACGAGGAGCTGAAGCGCCATTGGCTGCCGCGCCTGGCAAGCGGCGATGCAATCGGCTGCTTCGGCCTTACCGAGCCCGATTTCGGCTCCAACCCGAGCGGCATGCTCACCAACGCACGCGAGACCGAGAACGGCTACGTGCTGAACGGCGCCAAGATGTGGATCACCAACGGCTCGCTGGCCGATGTGGCGGTGGTCTGGGCGAAGCTCGACGGCGCCATCCGGGGCTTCCTGGTGGAAAAGGGAACGCCCGGATTCAGCGCTCCGGAAATGAAGGGAAAACACTCCCTCCGCGCTTCGGTTACCAGCGAACTGGTGTTCCAGGATTGCGAGATCCCGAAAACGCACATCTTCCCGGAGATCAAGGGACTCCGCGGCCCCCTCTCCTGCCTTACCCAGGCCCGTTACGGCATCAGCTGGGGAGCGGTGGGCTCGGCGATGGCGGTCTACGAGTCGTCGGTGAAGTACGCCACCACGCGCGTGCAGTTCGACCGTCCGATCGGCGGATTCCAGCTTGTCCAGGAGAAACTCGTCTGGATGCTCAACGAGATCACCAAGGGGCAGCTCCTCTCCTATCGCCTCGGACGGTTGAAGGACGAAGGGAAGATGACCCCGCAGCAGGTCTCCCTGGCAAAGCGGAACAATGTCTGGATGGCGCTGGAATGCGCCCGCATGGCCCGCGATATCCACGGCGCCAACGGCATTCTGGACGAATACCCGATCATGCGCCATGCGGCCAACCTGGAATCGGTGAAGACCTACGAGGGAACCCACGATATCCACACGCTGATCCTCGGCGCCGATATCACGGGTCTGGATGCGTTCAAGTAGGATTTTCGATTGACGATTTCAGATTTTCGATTAGAGAATCAGTCCGTCGTCGGGGTACTCAGCTGTCCGTCGCTCTTGGGACCTAGGCGCAGGCTGAACGAGCAGGGCCCGTTCCAGCAGCCACGGACTGCTGAGCAATCCCGCGAGCCCTCTTCCAGAACCGATAGATCTCCGTCTTCTTCCATGCCCCAGATTGCCATCAGTCGCGTGCGCGATGGGTTCGATGATCTCCCCCTGCCGGCATATGCCACCGGGGGGGCGGCCGGCGCCGATCTGCGCGCGGCGGTGAAGGAGCCGGTGACCCTTTCGCCGGGAGAGCGCAGGGGAATCCCCACCGGGATAGCGATCGCGCTCCCGCCAGGATACGAGTGCCAGGTGCGCCCCAGAAGCGGCCTGGCGCTTCGCCACGGGCTCTCCATGGTCAACAGCCCCGGCACGGTGGATGAAGATTACCGGGGGGAGATTCTCGTGATCCTGATAAATCTGGGAACCGAACCGTTTACGGTCAATCGCGGCGACCGCATAGCGCAGATGGTGATAGCCCGCTACGAACGGGCCGAATGGATCGAAACCGCCGAACTCGATGCCAGCAACCGGGGCTCCGGCGGGTTCGGAAGCACGGGAAAATCATAATTCTCCTCCCCTGCCGGTAAAACATGGCACCAGGAATGCACGGTCCGTTCCGGATGTGGTGTTCCGGAGGTGCGGTTCGCATCGTCTCTCGCTTCGCCCGCGTGCGAACGATCTCCCCGCCCCTACTGAAACGATGCCGGCCACGGCGGCCCGCATCCATCCATCAGACCAACGGCAATCGTTATGGCAGAGATCGGCGACGGCGACTCATTACCGGAAGAAACACCGCTGGAGCGGGAAAGCGAGCTGGAGGCCGAACATGGCGCCCAGAAGGCGGCCGAACGGCGGGCCAACCGTCCGCTCCGTATACTGCAACGCAACATCCAGCCGCAGGAGATGTTCGCGCTGGTTGGGGGATTCGGCTTCCTGGCCCTGCTGCTGGCCTCGATGGTCACCAGCTTCCTCAACCCGGTGTTCCCGCTCGGCGCCCTGATCTTCTTCCTCTATCCGTTCCGCAAGCTCGTGGTGCCACGGCGGACGATGCAGCTCGGCATCCTGGCGTTCCTGGTCTGGCTTACCCTGAACCTGAGCGGGGTGCTCTTCCCCTTCATCGTCGCCTTTATCGTGGCGTACCTGTTCTCGCCGCTGATCGTGATGCTGCAGAAACGGAGCGTGCCGCGATGGGTCTCCGCCCTGATGATCGCTCTGGGCATTCTGGGGGTGTATGCGGCCATCGGCATCTTCCTGATCCCCACGGTGGTGGAGCAGTTCCAGACCCTCTCCAACTCCATGCAGTCGCTGGTGAAGGATGCCGGGTCGCTGCTGGACCGCACCAAGCTGGTGCAATGGCTCACCAGCTACGGCGTTCCGCAGAAACAGGCGCAGGATCTGGTGGACCAGAACATCGTGCCGCAGGTGACGCACTTCGCGCAGTGGCTCTTCGCCCAGATCGGCGAGGTTATCAAGAATGTCAGCACCATCCTGGAGGGGGTGGTGAACCTGGCGCTGATACCGATCCTCTCGTTCTACCTGCTGCTGGATTTCGAGCGGATCAGGATCTTCATCCGGAGCACGCTGCTTCAGGACAACCCGCGCTATATCTATTATGTGAAGAAGGTGGATGTGATCCTCAGCTCCTATCTGCGGGGAATCCTCCTTACCTCGTCGCTGGTGGGCGGCATGGCGATTGCCTTCCTGTCGATCGCAAATGTGCCCTATGCGGTAGTGCTCGGTATCCTCACCGGGATCTTCAACCTGATCCCGACCGTCGGAATCTTCATGAACCTCGGCGTGGCGATGATCATCTTCCTGTTCGCCCCCGACTCGTTCTGGTACAATATCCTGATGACCGCCATCATGGTCTTCGGGCTGCATGCGTTGAACGGCTATCTGATCGAACCCAGGGTGATCGGCGACCGCGTGGGACTGCATCCGGTGCTGCTGATCGCCTCGCTCTTCGTCTTCTCCCATTTTCTCGGCTTCGTCGGCCTGCTGGTGGCGGTCCCGGCATCGGCGGTGATTATCATGTTCCTGAAGGAGTGGTATCGCTCCACGGTGGAGGCACGGCGCCCGGTGACCGTTACCTCCCACCCCTCGTCTTCGTAAGCACGGAAATCCCGTGCGTTTCGGTTTGGCTCATGGCTCGAACCGAGCCTTTCAGTTTATCAGCATAGAATACTGTACTAGGATATGGCAGATCAAACCCCAATTTCGGACGAGCTCGACGGCAACCGCCCCGAAGCTCTGCCGGGCAACGGCCCCGGCAGCGGCGCGGATATCCCCTCGGAGCACTCCCCGGCCGCCGGAGCGGCCCCGCAGCAGACGCTTGATGTCGATGCCGAACCGAACGACACCGATTCGCAGCTCCCCCCGCAGGATGATACCGCCGGCGCCTCCAGCTCGGTGAACCTGTTCGAAGAGGAAGCCGGCGCAGATGACGCCGATACCGCATCCCCGGAGGATGCCCCCGCCGATGACTCCGACATCGACGACCAGGACGATCTGTTCGGCAGCGATGATGAGGATGAGGATGAGGATGACGCCGATGAGGATTCCGGCGACGAGGACGAGGACTCCGATGATCCGGAGGAGATCGGGGAGCTGGATGTGGATGCCGAACCGAACGACACCGATTCGCAGCTCTTCCCGCCGCATGGGCTGGAGGATGACTCCGATGACGATGATATGGATGACCTGATCCCGGACGAGATGATCGCCGGCATCGGCGAGGTCCATGAGATGGAGGAAGGGGTCTCCGCCGAGCAGATGGCCGGAACCGTCACCCTGGTGGGAGTGCCGATCGGCCACCGCGACGATATCACCTTCCGCGCGCTCCGTACCCTCCAGATGGCCGATATCGTGGTCTGCGAGGAGTACAAGACCGCCGCCCGCCTGCTCCGCAACTATAACATCTCGAAGAAGCTGATCGAGATGAACGAGCATAACGAGAACGAGGCGAGCGACGAGGTGATAGAGCTGGTGCGCAAGGGAAAGAAGATAGCCGTGATCTCCGATGCCGGCCTGCCGGTGCTGGCCGATCCGGGCCGCCTCCTCTCGGTGAAACTTCGCAAGCTGGGCGTGGAGCCGAAGATCATACCGGGCGTAAGCTCGGTGATGACCGGCCTGATGGCGAGCGGCTATTCGATGGACCGCTTCGAGTTCGTCGGGTTCCTCCCGCGCAAGCCGGAAGAGCGCCGCAATGCCGCCGAATCGCTCGTCGGGCGGGACTCCACGCTGGTGATCCTGGAGGCACCGTACCGCCTCCGCTCCCTGCTGGCCGCCCTCTCCGATGCGATGCCGGAACGCCGCGCCGCCCTGGCGATCAACCTTACCACCCCCTTCGAGACCACTATCCGGGGAACCCTGGCGGAACTGAACGCCAAGTTCGCCCAGAAGCGCTTCAAGGGAGAGTTCGTGGTGGTGCTGGATCGCCTGAAGCCGACCGATCTCGGCATCTCCACTACCGCCGGATTCGATCCCAATGAGATCTCCGACGAGTTCGATGAGGATGAAGAGAACACCGTATTCGAAGGAGAATTCGGCGAGACCGAGGAGATGGATCTCAGCCCGAACTTCGAAGAGATGGACCTGACGGAGATGGATGCCGGCGAGCGCCCGCTCCGCAGACCCCCGCCCCGCACCATCGGTGATGGCCGTGGCCCCTCCAGGCCGTCGGGACGCTCCGGCGACCGTCCGGAACGCGGCCCGCGCCGCGATGATCGTGGCGGCGACCGCGGCGGCAGCCGAGGGTTCGATCGTGGCGGTGACCGTGGCGGCAGCCGTGGATTCGATCGTGGCGGCGACCGTGACCGCAACGAGCGCCCCCGCCGCGAAGGTGGATTCGACGACCGGCGCGGACGCGAGGGAGCACGCGAGAACCGCTGGGGCGGTGGCGCGCCGCGCGATAATCGTGGCAGTGGCGGACCTCCCCGCGAGAACCGCTGGAATCGTGAGGGTGGCGGCGAGCGCCGCGAAGGCGGATTCCGCCGTGAAGGCCCGCGCGAGGAGCGCCCGAACCGTGGCGGCGAGCGCCGCGAAGGCGGATTCCGTCGTGAAGGCCCGCGCGAAGGTGGCGGCGGCCGCGGATTTACTCCCCGCGACGGCGGTGGCCGTGGCTTTACCCCCCGTGAAGGTGGTGGCGGTGGCCGCGGATTCACTCCCCGCGACGGCGGCGGCCGTGGATTCACTCCCCGTGAAGGTGGTGGCGGCGGCCGCGGATTTACCCCGCGCGACGGAGGCGGCCGCGGGTTCACTCCCAGAGAAGGGGGCGGCGAGCGTCGCGAGGGCGGCCGCGGATTTACCCCGCGTGAAGGTGGTGGCGGTGGCCGTGGGTTTACCCCGCGCGACGGCGGTGGCCGTGGCTTTGGCGGCGGCGGCAATCGCGGTTTCGGCGGCGGCGGACCGAAAGGACGCGGCGGCAACCGTGGCGGGTCGGGCTCCAGAGGGGGCGGCGGCGGCTGGCGCTAGAGCCTTACA
>JBMDXA010000095.1:0-1118 GCA_048594725.1 Candidatus Kapaibacteriota bacterium
GGGAACCGGGTTTCTGCGAGGAAACCTGTGATCGGCTTCCGCATCGCCGCTGGAACCGGCGGGCGGGCCCCGGAATTGATGGGGAAGGAGAACTTGCCCCATGCAGACCAGCGTCAGAATTCTCGATACGATTCCGGTGACCCACAATGTTCGGCACTATCGGCTCGAACGTCCCGCCGGCTATGCCTTCTCGCCCGGCCAGGCCACCGAGGTCAGCATTGACCGGGACGGCTGGCGCGACAAGAGACGCCCCTTCACCTTTACCGGTCTGCCCGATGCTGACACGCTCGAATTCACCATCAAAAGCTATTTCGACCACATCGGTGTGACGAACGAGCTCTACTCGCTGGGGGCGGGCGATCAACTGATCCTGCGCGATGTGTGGGGAACGATCCAGTATAAGGGCAAGGGCACCTTCATCGCCGGCGGGGCCGGGGTCACCCCCTTCATCGCCATTCTCCGCCACCTCAACGCCAGCGGAAAAATCGCCGGCAATCGCCTGATCGTCTCCAATCGCACCGAAAAGAATATCATCCTGCGCGAGGAGCTCGAGGCCATGGATGGGCTCGAGGTGCTCTGGACGCTGACCGACGATCCCAAATCGGGACTGCTGCAGGAGCGGATCGATGCCGGTTTTCTGAACCGGCATGTCGCCGATCTCGCGCAGAATTTCTATCTCTGCGGCCCCGATCCCATGGTGAAGGAGCTACGCGGCCTGCTGGAGGCGGCGGGAGCCGACGTCTCCAACCTCACCTGGGAGAAGTAGCAGGGGGTCTCCCTTGCCTTTCCCGGCCAGCCCGTCTATATGAAGGCAACATCATTGCTCTCATTCGAGAGTGGGTGCCCTGACCGGCCCCCGCTCTTTTTGTTATCTGGACACAAATGGCTTTCGATCCCACCGAAAAGCGCTACATCAAGGAAACCGGCCTCGAGGCGCGGATCGCCAATATTGTCGAGCCGGTGGCCAACGATCTGGGCTTTGCGCTGGTGCGGGTGAAGGTCACCCCCGAAAATGGCTGCACGCTGCAGATCATGGCCGAGGACGAGAACGGCCGCTTCAACATCAATGATTGCGAAGCGCTCTCCAAGGACCTGTCGCCGGTTCTGGACGTGGAAGA
>JBMDXA010000096.1:0-4159 GCA_048594725.1 Candidatus Kapaibacteriota bacterium
CCTGCGCGGGGATGACGACCTTTGGGGAAGCGAACCGATAGCCGCCAAACGCACCCTCTCTGCGCTCTCCGCGTCTCTGCGTGAATTCTTTATGCAGGGTCCAAGCGCCCTCCTCTACCGGAACAGGGGGCGGCCATAGGAGAGGAACGACCAGGGAATCCCGGCCAGCATCAGGATCAGGGAGAGACCGAAGAAGATCGCCACCGTCTTATGCCGCTTTACCGGGTCTTCTATCCGCCTGGAACGGGCGCGGCCCACATGTGCCATCACCACGCTTACCAGCATCAGGAGCGTGTGCTCGGTGGTGAAGAACCGGGTGATCCTGTTGCCCATCGCGGCACCGAAATCCTGGAAGGCGGCCTCGGTGATCGGGCTGAGAAATGCGAAGAGGATTACCCCCACCATGAATTGAAGGTCCAGCGCTCCGACGAAGAATCCGCCGATCTTCTGATCGGATGCCTCCCACCGTCTGTTCCCCAGCCAGCCGCCCAGCGCCTTGAATACTGCCACGAGCGCCAGAATCAATACGATCCAGCGGAGATAGGAGTGGGCTGTAAGAAAGATCGTGTAGGGCATTGTTTCGGTTCCTCTGTTGAATCAGGTTCCTTGATTGATAAGGCCGGCTTCCGTATCCGCGATAGTCCCGGTGCGCAGTTCACGCACGGCAACGGCGATGGCCGGATGGCTTGCGATGGCGGCCGGGCCACCATCCGGCGCGGAAGATAAGCCAGCGGCGGCGAGTATACGATAAATCTTCCTCGGGTGCGGCGCCGCCGGGCTTGCGGTAGCGCATGGTAATGTTTTTCGGAGAATATATCGTTTCCCCGGCGCATCGCTCCGGGGGCGAAAAAACGTATCCGGCGTTACATTCGTCTCCATCAGGCCCGCATCTTGCGGGGAAGCGGACTGAACGTATATCGGGAGACGATCATGAATACGATTCTCCGGAAGCTGAGATATGAGGACCATCAGAACGCGCTCGTGCTGAATGCCCCGGAGCGCTTCCGTATCGAGGTGGCCGATGCAACTCTGCTCTATGATGTCACCGATCGCCAGGGGCATTTCGATTTCGTTCTTCTGTTCGTCCACGACCATGCCGAGGCCGACCGGCTTGGCCCGGTTGCAGCCGGCAGCGGACGGTACGATGCGCTCCTCTGGATAGCCTATCCGAAAGGGGCCGCAGGCGATGATACCGACATCAATCGCGATCACGGCTGGGAGTCTCTGCTTGCCCTGGGGCTGCGGCCGGTGGCGCAGACCGCGATCGATGAAACCTGGTCGGCACTCCGGTTCCGTCCCGCCGATCAGATCGCCTGAGAATATTCAGAGAAGAGACGTTATCAAACCTCTGCGGGGGAGGTTCCTGCGGGCTGTTCCGGCTATTGCGGGATGAGGCATGGCGATAGCCGGATTATTCCGCGCAATCCGTACATTAGCCGCTATCCCCCACGGTAATTCGGGCGCTATTTTTTCAGGCCATGAAATAATGATACAGCAATACGACGATAATCAGCGGATCGTGGAGAATATTTACCGCGATTTCGACAGGGGAAATATGCCTGCGGTGCTGGGCGTGATGGACGCCGCCGTTCAGTGGAACGTGAAGATCAACTGGCCCGGCGGCCCCCCGGTGATCCCCTATGCGGGACGGTTCAACGGGCGTATCGGCGTGGCGAAATGTTTTGCGCGCCTGCTCGATATGGTGCGCCCCGAGCCGGAGATCATCCCGCGCGAGTATATCATCAATGGCGACAGCGTGATGGTAAATGGCGGCGAACTACGCCGGGTGCGTGCCAGCCGCCAGCTCACCGAAAACCGGTGGTCGATGATCTGGACGCTGCGCGATGGAAAGGTCGTGAAGTTCTTCCTCTACGAGGATACGGTGGGGGTGCTGTAACGAGCGGATCATTGCGCGGATATCGCGAGAGATGGGCTCCCGCTCCGTACGTGGGCACGTGCCGGCCAACTGCTGCCGGGCGTGCCCGTTTTCGTTTCACTCCTCCCGGTACCCTGCCGCCCTATCAGCTGGAGGCGGCGGCATCGTTCGCGATCTGCGAGACGATTGCCGCGGTGTTGTCGGGCCCGGCCCCATGCCCGGCGAACGTCACATAGCCGAGCCCGAGCCCCTTGAGCTGATTATGCCAGAGCACCTCGCCGGTAACCGGATGGAGGCAGAACACCTCTCCCGCCGCCGATGCGAACACCCTGCCGTGAATAAACGACACCGAGACGAACGAGGACATCTTCTTCAGCTTCGTGCGCCACAGTTCCTCGCCGGTGGCGGGGTCCAGCGCCAGCACCGAATCGCCGATACCGATATAGAGGCGTTCCTTCTCCGCCATCAACGGCTCTCTTCTTCTGCTTGTCTCCGGTTGTGCCATCTGGTAGTATCTCCTGTGATGCTGAATGCTGCGTGCCGGCCTTTCCGGCAACGGGTTCTCCTACGGAATGCCGTAAGACGGGCTGCACGGCGTTCCGGAATATACGTTTCGGCCGGGGAGCGTTCCACTGCGGCCGGCCGGCGCCGTGGTGCTCCCGAAGTATCACTTTGGGTACTACTGCCGCGCCCCCGCGGCCGGCCATATTTGCCGCCGTCCCCGAGATGCCCGTGGCACCTGCGATGTTGGCGGAAGCTGTGCCAGGGCCGAACGGCGCGGAGCCCCGGCTTGAGTTGTTGCGGAGTCTGCCGGCGCTTTGCTCCGCGCCGTTTCTTGATCGTGCCGGAGCCTCCCTCTCCGGATGCGGCGGCTGGACACGCGGCCCGGCGGGCTCTCTACCGGAGCCCCGGCCGCGCCGCCGTTCCCGGAAAAATAGCCGGGGTGGAATCTGGACACCAGGGGAGCGGCCCCCGTAGGGATGAGCCCGTCCCGTGTGGTGGCGTGGCGGGCCGATGCAACGGTACCGCTCTCCTGTGAATGGACCGTGGCGGCCGGAAGGTTTCGACCTTGATCCTTGCGGCCGTCACGGCTTCCGTTTTTTGCCGATCTTGCGCGCCTCCTCCTGCCAGCCATCTACATTCAGCCGATACCAATGAGAACGAGGAAAAACCATACAGGACACCCGCCGGCCGCGGTCCCGCATGATACCGGTCTGCTGGTGCCGCCGCGCGTTATGCGGTTTCTGAATAGCCTGCCGGTTGGGGGGGATGTAGTGGAGTGGTTATTGGAGTTCCGGGAGGCGCTGAGACTATTGCTGGGGGATGTGGATCGGATAGGAGTGCGTGTAAATATTGCTAGAGATGTTGATGCTATAAACAAGTTTACCTGGCTAATGAGTGTTAATCAACTCGTGTATACTGGAAATGAAACCACCAGAATATTTAATCGCCCCAATTCAAATGTGATGAAAGACAGGGACGGGATATTGGAGTTGGGAGGGTCAAGGATGCTTCTGGAAGAGATGCAACGCTTGAATATATCTCTTCAGGAGTATCAGGTTCCCTATTGCTATGATTATCATTCCTATGGCGAACCTGCTCTCGCCAGTCTATTGCTATTCCGTAGGAGCGGGGCAACCCCAATTTCAATGCAGACACTGAGGACCATCGAGATACTGAATCCATTCTTCGTTTTCATATTTACCAGCTTGAAGTCTCGGTACTTCTATCATCACTCGGGCGCTGCGATATTCAATTGGAGTATATACCAAATTAAATCTGAAATGAATTTGACCGATCGCGAGGGGCAGGTGCTGATTCTACGCCTCTATGGCCTGACCTTCAAGCAGATCGCCGCACAGCTTTTTATCTCTCATGCCACGGTTCGCAAGCATCTGCATAGTCTTCTCCGCAAGGGCAAGGCCCGGAATGTGATAGAGCTGTTTACCCGCCGGTTTCTGCAGGGAGCGGATGAGATTCTGGCGGCGGGAAAGGAGTTGCCGAAGATGGCCGCGCCGGAGACCGAAGGGGATCACTATCTCTGGTAGTCTGGAGCGGATGTGGCTTTTTCCTCTGAATCGCTGGGAGAATGGGCCGCTCCTCCGGAGCTTCCGGAAGCATTATCTGGCAGACTCGAACTACAGATGGGTGCCCCCTCCGGGGGCCATACGTGCGGGAAGGCATTGGTTATGGGCGCGGGAAGGCATTGGTTATGGGCGCGGGAAGGCATTGGTTATGGGCGCGGGAAGGCATTGGTTATGGGCGCGAGAAGGCATTGGTTAT
>JBMDXA010000097.1:0-15114 GCA_048594725.1 Candidatus Kapaibacteriota bacterium
CCCCCAGCTACCGTGTGTGCAAAGTTACAGAACAACCCCCCGAAAGGGCGCTATGGCCAAAACAAACCCGTTTTTTTGGCGCCTGCCCGCCTTTGCGTGATGCATCTGGCATGGTTGGGTCTATCAGGTATATAATCGCCAATCCACAATCGCACATCGAAAATCCTCTCACCTGCCCTGGTACTGCTCCTCGTCCACCTGCTCCATCCAGTCGACTGTCCTGCCATTCTCCTGTTCCTGAACGGCGATATGGCTCATGGCGGTTGTAGCGGTTGCGCCGTGCCAGTGCTTCTCCCCCGGCGGGAACCAGATCACATCCCCCGGCCGTATCTCCTCTTTCGGCTCTCCCTCGCGCTGTGCCCAGCCGCATCCGGAGGTGACGATGAGGGTCTGGCCGAGCGGATGGGTATGCCATGCGGTGCGGGCACCGGGCTCGAAGGTGACGCAGGCGCCAGCCGCACGCGCAGGGCCGGGCGCCTGGAAGAGAGGATCGATCCGCACGGCCCCGGTGAAATACTCCTCCGGCCCCTTCCCGGATGGCCGTGAACCGTTTCGTATGATGTCCATTGCAATATCTCCTGTATTGATGATATGCGGAACTGATATTACCTGGTAGCCCCACCCATGCCAGATGCATCACGCAAAGGCGCGAAGGCGCAAAGAAAGACATCTTCTTTGCGCCTTCGCGGCTTTGCGTGGGGTTCTTCCGGGAGTGCCTACTGGGGTCCACTGGAATATAGAGGTGCCAATCGAAAATCGGTTACGCTGCCGCCACCAGCTCCATGGAGATATCGAGCGCCGAGGCCGAATGGGTGAGCGCCCCCACACTGATGTAGCGGATGCCGGTTTCGGCCATCTCGCGCACGGTGGAGAGATTGATGCCGCCGGAGGCCTCGGTATCGCACCGGTCCCCCACCAGAATCACCGCCTCGCGCATGAGGCTCGGGGAGAAGTTATCGAACATGATCCGCCCAACCCCCTCGCAGCTCACCGCCTCGCTCACCTCTTCCAGCGTCTTGGTCTCCACTTCGATCTTCACCTCCTCCTGTCCCCACTCCTTCAGGCGCTCCCGCACCACCGCCACCGCCCCGGCAATGCTGCCGTGCGCGGCGATATGGTTGTCCTTTATCATCACCATATCGTACAGTCCCATGCGATGATTGGTTCCCCCTCCCATCGCCACCGCATACTTGTCCAGCTCGCGCCAGCCGGGGATGGTCTTGCGGGTATCGAGGATCGTGGCGCCGGTTCCGGTGACGGCATCCACATAGCGGCGTGTAAGGGTAGCCACCCCGGACATCCGCTGCAGGAAATTGAGCGCGGTGCGCTCGGCCCCGAGCAGACCCCGGACGGTGCCGTGCAGATGCGCCAGGATCGTCCCGGCGGTTACCGAGGCCCCCTCCTGCACCTGCCAGTCGCACGTGGTAGTGCGGTCCACCTGGCCGAAAACCAGCCCGGCGATCACCGTGCCGGCAATCACCCCGTCGGACTTTGCAAGCAGGGTTGCGTGCCCGTTCGCATCGGGATCGATCAGGGCCTCGCTGGTCAGGTCGCCGCTGCCGATATCCTCGGCGAGCGCTATCTGCACCAGACGGAGGATGGAACTATCGTTGAGACTGTACTGCTTCATGGAAAATACTGCTGGTTATTGATGCTCAGGTTACGCTTGTACGGATCGCCGCAAAACTACGGCATATCGCCGTATCTGCGAGCCTTTACAGAATGTAGACCTTGAACTGCGAGAGCAAACCCAAGGCCGGAACGGATGTTTTGTAGAAATGACGGGCCGCGCTCCGGCCCTGCCCTGTCCGATTCTCCGAACTTTCCAATATCTTATGGCGTACGTGCCATTTCGAGACCGTTTCTTTCATGCATATAACACATCCTGTTCCAATGCGACCGAAGCGTAGAACCGCCTCCACGAGGGGAATTCTGGCGCTCGTGCTCATTGCGGCGTGTGCCGCGCTGCTGCCGCGCCCGCTCCAGGCCCAGATCTCCCGCTATACCGTCATCTATCCATCCCAGATCACCACCGGAGAATACCGGGGCGATTACGATATCTATGGCATCAGCTTCTTCGGCGACGGGTTGCTGAGCGGTGATCCGCTCCGCCCCAGGGCGATCAGCACCCAGAGCTTCAAGGAACTGGCGCCGGTGGTGCTGCCGGATCGCGAGGCCGGGTTCTTCATGATCTATACCGTGGAGCATAACGACTCGGCACATCGCGGCGACCGCGATATCCTGATGCGGCGGATCAACCGCGACGGCAACGACCTCTGGGGCGACTCCCTGGGGCATACCACCGTGATAGCCCAGTCGAAGTTCGTGGAGCAGAACCCGCAGATCGTGGAGCTCTCCGATGGAACCCTGATGGTGTTCTACGAGGTGCATTACGGCCCCGGCCCCGATGCCGACGTGGATATCGCGGCGGTACGGGTGGCCCGCAACGGGGCTCTCATGTGGAGCAACGGGGTCTGGGTGGCAAATTCCAAGCGGCGCGAACGGCTCAGCGCGGCGGTGACCGATGGACGCGGCGGGGCTATCGCCGTGCTGGAATCGAGCGCGCAGCGCGACTCCCTCTCCTCCAGCGATATCCTGGCGCAGCATATCGACCTGAACGGCATGATCGGCTGGAAGGATTCCAACGAGCCGGCGCTGGTGGCCGGCAGCCGCCATCTGGAACGGAACGCCACTGCCGTGGCCGATGGCAACGAAGGGGTGTTCGTGGCCTACGAGCTGGAATATGTGGGAGGAGAACGCGGCGGGGATATCGATGTCTTCGCGCAGCGGATAAGCCGCTACGGCACCCGCGAATGGATCGATGAGAACAACCCGCCGGTGGTAAGCTCCAACGTCAAGGCCCGCGAGCATCTGCCCACGATGGTACGCGACTCCTCCGGGGTGATCGTGGCGTTCGAGGTGTCGTTCAAGCCGGAACGGGGGAAGACCTTGGCGAATGTGATCGGCATGCAGCGGCTCGATTCGGCCGGCCGGCCGATCTGGAACGGCGGCAAGAAATCGAAGCTGATAGGGCTGCGCGAGGAGATGGCAACACGGCCGCAACTGCTGCCGGACATCACCGGCGGCGCCTATCTGATCTTCGAGGCGGTAGACAGCTCCTCCGGCAACCACGATATCTATGTGCAGCGGATCGCCAGCGATGGCGACCAGATCTGGGGCGACGGGGAACGTCCCCTGCCGGTATTCAACTCCCCCGACCCCGAAACCGACGCATCCGCCACGCTGGATGAGACCGGCGGCCTGGTGGTGGTGGCCTCGCGGCGCCTCCCCCCGCCCCCCGCCGATTCGCTCGGCACGCCCCAGGTTGCCACCCCGTGGACAACCAATCTCCCCGGCACCAACGCCATCGTGGCGCAGCGGGTGGCGCTGGATGGCACCATCCCCTGGGCCCAGTATCACTCGCCGCTGATTATCGTCAACGAGGCCTATAAGAACGGCCGGCCGGTGGTGATACGGGAGTGAGAGGATTTTCGATGGAGGATTGTTGATTTCCGGTGAGGAAATCCTACAGAAAATCCTATCCGAAACGAGACCGCCGGGAGACGCATGGAGCGTTCCCGGCGGTTCTGTTTTGGCGGCTTCCGGTTGTATCCTTGCCGGACTCTACAGCAATGACTGCTGTTCTCCATCGGGACGCCGCTCTATACCGAAATGCCGGTAGGCGTGCGGCGTCACCTCGCGGCCACGGGGGGTACGCTGCAGAAATCCCTCCTGGATCAGATAGGGCTCATACACCTCCTCCACGGTTCCGGCCTCCTCTCCCACGGCGATCGCAAGCGTATTGAGTCCCACGGGGCCTCCATTGAACTTCTGGATCACCGCAAGAAGGATACGCTTGTCCATATCATCGAAGCCGTTTTCATCCACCTCCAGAGCCGCCAGCGCCATCTGGGCGATCTCCCTGGTGACGGTGCCATCCCCCTTCACATCGGCGAAATCACGGGTACGGCGGAGCAGGCGGTTGGCGATACGGGGGGTACCGCGTGCCCTGCGGGCTATCTCCACGGCCCCCTCGTCATCCATCGGGATGCCGAGGATCTCGGCCGAGCGCATAATCACATGGAACAGCTCCCGGGCGTTGTAGTACTCCAGGCGATGGATGATGCCGAATCGGCTCCGGAGCGGGGCGGTAAGGAGCCCCTGGCGCGTGGTGGCCCCCACCAGCGTGAAGCTCTTCAGGTTGATCTGCACCGAGCGGGCGCTGGGACCGGAATCGATCATGATATCGATCTTGAAATCCTCCATCGCCGAGTAGAGGTATTCCTCCACCACCGGGCTGAGCCGGTGAATCTCGTCGATGAAGAGCACATCCCCCTCGTTCAGACTGGTCAGCAGGCCGGCAAGATCTCCCGGCTTCTCCAGCACCGGGCCGGAGGTGGTCTTGATGGAGGCGTTCATCTCCCGGGCGATGATATAGCTCAGGGTCGTCTTCCCCAGACCCGGAGGACCGGTCAGCAGGACATGGTCGAGCGATTCGCCCCTCTTGCGGGCGGCGGTGATGAACACATGGAGGTTCTCCACCACCTTCGGCTGCCCGACGAACTCGGCGAACGCGGCCGGGCGAAGGGCGGCATCCACCTCCACTTCGGTGGAGGTTATCCGGTCGGCCGAGGCCACCCCCCGGCTGGTGAGGTTATTCTCATTCATTGGGTCTATACTCGTGGAAAATCTCTGGATCGTTGCTGTTGTGCGCGCCGGGCGGGGAGGGCGGAAGCGTGCCCCGGCCTACCCCTGCCGGGGATCATCTCCCCGGATCGCCTCGTAGAGAAAAGCGTTGAAATCGGCCGTCTCGCGCGTTTTAATGACGATCCAGTCGACAAGTTCGCGTGAGGTGGCGAGCTTGTCGGGGAAGTTCGACGAGGCCCACATCTGGGTGTACAGGAGCAGGTCCAGCGCCGGGTGATCCTTGCCGAATCCGGCGGGCGGGCGCTTCAGTCTGTTCCCTTCCACCGGCCCCACCTCCTCCTGAAGACGGCCGATGATGGCGCGCACGCGATCGGTATCCCCGGCAATCGCCAGCCGGAGCCGCCGCAGGCCGGGGCCATCCATGAAGTATGCGCCGCCGCCGTAGAAGCAGCCTCCCGGCTCGATATGGATATAATTTCCCACCCCCTCCCTGGCCTCGCCGGCATAGGGTATCGCCGCGCCGAGATGGGTTTTATAGGGGGTCTTGTCCTTGCTGAAACGGGTGTCGCGATAGATACGGAAGATGCCCCGTTTGGGATCGGGAGAGAAGTTCAGCTCCTCATCCCGGAACCGCCCGCGAAGCTCCCCCAGCAGCAGCCGCATCGGCTCCAGCAGGTGGGCTTCGTAGATCTCCTTTCGCTCGGTGAACCACTCCCGGTTGTTGTTGGCCTTCAGCTCCTTCAGGAACGTGAAACCGGCCTTGTCGAACCCCGGAAACGGAGGGAGATCAAGCTCCATCTCGTCGATTACGGGCCCTTTCCTGGTTCCCCTGGCCGGGGTCTTCTTCGCCATATGCTTGTAGTTGTATGGAATATCTGGTCGGCAACTGCATCGCTGCCGGGCGAGGATGCTGCTGATCCTGATAGCCCGGCAAGGGGTGCAAACTACGGAAATCCGGGCGGTGTAGGAATGGCATGGAGGGGAAAAATACCCTATACCATAGAGGTAAACGAAAAGGCGGAGGAGCATGCTGCTGCTGAGCCGGGGACGGGATGATGGTGGAGCGTTGATGCGGTTATCCAAGAGCAACGGCACCCCCAGGGTGATCTTTTCCGGCAATGGAATGCCGCGCCCCGCATAGAACTCTATCAGGGCACGGCATCATTATTTCCGGCGGGTTCTATGGAGGGGTTAGAACGTTGCTGATCTCAACCGCCTCGCCGGTGGCGATATCACGCCGCACGATCTGCACGGTGGAATCGGAAAGCCGGGCCCGCTCATGATATGCAGGCGAGCCGATCGCCATTCGGGGAATGTCGCGCATAACAGGCTCTCCTCATGTGCGCAGTTCGTCATAACGCCGGAAGAATCAATCCCCCGCTACACGATCTCGTCGGTACCGAGATTTTTCGGCAGGCGGCCGCGATAGCCGAACAGGAGCTTCAGCATTTCCACCAGCTTCGGCGAGCCCTGGCGTACGTACCACTGGTCGGCCGCGCGGCGGGCGCCCAGCAGATAGGTGGGATAGGCGTGCACGGTGCTGGAGATATCGCGCAGCGTCAGGCCGTGATGCATCGCCAGAGCGAACTCGTTGATCATCTCGCCGGCCCGTTCCCCCACGATATGCGCACCGTAGAGCTTCCCTCCCACCGGGGAGATATGGAGCATCACAAAGCCCCCCTCGGTGCGATCGGTGACGGCACGATCGATCTTCTCGTACGGGAAGCGGATGGTTTCGAACCGGATCTTCTCCTGGCGCAGCTCCTCGGCGGTCTTGCCGAGATGCGACGCTTCCGGATCGGTGAAGGTGACCCAGGGAACGCTCTTGCGCTCGTAGGTGGAGGGGATCTTCAGCAGCAGCCGCATCACGGCGGTCTTCGCCATATCCTCCGCCACATGGGTGAAGCGGAGCCCGTCGGTGACATCGCCGCAGGCATAGATATGCGGCGCGCTGGTCTGGCAGGAATGGTTGATGGTGATCCCCTTTTCATCGTAGGCGACCCCTGCGGCCTCCAGTCCCAATCCCTCCACATTCGGCTTCCGTCCCACGGCCGCCAGCAGACGATCGAACCTGACGCTGCTCCAGCTCTCGCCGGAATTGATCTGCGCATACCATCCCTTCTCATCCTGCCGGGCCGAATCCACCGAGCTTCCCAGATGAAATCGCACCCCTTCGGACTCCAGCACACGGCGCACATGCAGGGAGCTTTCCGGCTCGTCGTTCGGGAGTATCTCCGATCCGATATCCACCACGGTCACCCGGCTTCCGAGCCGGCAGAACGCCTGCGCCATCTCCACGCCGATAGGCCCGGCCCCCACCACCAGCAGCGAGGCCGGAAGGGTTTCAAGCTCGAAGAGATTGCTGTTGGTGAGGATCTGATCGGCGGAAAAGCCGGGGATACGCGGCACCGCCGGGGAGCTGCCGGTACAGATGATGAAATAGCGCGAAGTGAGCGTTCGCCCGGACGGCTCCCCCAGCCTGACCGTATGGGGGTCGATGAACGTTGCATCCGATTCTATCAGCTCCACGTTTCTGGAGCCGATCTGCTCCGGGGAATCGGCATCGTCGTAGATCTGCTGGCGGGTGGCGCGCATCGTCTCCATCACCTGCGCGAAGTCGATCGCCGGCTCGATTGCCGGCAGCCCGTAATGCGCCGCGGTGCGGATGGTATGGGCCACGCGGGCGGCTTTCAGGAGCGCCTTCGACGGGACGCAACCGGACCAGGTGCACTCGCCGCCGGTACGGTCACGCTCGATAAGCGCGGTTTTTGCGCCGAGGGCGGCGGCCAGGCCGCTGGCGGTAAGGCCGGCGGAACCTCCTCCGATGACAATCACGTCGAAATCGTAGCTGGGCATTGGTCGCGTGCGGATTAATTGCCGGATAGGGTTACTGGATTGCTCTTTCTTCTACAATTACAATCCTGCCACCTGCGGGATACGAATGATTTCCGTGCGGAAATCGCCGTCGCGGATGACCATCGGAACGCCGTCGTCGGCCAGATCGATTTCGACGCGTCCCTGGCTGCTGCCGTCGGTATCGAGCGCCGTAAAGGAGACAAGGGCTCCGGTCCGCTCCACCTGGTAGAATCCTCCACGAACGTCGTCGGCGCTCAGGCCGAAGCGGACGAACGGGGTGGTGATGATGCGATCCTCCGGCACCATCGAGACCATCATCAGATGCACTATCCAGAGCGGAGAAGGGCCATCGTAGATGGTCTCGTCGGGAACGGAGATATTCCCTTCCTTCACATCATCATCCCCATCCGAAACGCTCACGTTGATATCGTGGCCGGCCACGACGGCGCGTATCACCAGCTTGCGCGCGGTGTCCTGGTCGTTCCAGGTGGTAAGGGTGATATCATCCACCTGGCGCTCCACGCTGTGCAGTCTGATGGAGTAGCGATCCTGCGACCGTACCAGTTCGCCATCGGCATCCATGGCTATCTCGGCATTGCCGTAGCCGCGATAGTTCCAGCTTCCGCGCTCTATCAGCTCATCGCCGGCGCGGGTCTCGTAGCTGCCACCCATCGACGTGGCAAAAATGTCGTGCATCATGGAGATACCTAGATAGTTAGTAGTACTTAGATCTTAGTGTTTGGCAGGAACCAGGGCTGGCCTGCGGGCACGGAAGCAAGGTTCGTGGTCCGTTCGCGGGCTATAGCCCGCTGTCAGTAGTCGTCAGGAATGAAATTTCCGGACATATGTGCTTACGGTACAACGGCAACGGACTACCGGCCACGGACTCTCTCCCTAATCGAAAATCCAAAATCGTAAATCGTGAATCATAACCCGGCAATCCCCGCAATGCCCGTACCGCGGAGCGGCCTGAAGCGGGGGGCTGGAAAGGAAAACGCGGGCTTTTCACTGAAAGCCCGCGTTTTACCGGTAGTTGCATCCCGAACCAGGAGGCCGGAGTATCAACCGAGCCGTTCGATCTCATCGCGGATCTGAGCGGCACGCTCGTAATCCTCGCTCTTTACCGCCTCATCAAGCTTCGTCTGAAGTACTTCGCGAAGCGTCTTGGGGCGTTCCGGCTCGGCCGGCTCCATCTCCTGTTCCAGCATATCGTCCTCTTCCTCTTCGGCCTCTTCCTCCTGCGCCATGACACCGGCCTCACGCATCACCGACTCCGAAACGTAGATCGGGGCACCCCAGCGGATCGCGAGGGCGATTGCATCGGAGGGGCGCGCATCGATCTCGGCCGGCGTAGCATCCAGCGTCAGCGTAGCGTAGAAGGTGCTGTCGCGAAGCTCGCTGATGGTCACCTCCAGAAGATTGGCCCCGAGCGCCTCGATCACGTTCTTCAGCAGATCGTGCGTCACCGGACGCGGCGGCTTGATCTGCTCCAGTTCGAGCGCGATCGACTGCGCCACTTCGGCGCCAATCAGGATCGATAACCGGCGCATACCGCCCGTCTCCTGGAGGATCAGAGCATACGACCCGCTGCTTTGCGGGCTGGCAGTCAGCCCGATTATCTCCATCTGAACTTTATCCACACCCTAACTCCCTACGCTTAACATGAACGGTGACCCAGGCACACGTTGTTCACCGGCGGAATGTTTCATTCCATGCAGTTCAAAAACAGTGCCGGGCAATGGGAGGTTACTTGCCGAGGAGGGCTTTCACTTCCTTCGTCAACACCGGAAGTACGTCGAAGGCATCACCGATGATGCCGTAATCGGCAATCGAGAAGATCGGGGCGTCCTTGTCCTTGTTGATGGCAACAATATACTTAGAGCTGGACATCCCCGCCAGATGCTGCACCGCGCCGGAAACCCCGCAGGCGATATACAGCGACGGCGAGACGGTCTTGCCGGTCTGCCCCACCTGCTCGCCGTGCGGGCGCCAGCCGGCATCCACCACGGCACGGGAGGCGCCTACGGCGGCACCGAGCACATCGGCCAGCTCTTCCACCAGATGGAAGTTCTCCGGCCCCTTCAGCCCGCGTCCCCCGGAGATCACGATATCGGCCTCCGCCACATCGCGCTTGCCGGTGTTGACCTTGGTCTCGACGACCCTGGCGGCGAAATCTTTTTCGCTGAAATCGACCTGCGCAGAGCGCACGTTCGGCGCGCCGGCATCGGCTGCCGAGGCGGTGAAGACGTTCGGGCGGAGCGAGATCACCTTCACCGGCGTGGTGATCTTGACATCGACACGCGCCTTGCCGGCGTACACCGGGCGGGTGGCGGTAACGCTGCCGCCGTCGGCCTTCAGCACCACCGCATCGGGGGCGTAGCCGGCCTGGAGCTTCACCGCCACGCGGGGGGCGATATCCTTGCCGTAGGCGGTATGGCTCATCAGAACCACATCGGCCCCTTCGGCGCCGGCAACCGAGGCGATGGCGGTGGCAACCGCGCCGCTGGCATGCTGCGCCAGGCGGGAGTCCTCCACCGTGACGATGCTGGTGGCACCGTAGGGAGAGAGCTTGTCGGCAAGCTGCGCGACCTTGTCGCCAACCAGCAGGGCCACGACGCTGCCGCCGGTCTGCGCCGCCAGATTGCGGGCGGCGGTGACGGTTTCGAAGGCGTTCTTCTTCAGCTCGCCGCCGCGCTGTTCTATATATGCGAGAATCTTCATGCTGTTAGGAATCTGTTGGTTGAATCGTTCACCGGCCGTATGGTTCGGCCTCTCCCGCACATCGTCCAGGGCATCGCCCGGGGGAGGATCTGCGGGAGCATGGGAGAGGGAGTGATCAGATCACCTTGGCTTCTTCATGGAGCATGCGGACGAGCTCCTTGACGTTCTCCGGGGAGAACTCCAGGAACTTGCCGCTCCCCTTGGATTCCGGCGGGCGCATCTCGAGCGTCTCGGTGCGGGGCGCTGCTGCGGTTGCGGCGCGCTCCTCGATCGGCTTCGACTTGGCCTTCATGATATCCGGCAGCTTCGGATAGCGCGGTTCGTTGAGCCCCTTCTGGGCGGTGATGATGCAGGGAAGCGATGCCTCGACCACTTCCTTCCCCCCCTCGATATCGCGCTCGGCACGCACGCCGGTGCCGGTGATATCGAGCTTGGTGACGAAGGAGACCAGCGGCAGATCCAGCAGTTCGGCGAGCATCGGGCCCACCTGTGCCGAATCATAATCGACCGACTGGCGGCCGAGCAGGACGAGATCCGGGGAGATTCCCTTGATCGCCCCGGCCAGTTCGGAGGCCACCGCAAAGGAATCCGCACGGGCGTCATCCTTGATGAGGATAGCCTTCTCGGCTCCCATGGCAAGGCCGAGCCGGACCGCTTCCTTGGCGCTCTCGCCCCCGACGCACAGCAGCGTAACCTCGCCGCCGTTGGCCTGGCGCTGACGGAGCCCTTCCTCGATCGCGAACTCGTCGTAGGGGTTCAGGACGAATTTCACCCCCTTGGGGTCGATGTTCTTCCCATCCGGGCCGACGTTGATCTTGGTCGCGGTATCCGGAGTCTGGCTTATACAGACTACTATGTTCATGCTCACCTTGTATTGGATAAGTAATGTTCGGGTAATCCGTGAAGGGGAGCAAATATACTATGCCATGCAGAAACATGCCGGTTGCAAGCCCCCGGATGGGGCCGGAATAGGGGCCATCCGGTGTAACAGTGAGTGATCGGGATCTACGATGTACGATTGACGCGGGATGGAAGCGGCGGTAGCAGGATTTACGATTGACGATTGACGGCGAATGGGAGGAGGGTAGCAGGATTTACGATTGACGATTGTTGATTGACGCGGGATCGGAGCGGCTTCGTTGTCGCGAAGTTTGTCCCAGAGCCCCTCGGGACATGGCAGCAGGAAGGGGACGGAAATGGCAGCACCACTCCCGTCCCCGCCCTCAATCGAAAATCGTCAATCGAAAATCAAAAATCCTAATGTGCCAGCACGATCCTTCCCCGCTCCGAGAGCGCTCCGGCGGTGATCTCGTAGATGTAGACCCCGTTCGGCAGGGCCGAGCCATCGAAGGTGACGGCATGGCGCCCGGCCTCGCGCGGCTCGTCGTGCAGCAGCGCCACCTCGCGCCCCATCACATCGAACACCCGGATACCGACCGGCGCCGCCGACGGCAGGGTGTATTCGATGATGGCCGCCTCGTGCGCCGGGTTCGGGTAGGCCCGTGATGCGAACGCCGCACTCCCTCCCCTGCTCACCCCCGCCGGGCCGCCGAAGGAGATATCGTCCACATACCAGCCGTCCAGATTGGTAACGCCGCTGGTGCGAAGCCGGAAGCGGATCACGACGGTGCTTGCCGGACCGGGAGAAGGATGGTTGATGTTGACAACCTCCTGGCGCCAGTCGCCGGCATCGGCCTTCTGATCGCCCCAGGCGGGATCGCTGGCGGTGTTGTAATTGCGCAGCAGGCTCCAGGTGGCGCCATGGTCGAAGCTGGCCTCCACGAACGCCGAATCCCCCTTGTCCACGATAGCGATATGGGCAAAACGCAGCTCGATGGCAGCGGAGGCCGAGACAGGATAGATCTGCATGGCGGTAACGCGGTTCGGCTGATAGTTCCCGGTGGGAGAATCGGTCATCGATTCCGGAGCGCTCAGCGCCAGCGCCGAGGTCTCCCCCCAGGTGCCGCTCAGCAGAAACCGGGGATCGGTCCCGTCGAAACTCTCGGTGTAGGGGGTCAGCGGCCCCGCATAGGCGATGATCGTATCGGAACGGAAGCTCTCGGCCGCGGGGGCACCGGCATCGAAGATGCTGATGGAATAGCGGTAGTATCCGCGCCCCGGCGGGATATCGGCTATCGTGATGGTGCGGCCGGTATCGGAGGCGTTCAGGGGGCGCTCGGCCACCAGCTCGCCGTCGCGATAGAGCCTGTAGCCCTGCAGGTTGCCGAGCGGGGTGGCGGAATCGGCGCGCAGGGCCGGTATGCGCGTCACAAGCTCCACCTCCGCCTTGTAATCGCGAAGCTCCGTCACCACCGGACGGGCCGGCAGGAGCGCATCCCCCGGCGTGTAGATCACGTTCCGCGCCACGCTGCTATCGGCCCCCACCACCACGCGGACCTGATAGGCGTAGACCCCGCCGAGCGAGCGGCCGGGATCGCTGTAGGAGGTGGTACCGGCCGGCAGAAGCGCTATCGGGGCGCCGTCGCGGGTAATCTCCAGCTTGTAATCGGCTACCGGCAGGCCGAACACGGTCTCCATCGGCGGATTGCGCCAGGAGAGAAGCGCCTCGGTAAGATCGTTGAAACGTCCCCGCACCACCAGATCCTCCACCGGATAGGGCTGCCGGATATGCACAATCGCCGTATAGACATCGTTATCGCCACGGGTATCGAGGAACGACGGATATACCTTGCCGTTCAGGAAGGCATTGCCGCTGTAATCGCCGGCGAAGATCCCTCCCACATAGGGGTTGCGCCGGAAATCGCTCATCGCATCGGTGGCGCGGCGGTCGATCCAGGTATCGCCCCCGTCGGAACTGTAGCTCACGTAGGTATCGATCAGGATATTCTCCGGATCGTTCCGGCTGTCCGAATACATCACGGCGATATCGCCGGTGGCCTCGTCCACGCTCAGCCAGGGCCACCACTGGTCGTTCCTCGGATCGGAATGGATCACCTTCGGCTGGGTCCAGGTAGCGCCGCCCTCGGCCGAGCGGATGAAATAGACGTCCGGATTGGTTCCGGCGGCCCAGGCCAGATAGAGCCATCCGCGGCGCGGGGAGCCCGAATTATCGGCCATCATGGTGGGATAGGTCTCGGCGCGGAAGGTTCCCTTCAGCACATGATAGACATCCTCGCCGAGCTGCCGCGCCGTGCCGAGCGTGGGATAGCCCTGCACCGGATAGCTTGGGGCCGAGAAGGTGCGGCCGCCATCGGTGGACCGGGCGAACCCGAGCGAACGGATCGGGCCGTCGTTCCACACCACATAGACGGCGCCGTCGGGGCCGGTGGTGGAGAGCGGGAAGCTCTGCCCGAAGGTGGTATCCTTGCTGGTGCCCGGCTTGCGGGGGCTTACCGGAATCGGCTCCGACCAGGTAAGGCCGCCATCGACCGAACGGGTGAAGACGATCTGGGTGGCGCTATCGCGGTCGGTAACCCGCTTCCAGGGGGTATAGAGATTTCCCCGGTACGGCGAGGCCGCCGAGTTGTCGATCTCCACATAATATTTGTCCTCGAACGCCGAATCGAGCGTCATCGCCCCCACGTGCTCTATCACCACGATATGCGGCTGCCAGGTAACGCCGTTGTCGGTGGTCTTTGCCAGATACACGCCGGATTCCCCGGTGAAATTCCCGTCCACCGCGCGCGGGAACGCCCCGTACATCATATACCCGTTCCCCTGGTAGTCGAACGCCACGGAGGGATCGTTGCCGGTCTGCCAGTTCGGATGCACCACGCCGAGGTTCCGGTTGGTCCAGGAGAGGCCGCCGTTGGTGGAGATATAGACGATGGCGCCGTTGCGCCCATCCACGGCCGATGAGATCAGCACGTTCGGGGCGAGCGGATTGATGGCGATGGAGGATTCGTTCTGCGGCAGCGTGGAGCTTTCCTCGATCATATTGCGGTTCAGGAACAGACCGAACTCGTCGCTGATCGGGGAGCTGATGAGGATCGGCAGAAGGTTCTCCTTCCGCTCCTCCTCCATGCTCGGACGTGCGCGTTCGCCATGATCGATACGGCGCCGGGATTCGGGTTCCTGTGCGGAAAGCGGCATGCCGAGCAGCCAAATCACTGTAATGAGCAGGAGCAGAGGTTTCATAAACGAGACTGTTTGTTGAGGCGGAACCATCGCAACGGCGAAAGCGGAACGGGGTATCGCAGGCGACGCCGGAGTGCCGGGGTATGCCGGGGCCCCAAAGTAACCGAATCGGCCGATGCGCACAACAGGAAGCCCGGCGACCGGCCCCTCCGCCATGTACCCCGGAAGCCGCCCGGCCGGAACTCTTCGCATCCGGCGCGGCACTTCCGGCCGCATGCCGGAGAAGATTGCGTATATTCGGCGATCATGCACCAGATCGATTTCCAGAAGCGTCGCGATATGCCGTCGGCATCTCCGGAGGAACTGCGCCAGGCATTGCGGCAGTTCGCCAGCGGGGTGACGGTGGTGACCGGCGAGGACAACGGGGAACAGTACGGGATCACCGTCTCGGCCTTCTCCTCCATATCGCTCGAGCCCCCTATCGTCATGGTCGCGATCAATACCGCAAGCCCCATGTCCGAGATGATCGCACGCTCGGAACATTTCGCCGTGCATATCCTCTCGGCCGATCAGGAGGAGCTTTCCAACCGGTTCGCGAACTCAACCACGGGGCCGGAGAAATACCGGGAACTGGAGGTTACCTTCAGCCCGAGCGGCCTGCCGATGCTGACGGGGGTGCTGGCGGTGCTGGACTGCGTGCTGGACCAGACGCTGCTGGTGGGAACCCATATGCTGATGTTCGGCCGGGTGGTGCACGCGGCCTCCCTCCCGGATGCGGCCGATCCTCTCATCTATTATCATCGCATGTACCGGAAGCTGGAGTAGGGGATTTTCGATTTGCGATTTTGGATT
>JBMDXA010000098.1:0-1607 GCA_048594725.1 Candidatus Kapaibacteriota bacterium
ATATGTCCGGTGTAGCTGACGAACGGAGCGTACGCGGCCAGGTTGTAGGTGCGCGTGGTGTTTGCCACGGTCACCGTCAGCGTGGCATTGCGCGTGCCGGTTGCCGTCGGGCGGAAGGTGATCGCAGGGATCTGGATCACACCACCGGCAAGCGAACCGCTGATGGTCTGCAGGCCGGGGGTGTTGTTGAAGTAGTAGTCCGAAGCGGCCGGACCGCTGATCGTCATCGAGTAGTTCGACTGGCAGGCAACAGCGGCCATCGCAACCGCAAGCGGCTTGAAGTCGGTGCTGGTGCCGATCTGGGTGTTGGTACCCGTGAAGAAGGTATCACCGTTGGCAGCGTTCGGGGTGCCACCATTGCCATCACCGATGCGGCCGGTGATAACCGGGCTGCACTCGGCAAACGTGAAGACGGTACCCGGCTTGATAACGCCGCCGTTGATATCCACATTATCGTTGGCTGTGGTATTGCTGCTGCCTGCCTGCCCACCCTGGATGCTGACGCTGATGAAGTTGGAGGAGTTGGCAGCGATACCGATCGATGCGCTGGTGGCGAAGCACTGCTCGTACCCGGGGCACTGTCCGCAGCTGCTCATACGACCATACCAGAACTCGATCTTGTTCGATCCCTCATACATACGAACCTGGAAGGTAAGCCCCTCCAGAGTCCTGTAGTAACGATACGAACCGAGAGAATAATCTTTGAAATCCACCACGAACACGCGATTCGGAGCCGTTCCGCTCACTCCGAACTGGGTCAGCGGCGAAAGGCATCCCTGACCGCCGCCACCGGGGCGGAGAGCATCCCAGAACGGGGCAAGCAGGGGAGCCTGTCCGCCGCGAAGGGAGTTGCCGGCATCATACGATGTAGCGGTGCCGAGATAGACAACACCGTTGGTGCTTACCGAAATCTGTCCGTAATCGGTTCCATTGAACCGAAACTGAAACGGCAGAGCGATGTTGTAATACATATAGTTCTGCCGCGAGGTTCCTGGCCCGGTTCCCTGGGTCAGGATCGTCGGAGTTCCGATTGCCATCGGCTCCCCCGTGCTCTCCATGAAGTAGTAATTCATCTGACTCACGGCAGTGGTTGCCTGCAAGCAGAACAACGCAAGTGCCACGAGCCAAGGGGTGTAAAAACGTCTCATGCGACGTGGGCTCCTTGAAAGAGATCTTGAATATATCTCCCCAAGCAACATGCTTGGGGCCCCCTGCTATATCGGCACCAGGCAGATCAACATCCCATAGGCTGTCCCGTGTCGGAGGGTGAAACAGCCATGTACCGAGCGGGGAGATCTACCCTGCTGCCTGATAGCTACACCAGTGTGTAGACGAGGGGCCATGTATAATGACGAATGATTGCAACAAAAGATCACACAGACTGCCCCGATTATGAAAATTAGTTCCTGCTATCCCGATTTCCCCTCCCGGGAGTCTAAAAAAAAGGGGCGGCCCGCATTGCTGCGAGCCGCCCCACCATCATCACCGATGAAAGGTTACTTCGTCACCGTCATCGTACGGCTCAGCATCTGACCACCAGCACGCAACTGATAGTAGTACGTCCCGTTGGCAAGCTCGCTCACGTTCACCTTCACCACGCGCTCCCC
>JBMDXA010000099.1:0-36313 GCA_048594725.1 Candidatus Kapaibacteriota bacterium
CCCTCTCTCCCCAATCGAAAATCTAAAATCGCAAATCGAAAATCCCCAACTCCTCCAATCAGAAATTCCTCCCCCCCAATTGAAAATCCCTCCCCTGCAATCGAAAATCTAAAATCGCAAATCGAAAATCTCTCCCCCTCCTCGAACCGTCAATCGAAAATCGCAAATCCCCCCTCGCGTTCCAGGCGTTCCATGACATCTTCGAATGCGATTTCGGGGCGTTCGGTGCCAAGTGCGAACAGGCGTTGCGAGGCAAGCCGCACCTGATCGCAGACGCTGCTCAGCTCTATCACATCGCGGTAACAGGAGGCGGCCTCATTCAGATGCCCATCCAGTTCCATCAAGGCTCCGCAGATCAGCCGGAGTTCCGCCGAGAGCGGAGTGGAATGAAAACAGCGCACCAGCATCACATACGCCTCCGCCCGCTCCCCGGCCCGGTGGAGCGTAAAGGCGAGATTGCGGAGAGCTTCAGGGTTGGTGGAATCCAGACGGAGCGCGGCCTCGAACTTCTCACGGCTCTCCCGTTCACGCCCAAGCGAGGCCAGCAGCAGTCCGAAGGTATTCAGCAGGTCGGGCTGGTCGCCGAGCTGGTGTATCGCCTGCTGCATGGCAAGCACCGCCTGCTCCGGTTTTCCCACGCGCATATACAGCGCGGCCACGGCCGGCAGCATCCGTCCGTCCAGCGGCTTCCGCTCAATGAACTGGGCGAGCAGGCGCCGTGCTTCGCGCACGCGCCCGGCATCGATCAGCTCTTCGGCATGCGAAAGCAGCGAAAAGCATGATTCGCTCGTTGAATCTGTACTCTCGTGCAACACTGATAGTGGAAGACCGGAGGAATCGTTATTCGGACAACCTCATCCCCCTTCTCGCAGGGGGTGGGAATATACGCGAACAAAACGAACTACCGCATCATGTCCGGCCGGGAGGCCGGGCCTGGAGGGGGCCTCCACAGGGCGCCGCCTGGGTCTGCGGAGTGTGTGAAGGGACGAGGCGGGATGTTGCGATCTGGCCGGCTCCGATATACGGAATCCCCCGCAGAGAGTCAAGCCGGCGGCAATGATACATCCGATTTCCCCGGCGCTTTGCTTCCCCTACCCCCCTTCGCTAACTTTGCCCCCGTGTGTGACTCTATAGATTATCGATGTCCTATGCGTTCCAGACTTCTACTCCCTCTGCTCATCGCCCTGTTGGCGGGCGTCTCCGCATCTGCCCAGAACACGACCGTCCGGGTACTTTTTTATACCGGTGAGGTGACCGTGAAGTCCGGGAAAAGCTCCCAGAAGGCATCCATCGGCCAGCAGCTTGAGCCCAGAGACGAGCTTACGCTTCCCCGTGGAGGGACCGTGCAGCTATCGGTCAACGGCAAGGTGATAAAGTACAGCAAGGCGGGGAAGGTGCGAGTGGCCGATGCGATCAAACGCGCCGGCACCGGCGAGAACAGCGCCGTGGCAAACACGGTGCGCACCCTGGCTGCGGCCAGCGGCGCCGACCGGAACAACCGCAGCAGCCAGGCCGGAGCCACACGTCTGGACGATTCATCCAACGTTGTGACCAAGGGGAAGAAGAAGATCAAAAAGAAAATCGCCAGCGAGGCAAACCGTGAGATTGCCGAACGTACCGGCATCGACGATCCTCTCGGCAAGGCCGAAAAGATCGCCACGCTCATCACCGGCGAGAACGATATGATTATCCTCGCACCCCGCTCCACCGCCATCCCCTCCGGCCCGGTCCGCTTCCGCTGGCTTCGCTCCCCCTCGGCCGGCAGCTATATAGTGTCGGTGAAGAACTATCTGGGAGAGGAGATCTTCCGTCAGGAGACGGCCGATACCTCGCTGGAATGGCATAACGCAGAGCTTCCGCCGGAGGTGATCTATACCTGGACCCTGACCGACACGAAGAACAAGCTGCACGGCACCGGCGCCATGTTCCACCGTCTGGCCGACTCCGCCGATGCCGCGCTCCGTTCCGGCACCGAGGCTATCCGCGCCGAGCTGGGCGCCGACAACCCCGCCCTCCCGCTGATGCTGGCCGCCTGTTACGCCGACAACGGCTGCTACGGCGATGCCGCGCGCCTCTATACCGAGGGGGCCCAGGCCAGCAGGCAACACTACCGCGAGCTGATGCTCCGCGCCTGCGATCAGTATCTGTATCAGATGTATATGCCGGAGGAGGAGGTGATGGCGGTGTATCGGGGGAGGTGAGGAAAGGCTCTGATTACAATAGCGATCACATGATAAAGCTACTCAGATGATTGCCTTACCCTTATAAATTATCCATAAGAATATGGTAGATCCAGTTATGATTTTACAATTTCCGTTTGTAGATAAGTTCGACTTTTGACCGATAATCCTCAGGCATCTTAATCGATTTAAGGAATTCTAAGTCATTTTCATCCATTCTTTCTATACAATACCTTCTGATCCCTTCAGTTTCTGCAGGAACAAATTGCAACGAAGCCACACGTCCTCCATTACTTAACGCCAATTTAGCAGCCTCTAGAGATCCCAAGGCAAATTTTATAGAAGAACACAGGGTGAATACAGGCCCAAGATAAACATGGTGACCGAACAATTCATAGTTATTCTCTTCAGAAATATCACAGGCAATAAATACGCCAGACTCCCCTCCTGCATTAATAATATCATCCATTAGCTTAGCAGCTCGATCATCACTAAAATCGATACTAAAATTCAATGCCTGTATATCGCTCGTCTTTCCGGTTGGCAGTAGACTAGCGATCAATGATATACGATACATCTCTTCAGATGTCAAGGCACGCTCAGGTAGAACAAAAACCTCTTGAGTAAGATTTTGTATCTTTTCGAGATCCCTTAATAACGGCAGCATCCAAGCCGCCTTCAATTCTCTTGGGATCTTAAACTGCATTTTCCCGATCTCAGTATGAGGATGTACAAAGCGCAAAGTTGTTCCTTCTCTCATCTTATCTACGAACTCATAGACTTTGAGTGCCTTAGAAACACTAAGCCCTTTATAGTCAGTAGTAAAACCTAAATTTACACTAGCACCCTTCCCCTTCTTTCGCACCTTCATCTCAAAAACTAAGGGTATACCCTGCTTGGCATTCGACAAATCAAACTCCTCGCTTCCTCCCTTCACCTTGTTAACAGCAATTCCTTCATATCGTCCCAAGATTTCGCCATCGCCAGATTCAACAAGCAAATCGAACTCATAGATATGATTTGATGGCAGAGCGAGTAATTGGACATATTCTGGAGTCTCTTGTAGAGAGGGAAATAATGCAGTCAATGCAGGGTGAAATTGAACACTAGAAATATTCTCTCGCGGCACCAAAAATGGCACACCGGATTTAAGCAACTGATTAAATCCATCTATTTTATCTTGATCCCTGTCAGGGTCGAATTGAATCCGCATTGAGCCCATAGAGGCAGGCGGTACATCTGGACGCTTTGGATTCATTGAAGGAACAACGAATCTATCAGTAATAGAAAGACCAACTGAATAGTTATCATCTACATTACTAGCACGCTTAGCAAGCTCGACAGCAGCGATTTCCGGATAAAGAGGATGATTGAGATAATGTCGTCTCATTGATTTAGGAAAAAACCTCCAAGCGAGATTCTTTCCCTGCGTACTATCAAATAACTCTCGTTCAATGCGCGCAGGATCGTATCTTTCCACGCACCATTTCTTAGCCATTGAATCGAGAGTCTTACCCAGTCTAGCTGTGACACCTGTTGAGTAAAACCCAATAAATCCTTTACAATTGTTATCTTCCATATCATTGCGAGGGTTCGCTTCATCACTTGGGCCGACATTACTTCCTTTTGCATCATGAGCCTTATGCTTACAACTGACTATATAACGGACAAGTTTAGGCTTACCCTTAACACGCGCCTCTTTCTCAACAATGAGATCTCGCCCACCATCTGCACCTCTATCAGGCCCTTCAACTATATTATACCCCAGATAGACTAGAAACTCCCGAGCAAAAAATTCAAATGAGTCTTGGGTACCATCAGATCCATTACCGGCAGGTATTTCTTTAAAATCTAGAATCATGATTCTATCTAAGATTAATTAACAATGAATATAGTGGCAACACAGCAATCATGAATACCGGGTAAAGGTATGGGAATTCCTGATATGCTGGACATCTGCTACCCAGTGCTACAGAGGCAAGATAACACCCTCTCACATAGAAAGAAGTGATACACGACAGACGACCGGACAGCCCAAAACGAGAACAGGGCCGCCATCGCCGGGGCCCTGTTCCATATCTGCGAATTCCGTTCCCGGCACCGGCAGTTACCGGCGGCGGTCCGGATCGACCATATTCAGATACTCGTTCTTCAGCTCCAGCTCCTCGCGCGATTCCACATGGCTGGGGTCCGGCAGGCAGACGTCAACCGGGCAGACCGCGGCGCACTGCGGCTCATCGTGGAAGCCGACGCATTCGGTGCACTTGTCCGGAACGATATAGAAATAATCAGCCGACCAGAACCCGGCCGCGCCGCTCGGAGCCGTATCGCCGCCACCATAGGTGACTCCGGCGAGGGTCCAGTTGGCTCCCCCCTCGTAGATGGCGGTGTTCGGGCACTCCGGCTCGCACGCACCGCAGTTGATGCAGTCGGTTGTGATATAGATAGACATGGGTCTGTACTCCGTCTAGGATGTATATATGTATTAGTACTTTTGCTATCGCATCGATATCATGGCTCAGACGCCGTGCCGGAGAATGATTCCGGGTCGTACGAGTAGACGATCATGGGGAGGAGATCCAGGTCGATCTGCTCCGATCCACGCCTGCGGCCATCGCTGACCGAATGGTGGAGCGCCCGCAGACCAGTGCGAAGGGCTTCGACGTCAATGCCGAGATAGAGGCTCCGGTACTCGCCAAGCTTGGCGAGCGATTTCGAGAGCTGGCTCTCGGCACCGGCAAGGTTGCCCCGGGTGGCATGAAAGACACCGACCGCCCCCTGGATCAGTCCCTGCAGGAATCGCTTCGTCTCCCCCCGCTCATCCATCCAGAGCGCCTCGAACGTATCGTGGCACTCGAAGAACTTCCCCTCATTGAACTCGGCGATACCAAGCTCGAATTGCTCTCGGTCCATCCGCGTGAATTTAGAGAGAGTCATGAATCGAACCAGCGGTTATTTATATTAAGTCTCGATATGTAGGATTTTCTTGAGGTAGAACCGCCTTGCAAACCGTCAGGTTTCCCCGTTTTTTTCGCGACTCCCGAGCTATTCTCGGAGCTCTCTACCTCACAATCGGGATCGTTGCGCAGTTCTTTCCCCTGGTCGGCGATCTGCATTACGAGTTCGCCTCAACAATCGCGCTCGCGGCCAGCCTTCTGGCCGGAATCACTGCAATCTACCGACCGCGCACAGATTTCAACGGTGACGAAACGTCTCAAGGGAAACTGGCCGCACAGCCGCCCCCCGTGCCGCCCCGCCGCTGGCATACGCGGCGGGAACTCGGCGGTGCCGAAGTTCGCGAGGCGGTCTCGGCTAACGTTCTGCTGGCGCTTCTCCCCCTCCTTCCGGCTCTTGCCAAGGCGCTCTTCGGAGAAAGCTGCGGCCTGCTGGAGGGGCTGGCGTGGTACTTCCTGCTGGTACTGCCGGCAGCGGCCATCAGCACTGTTCTGGCGCTGCTCGGCGAGCTGCTCGCGCGGCGGCGATGGGTGGGATTGATCTTCTTCCTTCTGCTCTGGTCCGGAAGCCTGGTCCGTGGCGCCTACGAGGGATTCACCGGACCTCACATTTATCTGTATGCCTGGCAGGTCGGGTTCTTCCCCGGCGGCTCCTGGGATGCCGAGCTTCCCATCACCCCTCTGCTTCTGGTCTACCGCCTCTCGCAGATGCTGCTGGCCGCCGGGCTTGCGATCGTGACGATCCATCTGTCCCGGCGGGAACCGGGCCTTTCCGGGCGGCGGGCATGGCCGGCGATGGCCTTGGGAACCGCGTTGGCGGGCGCAGCGCTGGCGCTGGTAGCGGCGCGTCCGGAACTTGGGCTCACCCGTACCGATTCCTGGCTCCGTACGGAGCTTGGCGACTCCCTGCAAACGCGCTTCGCCACGATCTACTACCACCGCCCCTCCACCGATTCGCTCGCTCTGTGGCGCGCCGCCAACCTCGCCGATTTCTATATCACCGAACTGGCCGGATCACTCGGCATGGCACAGCAGCAGATAGAGCCGGTGACGATCTATCTCTATGCCTCGGCGGCCGAGGAGAAGCGGCTTGTGGGAACCAGCTCGGCGGCGTTCACCAAGCCATGGGCACGCACGCTGAACATGAGCTTCGCCAGCGTGGGGAGCACCCTCCGCCACGAGCTGGCCCATGTGATGATAGCGCCGTACGGCAACCGGCTCCTCGGCGTTTCCATCTCGCAGGGGTTGATCGAGGGCTCGGCGATGGCGCTGGAGAACGATTATCTCTGGAGATCGCTTCACCAGTACGTGCGCATCATGTACAGCTTCTCGCTGGCGCCCCCGGCCGAGCAGATCATGAGCGTGGGAGGATTTTCATCGCGCCGAAGCTCCGTCAGCTATGTGCTGGCGGGCTCCTTCTCGCGCTGGCTGATCGATCGCTACGGCATGCCGAAGTATCTGGAGGCGTTCCCCTGGGCCGACTTCGACGGCGTCTACGGAAAAAGTCTTCATCAGCTCTCGGAGGAATATCGTGCATTCATCGGCTCGCTCCCCCCTGCTGATTCCTCGCAGCTCGCCACGGCCCGGCACCTGTTCGGCGGCGGCTCCTTCTTCTTCCAGAAATGTCTCCGCCGCATCGGCACGCTGAACGCGGCCGGCTACGAAGCGCTGGCCGAAGAGCGCTACACGCTGGCGCTGGAACGCTTCCGGGGCTCGATGGAGGAGGGGATCAACTACGGCGCACGCGCCGGTGTGCTCCGCGCGCTGGCGGGACTGGGGAGTTACCGCGAGTTGCTGGACTCCAGCGCCTCCTATGCGCTCGATACGGCCAGCTATCCGCTCCTCCCCTATCTGATAGAACGTGGCGATGCCTGCTGGGCACTGGGAGATACTGCCTCGGCGCGCAAGCTCTACGACTCGGTGCTGGCGCTGGATGTAAGCCAGGCGCTCTCGTTGCGGGCGGCGCTGCGGGTACGGTTCATGAGCGGCGATCCGGGGCTGGCAGGGTTGATGCGGGTCTACTTCACCCGCCCCACCGGACGCTTGCAGCGGCTGATGCTTCTGAGCGACGCCTACGATATGGCGCCGGAGCCGGCAACCGCGCTGATACTGGCGCTGATGCGCTCCTCCCTGACCGCCGCCGAGCTTCCGGTGACCTCGGTGGAGTGGCTGGCCTCCGCAGCCGGCACCGGACGCTTCGCCGACACGGCCGGCTCGGTAAACGGGCGCTCGCCGCTCGACCGGTTCATCCTGGGATCGCTGGCCGGAAGCATCGCTCCGGCCGCACGCTATGCCTCGGCAGCCGGATCGCCGGCGGGAACCAGTGCACTGGCGCTGCTGGCCCGGTTCCCCGCGCAGGGAGTGGTTCCGGGAAGCGAGCAGTATCTGAAGGAGAGAGAGGAAGAGGAGCGGCGGTTCGAGCGCTATCTGGGTGAGCGGACACTGCTGCCGTAAGAAGATGTCCGGAGAAGAAATACAGCAGGGAGAGTTCCGTGTGGCAAACACTTCCCTCTCCCTGCTCTTATCTGCTACCTGCTGTACCCGTGTTATCAGGCACGGACCACTGGCAGCGGGCAAAGCCTGCGAACCGGAAACGGACGCATTACTTCACCACCAGCACCGGCCGAACATCACGCTCTCCATCGCCGCCGCGAAGCGCCACATAATAGACGCCGCTGGCAAGACCGGCAACATTGAGCTTCACGGTATGATCGCCCCCCTCCACCGGCTCGTCGAGAACCGTAGCCACGCGAAGTCCGGTGGCATCGTACACCTCTACCATCACCGCTCTGCGGTTGCGCACGGAGAAGTGAACGGTGGCCTCATCCTGTGCCGGGTTCGGCACGATAGCGCTGATGGCAACCTCGCCGCTGGTGTGGCCGGCGACGGCATCCTGGCCGCGGACGCTGCTGCTGAAGAGCTTCTCGCGCTCGAACTTGAAGTAGCCGCCGCTGGTATCGGTGGCCCAGTAGATACGCTTGTTGACATCGGCATTGCTGGGATCGAAGGCCAGCCCCACGAACTCCAGCTTGTCGATGCTCTGGAGCACCACCGGCGTGGACTCGCGAATCCGCAGCGGATCGGCGGAGGAGAGATGCTGCAGGGCGCTCGGGAAGGATGTGCTGGGAGCATTCTCCACCACCCCCTGCACATAGCCGAGGCTATCCCAGACCAGCGAACGGCGATCGGCGCCGCTCCCCCCCTGAAGCGGGCCAAGCCTGTCGATGATGGCGCCGCTGGGGTTCAGCAGAAATATCTCGGGGGCCGCGCCCGGCGTTATCACCGCAAGACCTGCCGAGGAGACCGCAATGCCGGCGGCGCCGGTGATCTCGGAGGGAACCGGCAGCTCCCCCTTCCCCACACCGTTGGTATCCATCCGGTAGATCTTCACATTCCCCTGGTTGTTGTCGGTGACCAGCGCATAGAAGATATCCAGGGCGCCGTCGTAGGCCAGATCGCGGATGCGCCCCGGAATGCCCGTGCGCAACAGCCCCTCGCGGAGCGTCAGGTTGGGAAGGCGAAGCTTGTACAGCGAATCGCTGTCCCGCACGGTGGACCAGAGAACGCCCCTGCGCACTTCGATAGCCTCGGCCACGAACCCGCGTCTGGACTGCTCGGCTCCGTTGGCAACCGGGTTGAGCGTGAAATCATCCGACTCGGCAAACCGGTTGCTGCCGATCTCCTCCACCCGCACCCGCGCCGCATCGGTACGGACCAGGGGGAGATTGATCTTGAGGATCGGGCCGGGCTGATCGGTGCCCACCTCGGTATAGGTGCGCCCGCCATCGTAGCTGATCTTGACACGCACCGGGCCGCTGAACCCGGCCCAGCGGATCGCAAGCTCGCTGGGAGTGGTGAAGACCTCGCCGCCGACCGGTGTGACCAGAATCGGGACCGGCTGGATGTTGTCGATGTTCACACGATACATCGAGCGGCCGTGCGTGGCCGCGATAAGGGCGCGGGAACTCTTGTGGATCTTCAGATCCGCCACCGGCACATTCGCCATCCCGTCGTTGAACGGCATCCAGTACTCCCCGCCGTCCAGGCTTGCGAAGACGCCGATATCGGTGCCCACGAACAGATGCGCTGAATTATCCGGATCCACCGCGAAGCTATTGGCCGGAACCGCCGGGAGGTTCGAGGAGATATCGGCGAAGGTGGCGCCGTTGTCATCGGAGCGGAAGACGCGCCCCGCCGCGCCGAAGCCGGAGAAGGTGGCGTACAGCCGTCCTGCTTTCAAGGGATCGTGCACGATACTGGTGACGAACCGGTTCGGCGTGCCGGCCGAGCGGGTCCAGTTCTGGCCGTTATCGGTAGAGTAGCGCACATCGCCACTGGCGGTTCCCACCACCATGAAGCGCGCATCGAACGGGTTCAGGCCGATAGCGCTGATCTTGCTGGACCCCCCGGTGGTAAGCGCCTCCCAACTGGTTCCCCGGTTGGTGGTGCGCCAGAGTTTGCTCCGCCCGGTGTAGAGCGTCTGCTTGTCGGCGGGGCTCATGGCGATGGGAGTGGACCAGTACCCGATGTCGCCGGTCTCGGCGCTGGCTGAGATCTCGCGATCGATCCTCGTGCGGGAGTTCGGGTTGTTGGCATCCATCCGGTACAGGGGGGTGCCGTTGTAGTTCTCGACGTAGATGATATTGGGATCGCTCAGATCCACCACCACGAAAAATCCGTCGCCGCCGAGAATGCTCGTCCACTCCTTGGTGAACCCGGTGGTACCGTAGGCGCCGTGCGTTCCGTTGTCCTGCGTGCCACCGTAGATGCGGTAGGGACGGGTCTGGTCCACCTCCATGGCGTAGTACTGCGAGGTAGCCATCCTGGTGCTGATCTTCTGCCAGTTGGCGCCACCATCCAGCGATGAATAGACGCCGCCGTCATTGCCGAGGAAGACCACGCCGGGGCTGCTCGGATCGAAGACGATGATATGCTGGTCCACATGGGTAGTACCCCCCAGATAGCCGCGCGTGGTGTTGGTCCAGGTGCTCCCGCCATCGACGCTCCGGTAGACGTCGATGCCGCCGGCCAGAACGTTGTTGGGATCGGTGGGATCAACCGCCAGGCAGTTGTCGTACCATCCCTGCTGGTTGAAGAAGGAGCCCTCCAGCGATTTGGTAAGCGTCCAGGTATCGCCGCGATCGTCGGAACGGTAGACGTCGCCGATGTTGTTGCCGCCAGAACCGCCGGTGCGCGCCACCAGCGCGTAGACGCGGCCGGACTGCGAGGGGGCCACCGAAACGCTGATGCGGACGCTGCTGGTAAGGGTCATTCCCGCGGTCACCGCCGTGAACGTGTTCCCCCCGTCGGTGGAGCGGCGGATGGTATTACGGAAGCCCAGGTAGACTTCATCGTTGTTCAGCGGGTTGACCGTCATATCATAGATATCGCCGGTGATGATGCGCCGCCAGGTCTCTCCCCCATCCTCCGATTTGTAGAATCCCCCCTGCGACTTGGCCGCAGCCGCGTAGATGATCTTGGAGTTCCCGCTATGCACATGCAGCTTGGAGAACGCCCCCACGCTGCGAAGCTCGCGAAGCTGCGTCCAGGTGGTTCCCCCGTCGGTGGAGCGGAAGATGCCGTCGCCGAGATAGGCATCGATATTGGCGGTGTTCTCACCCGTCCCCGCGTAGATGATGTTCGGGTTGTTCGGGTCGATAGCAAGCGCCCCCATCGCGAGCGCCGAGAGCGTATCGAACGTGGTGTTCCAATCCGCGCCGAAGTTGGTGGTTTTCCAGACCCCGCCGGCGGCAGCGCCGATGTAGATCACTTCGGTATTGGTGGGATGCACCGCAATAGCGCGCACGCGCCCGCTGATATTGTCCGGCCCGATATTCTCCCACCTGTTGGCCGCCTGCACCGACCGCCCATTTCGCTTTGCGGAGAGCGCCTGATCCAGGCGCTGCTGCATGAAGCGCATCTCGCGAATAGCGGCCACGCGGGCGCCGGCGGGGATTCTGTCGTACGGATAGCGGCGCTGGAAGGCGAACCATTCCTCGCGGCCCCGTACATCCTCCCCGGAGCGCTGGCTTGCCTGGCTCTGGCGTCCCTCGAGGTTGAGCTCCTCAAGGCGCTGAAGCTGTCCCTGCGGATCGAGCTGGGGCTGGCTCGGCGGCGGGTCACCCGACTGTGCATGGGCTCCGGCAGCTACCAGAAGCGCGGCCGACATGCACAGCAGAGCGCGGCGCACGGCATAACGAAATGAAGTGGGTTTGTTCATAGTACTACGTTGATCTCCGGAATCGCAGAAACCATAAGATAGGGCCACGCGCAGAGAGCATCAAATCCCGGCGCGCGTTGTTGGGGGACTTCCAGAGAAGAGAGTTTGGATTTTCGATTGGGAGGAACAGACTGCTGCCCGCCACGGGCAACCGGGAGTGCCGATACGGTTGCGAGCGCCGTATCTTTACGGCTCTTCCATATCAATAACTATCGATGACCTACCTGCACCCGCATATCACCCCGGACCTGGCACGGCGAGCCCCGATCCTCCCTCTGCTGGTTCTCCTGCTCGCGCTCGCCGCTGGCTGCCAGCCGCCTGAGCCTCCACGCGTGGACCCCGCTCCCTCGGCATCGCAGCAGATCGTTCTGGAGGACGCGCTCGGCGAGAAGATCGTGCTGGACGGCCCGGCCCGGCGGGTGATTTCTCTGGCCCCGAACCTTACCGAGATGATTTATGCGGTGGGGGCGGGAGAGGCACTGGTAGGGCGCAGTTCCTACTGCGACTATCCCCCGCAGGCATTGAAGACCGAGCCGGTAGGCGATATGCTCACGCTGAACTACGAGAAGGTGCTGGCGCTGAAACCGGATCTGGTGGTGATGGCGTTCGCCGGAAACCAGCTCTCCACCTACCGGAAGCTGAAGGAGATCGGCGTGCGGGCATTCGTGTTCCAGGATACGACCGTCGGCGGGGTGTTCGATGCGATGGAGCAGATGGGGACGCTTCTGGGAAAGAAGGAGCAGGCTGCCACGGCCGCCGCGGGTCTGCGCCACAGGATCGACTCGATAGCGGCGCTCACGCGGCAGGGATCAGGCGAGCCGGTGAGCACCTTCATCGTTATCGACAGAGCACCTCTGATGAGTGTGACCTGGGGCTTTATCGTTCAGGCGCTGGAGATCGCCGGCGGGGATAATATCGCCAAGGGAGGGGTGACCGCCTATCCGCTCTACAGCCGCGAGGAACTGCTGCGCCGCGACCCCGAGGTGATTCTGGTGCCGGGGAGCTCCCCCGGCGCCGTGCAGGAGCTGATAGACCTGTATCCGGAGTGGAAGAAGCTCCGGGCGGTCCGGAACAATCGCATCTACGTGATCCCGCCGGACCTGATCCTCCGTCCCGGTCCCCGCATCGGCGACGGCATCGAGATGCTGTACGGGATGTTGCATGGGGGAACTGGCGGATAGGAGGTAGAGCGAATTTCAGCCGGGTTTACCCCTATCATCCGGCAGAAGAACGGGCCGCTCCTCCGGAGCTTGCAAAGGAAACGCTGGCTCCATTACTACAGACCGGCAACACCTATAGGTGTTGGCTACGGGGGCCACAAGTGATACACTTCATTGAATTCCGCTCTAGTAGGCAGCAGTGCCTAGTTCTTGGCGAGAAGGTTGGTGGTTGCTGGTAAAAGAGGAGGTTCGATCAGCCTGAATCGCCCCCCTCTCCCCCAATCGAAAATCCAAAATCGTAAATCGTAAATCAAAAAAATTCCCCGGCTCGCCGACCGAACCGGGGAAGTATCATTTACGATGCCGTGGCTACCAGATCCGGGGCCTGCGCGAGAGCTTCATCCAGCTTCTCGATCTGCTTGCCGCCGGCGGTTGCCAGGTGAGGCTTTCCGCCGCCGCCGCCGCCTACCAGCTTTGCGGCCGCGCCCACGATCTTGCCGGCGTGATAGCGCCCTACCAGATCATCGGTGACCACGCAGACGAACGCCGCCTTCCCTTCGATCTCCGCGCCCAGCAACCCGGCACCGGCCTGCTTCAAGCGGTTGCGCAAGTCGTCGCCGATCGATTTCAGCGCATCCAGATCGGCGGCCTCCACGCGGCCGGAAGCGATCCTGACGCCGTCACGATCCACAGCCGACGAGATGATGGCATCCAGCCCGCCGGACGCATTGGCAAGCCGCGCCTGCGAAAGCTCCTTCTCCAGCAGCTTCTTCTCCTCCAGCAGCGCCTCCACCTTCGCGTACAACTCGCGATCGGAGACGCCGAGGCGCTTCGAGAGGCGCTCGATCTCCAGATAGCGGCGCAGCAGGAGATCATCGGCGGCATGGCCGGTCACGGCCTCGATACGCCGCACACCCGCCTGGATGCTCCCCTCGGAGGTGATCTTCAGCATGCCGATATCGGCGGTGTTGACGACATGGGTGCCGCCGCAGAACTCCACCGAGAAATTCGGATCGATCGTCACCACACGGACGCGGGAACCGTACTTGTCGCCGAAGAACATCTTGACGTTCGGGATCTTCCGTGCCTCCTCGATCGCCATCTCCTCGGCCGCCACAACTATCCCCTCGCGCACCTTGGCATTGACCATCTCCTCGATCGTCCGCATATCGGATTCCCCCACCTTGTCGAAGTGGTTGAAATCGAAGCGGAGATATCCCGGCGCCACCAGCGATCCGGCCTGCTGCACATGCGTGCCCAGCACGCGGCGAAGCGATTCGTGCAGAATATGCGTGGCCGAGTGATTGCGCTGGATGGCACCACGGCGCTCGCGATCGATCACGGCATGTGCCCGCTCTCCAACTCCCACCGAAAGCTCGGCGGCATCCACAACATGCACGAACGCGCTCCCCACCTTGTGCACATCGGCCACCGGATAGCGCTCGCCGCCGATCACCAGCTCGCCATGATCGGCGAGCTGCCCTCCCATCTCGGCGTAGAACGGCGAGCGGTCAAGCACGATCCCCTGCTCGGCCACGGCCACCACGGTGGCATCGGCGCTCCAGTCGTTGTAGCCGATGAACTCCGTGGTGGAGCCGAAGGTCTCTCCCAGCGCCTCCTGCGAATGGCTCTTGCGCGCCTCGCGGGCACGCTGCTTCTGCTCCTCCATGCGCTGCTTGAACCCCTCGGTATCCACCGTCATACCGCGCTCGCGGGCGAGCAGTTCGGTGAGGTCCAGCGGGAAGCCGAAGGTATCGTACAGCAGGAACGCGGCCTCGGCCGGGACCACCAGCAGTTTCGCGGCCCCCTCCTCATCGCCGCCGGCTCTGGCGACCAGATCCTCGAACACCCCTACTCCCTTCTCCAGCGTCGCGCCGAAGCTCTCCTCCTCCGCCTTGATGATCTTCTCCACGTAGGCGCGCTGCGTGACGATCTCCGGGAAGACATCTCCCATCGTCTCCACCAGGATCGGCACCAGACGATAGAGGATAGGCTCCTTGATATTGAGATCGATGAACGCATACTTCACGGCGCGGCGGAGAATGCGGCGGAGCACATAGCCACGGCCGGCATTGCCCGGCGAGGCACCGTCGGCGATGGCGAAGGTGAGGGTGCGGATGTGATCGGCGATCACGCGCATGGCGATGCTGGGCCGATCTGTCAGGCTCCCCTCGTACTCCATGCCGGAGATGCGGGCTATCTCGCTGATCAGCGGCATGAACACATCGGTGTCGTAGTTGCTGTCCTTCCCCTGCATCACTGCGCAGATCCGCTCGAAGCCCATGCCGGTATCGACATGCTTGGCCGGAAGTTCATCCAGGGCCTTGTCGGAGCGGCGGTTGTACTGGATGAACACGTTGTTCCAGATCTCGATCACCTCCGGCACGCCGGCGTTCACCAGATGCCCGCCGTTGCCCTCCGGAGTACGGTCGAAATGGATCTCCGAGCAGGGACCGCACGGGCCGGTCTCCCCCATCTCCCAGAAATTGTCCTTGGCGCCGAACCAGTGGATATGCTCGGGGCGCATGCCGGGCTGCTTCAGCCAGATATCATACGCCTCCTGATCCCGCTCGCTGCCGTCATCGGCGCGGTAGACGGTCACATGGAGCCTCTCCTTCGGCAGCCCCCACACCTCCGTCAGCAGCTCCCACGCCCAGGAGATGGCCTCCTCCTTGTAGTAGTCGCCGAACGACCAGTTCCCCAGCATCTCGAAGAGGGTGTGGTGATAGGTATCATGCCCCACATCCTCCAGGTCGTTATGCTTGCCGGATGCGCGAATGCACTTCTGGGTATCGGCCGCGCGCGCGTAATCGCGGGAGCCGATGCCGAGGAAGACATCCTTGAACTGGTTCATTCCCGCATTGGTGAACAGCAGGGTGGGATCGCCATGCGGCACCACCGGCGCCGAAGGAACGATCGTGTGTCCACGCTGGCGGAAGAATTCAAGAAACGATTGCCGAAGTTCGCGCGAGGTCATTGGAAAAATTGATTTGCCGTTGAGAATCTGGTTCGCAGAACGCTTAAGTACCTACGTATATGTTTTCTGAGATCCCCGGTACTGTTCGCGCGGAGTTTGACTCCGTGCGACATGGTAGCAGCAGGGGTCGCCCAGTGGAACTCCGCGACAACACCGAAGAAGAATGTCAGAAAACGTTCCCCCAGGTACGTAAGATAGGGATCATAGTACTACCGGACTTCTTCGTAAGCCCAGGTACTATTATCTATCTACTCCCTTCCCGGTCCCCTGTTACTGGTTGAACAGGGGATAATCGGCTTCGATCTCCCCCTTCTTTATTTCCAGCAGGCGGCGCTTCAGCATGGCGCGGCGCATGGGCTTCAGGCGGTCGAAGAAATAGATGCCGTTGAGATGATCGATCTCGTGCTGCACCACGCGGGCCAGCAGCTTGTCGGCGGAGATAACGTGTTCGGCCATGTTCAGGTCGTGATAGCGAACCTGAACCTCTTTGGGGCGAACCACCTCGGAGCGGAGATCCGGAAGGCTGAGGCATCCCTCCTCGTAGCCCTCCTCCTCATCGGAGAAGGCCTCCACGACCGGATTGATGAGCGTCAGCGGGCGGATGTTCTCGTACCCTTCCATGCCGCTGATATCGATCACGATGATGGAGGCATCCCTGCCGACCTGATTGGCCGCCAGCCCTATCCCCTCCGCATTCTCCATGGTCTTGTGCATGTCGAGCGTCAGCCGGACGATATCATCGGTGATCTCCTTGACCGGAGCCAGCTTCTTCCGGAGGATCGGATGGTCGTACGTGTAGATCGGAAGGATAGTCATGGGATACGTAGTGCTTGGTTCTTGGTTACGAAGATCAGTAGTCGGTACGCGGGCACGGGGAAGTCCGTGGTTCGTTCGCGAGCCGTGCCCGCTGCTGCTGTCCCTGAAATTACACAGATATCTCCATGCTTCCGGCACAACGGCCAGAGACCGCGGACCTTCTCCCCCAATTGAAACTCCACCATCATCAACCGGCACCGCTCTCCGTCCGCCGGTATGAATGTACTGTAGACGAACGAACCGCCGGGGCATAAATGAGCGATGCCGGTCACCATGTTTGATGACCGGCATCGGCTGCGGGATGGACGAGACTTGAACTCGCGACCTCCTGCGTGACAGGCAGGCGTTCTAACCAACTGAACTACCACCCCTTGAACTTTATCGTGGACCTGAGCGGGATCGAACCGCTGACCTCTTGAATGCCATTCAAGCGCTCTCCCAACTGAGCTACAGGCCCGATCTCGTTCGAAAGAGATACAAAACTACTCAATGGACCGGGGGGTGCGCAACTGTTTTTTTTGAGAGATACGATCTTTAACGAGTATGATGGATTGGCCGGAATGGTAGCGGCGGAGTACAAGGGTACCGGGATTGCTCCGTGCGCGGGCTTCACGCGCTGCCGGTGGCCCGTAGCCGCTAGTTTCCGAAACCGCACGATCATCGCGTGGCTCCGGCTCCAGTGGCAGGCCACCACCCCCTACGGAGCACCAACCCTCCCCGATCGAACATCTAAAATCGTAAATCCGAAATCGTAAATCCCCCCGCCTGAGTATGTTTGCAGGAACATCGCATCTCAATCAGCAGACTGGAAGGATCATCCTTATGTCCGGCACAGGCGGCACACCTCAGCTTCGTATTGGTATTCCCGGCTTCTCGTATGGCGATCTGTACGACCCGGCACGGCTCGGCGAGCTGACCGGGCTTTTCCACGACTCGGTACGCCAGTCCGATCCGGCGCTCTGGGAACGATTCGATCGCTATCGCACCACCCTGGGCGAGGGGATGACCCCGGAGCAGGTCTCGCAGGTCATCGTCGATACGGCCCCGCACCTGTCGGCATTTCTCTCGGAGCTTTTCCAGGTGCAGGACCGTCATGGCAGGATGCGCGGCGCGGTAGAGGCCGAGACCGTCGTGTTCGTCTTCAAGCGGGAGTTCGTGGTGCGCCGCGCGCTGAAAAAGGTGACATCGCTGGAGTCGGTCAACGCCACCAGCGTTCGCGCCGCCGTCGATGCGCTGGCGCGAACCGCCTTTGCAACAACCTACGCCGCGCATGATCCGGAACGGGCCACCGCCACCACCGTGGTGAACCTGATGAACCTGGAGAAATCGCTCCGGGGAGCCAACGAGATAGCCGGGGAACTGGAGCAGGAGGCCGCCGGACTGGTGCGGGAAATCGCCGGGGCTCGCACGGCCGAGCCGGTTCTGGCCGAGCTGATACCGCCGTTCCAGGAGACCGCACAGGCCGAGACGCTGGCGACATCGCTCTTGGAACTGTTCGAGAAATGGGCGGCGCTGGAGCATCATCACCCGTCGCCGGAACGCCGCGGCTGGGTCTCGCTCCGCACCCCTCATACGCTCGATTATTCCCATCTGGTAGCCATGGAGGTCCCCTCGGAAATGCCGCCGGGAAGCCGCAAGGGGCCGGAGGAGCTTCTGCGGTTCCGCGACGGCTTCAAGCTGACCGACCTGCGGTTCAACCACCGCGAGGTGATGGACCATGTGGAGTACTGCATCTACTGCCACAACCGCGACAAGGATTCCTGCTCCAAGGGGCTGCGCGAGAAGGATGGCACCAAGAAGCGCAACCCGCTCGGCGTGGCTCTCAACGGCTGCCCGCTCGATGAGAAGATCTCCGAGATGCACACGCTGAAGCATAACGGCGACGGGCTGGGCGCGCTGGCGATCGTGATGATCGACAACCCGATGTGCCCCGGCACCGGACACCGCATCTGCAACGACTGCATGAAGGCGTGCATCTATCAGAAGCAGGAGCCGGTGAACATCCCGCAGATCGAAACCGGCGTGCTCACCGAGGTGCTGGACTACCCGTTCGGCTTCGAGATCTATTCGTTCCTCACCCGCTGGAACCCGCTGAACGTGCGCCGTCCGCATGCCCTCCCCTACAACGGCAAGAAGGTGATGGTGGTGGGCCTCGGGCCGGCCGGCTATACCCTGTCGCACTATCTGGTCAACGAGGGATTCGGTGTGGTGGGGATCGACGGCCTGAAGATAGAGCCGCTGCCGGAGAAGTGGACCGGCACCAGGCAGGCCCCGCCGGAGCCGGTCTTCGACTGGCGCAAGGAGATCTGCGAGGAGCTGGACAGCCGCCTGGTGCTCGGGTTCGGCGGCGTCTCCGAATACGGCATCACCGTGCGCTGGGACAAGAATTTTCTGAAGGTGATCTATATCAATCTGGCGCGCCGGCGCACCTTCAAGTTCCATGGCGGCGTCCGTTTCGGCGGCACCATCACCGTGGACGACGCCTGGAACCTCGGCTTCGATCATGTGGCGATAGCCACCGGCGCCGGCAAGCCCACCATCGTGCCGATGAAGAACAACCTGCTGCGCGGAGTGCGCCAGGCATCGGATTTTCTGATGGCGTTGCAGCTCACCGGCGCCTACAAGCCGGACGCGCTCGCCAACCTGCAGCTGCGCCTGCCGGCTATCGTGATAGGCGGCGGCCTTACCGGCATCGATACCACCACCGAGGCGATGGCCTACTACCCGGTGCAGGTGGAGCGGGTGCTGGACCGCTCGCGGGTGCTGATCGAGGAGCTGGGAGAGGAGAATTTCTGGAGCAGCTTCTCCGACGAGGATGGCGAGATACTGCGGGAGTTCATCGAACATGGCCGCGCCATCCGCCAGGAGCGCGAACGGGCATCGGCGGAAAACCGCACCCCCGACTTCATCAGCCTGATCCGCTCCTGGGGCGGGGTCTCGCTGGTGTACCGCAAGGGGATGAACGATTCCCCCGCCTACCGCCTGAACCACGAGGAGATCATCAAGGCGCTCGAGGAGGGGATCTATTTCATCGAGGATCTTTCGCCGGTGGAAGCGCTCCAGGATGGCTACGGCGCCGTCTCCGGGATGATCTTCGACCGCCAGGCGATAGCCGATGACGGCAAGTGGCGCAGCTCCGGCGAGCTGGTCACGCTCCCGGCACGCACCGTGATGGTGGCCGCCGGAACATCGCCGAACACGGTGATAGAGCGCGAGACGCCGGGAGCGTTCATGTACGATAGCTGGAATCAGTTCTTCGCGCCGCATGTGGAAGTTGCTGGTTAGTAGCGCTCGTGGGTTGGCCCGTGGTCAGTGCGCGCGCTTTGCGCGCTGTCAGCCGTCAGCCGCCGTTATACGCGAGGCACAGGGCTGACGACCACGGACCACTGACGGCTCCCCGTGTACCTTCTTCCTGATCGTCAATCGAAAATCGTAAATCCTCAATCGACCCCCTCTGCTGTTATGGAACTCAATGGAACTACGCACCCCAACGATTCGCTCGGCGCAGCGCTGCTCAGGCAGGCGGAGCGGGGCGAGATAGGATTTTTCACCTCCTATAATCGCCAGGGAAAATTCATCAGTTATTATGGCGATAATCATCCGAGTTATGCCGGCAACGTCGTAAAGGCGATGGCCTCGGCAAAGGATGGCTATCCCCATGTGGTCCGCCTGTTCCAGGAGGAGCTTGCAGGGCTGGACCCCGCGGCACAGGGCCACCGCGATACCGAGTGGGACAGCTTCACCGCGATGCTGGACCAGCGGCTTACCGCCACCGTGCACGAGGTGATCCGCCTTACCCCGACGATCGTGGAGGTGGTGATCCACGCCCCGATGGCGGCCGAGCGATTCCAGCCGGGACAGTTCTATCGTCTTCAGAACTACGAGAGCACCGCACCGGTGGCCGGCGGCACCAGGCTGGTGATGGAAGGGCTGGCGCTGACCGGCGCCTGGGTGGATGTGGAGCGCGGCCTGCTCAGCACCATCGTTCTGGAGATGGGGGCAAGCTCCCGCATGTGCGCCATGCTGAAACCGGGAGAGCGCGTGGTGCTGATGGGCCCTACCGGCACCCCCACCGAGATCCCCGAAAACGAGAAGGTCATTCTCTGCGGCGGCGGTCTCGGCAACGCGGTGCTCTTCTCCATCGGCAAGGCGATGCGCGCGCGCGGATGCCAGGTGATCTATTTCGCCGGATACAAGAATGGAGAGGATCTGTATCATCAGGGAGAGGTGGAGGATTCGGCCGACCAGGTGATCTGGAGCAGCGATATGGGAGGTGAGATCACCCCCCGCCGGGAGCAGGATGCGTACTTCCGTGGCAATATCCTCCAGGCGATGATCGCCTACGCAAAGGGGGAACTGGCCGCCCCGAGGGTTCGCCTGAACGAGACCAACCGTCTGGTGGCGATCGGCTCCGACCGGATGATGGCCGCGATTCAGGGAGCGCGCCACGGTATCCTCGCCCCCTACCTCGGGCCGCATGTGGCTATCGGCTCCATCAACTCGCCGATGCAGTGCATGATGAAGGAGGTCTGCGCGCAGTGCCTGCAACGGCATGTGGACCCGGTCACCGGCGAGGAGCGCGGCTTCATCTTCAGCTGCTTCAATCAGGACCAGGAGCTGGATGCGGTCGATTTCCAGTTCCTGAACTCGCGCCTGCGCGCCAATGCCCTCCTGGAGAAGATCTCCAACATGTGGCTGGATCATCTCCTCCGCATCGACCCGGTTGCGGCAGTCTAGGAATTTTCGATTTTGGACTTTCGATTTTCGATTGATGAGAACGCCGGTGGTCAGTAGCCGGTCGCCGTTCTACCGGAACAGCATGCTATCGTGTTGCTCCGGAAACAGCGCCGGACACCCGGTAGCGGGCAACACGCGCGCGAACTGACCACGGAGCAACCCCTGACCTTTTTCCAACTACGATAGACGATATGGCAATGGCGAGAATATTCGGCTCGGCGCTGATAGTGGCGGCACTGCTCGGCGCGGGATGCGGCGATCCCGATGAAAGCGCGGCAAAGCAGGAACCGAAGGGGGATACGGCCGCAGTGACGGCCGCACGGATCGATAGCGCCATGACCTCGCCGGTAGCGCCCCTGCCGCAGGCACCGGCGAACCTCGCGGCGGATTCGGTTCCGCTGCGCGCGCCGAACGGCGAGCCGGCCCGCTACGGCCTGGCCTCCGGCGAGATCGTGCAGCGCTTCACCGGAAGCAGCGCCGGCAACCGGAGGATCGTCTTCGACCGCTACGGCATGCGGGAACGCCGCGAGGAGAACATGGCTCCCAGCCCCGGCTCCAAGGGGGCTATCAACAATATCATCTCCATCGCCACGCCGGAGGAGAACGCGTATGCCGATATCCGCTCCAAGCGCGGATGGAAGCGGAAGAACGAGGGAACCGGCCGCTATCTGGCCTCACCGGAATCGAAGACGATGTCGCTGGCCGAATATGTGGTGCACACCTCCGGCGCCGAGCGCCTCCCCGATACCACCATTGCCGGCTACCACTGCAAGGTGCTGCGCAAGGAGGTGAAGGGGCTGGTCATCACCAACTGGATCTGGCGCGGTATCGTCATCCGCGAGCATATGGTCTCCCGCTCCGACGGCCAGGAATATTTCATCGAGCCGGTCAGCATCACCCCGGATGTGGCGGTCTCCGATACCACCTTCCAGTTCCCCGCCGGCTATCAGGTCGATACCTACGTGCCGGGCAAGTGAGACGATTTTCGATTTTGGATTTTCGATTGATGGGAGCGATGGGCAGGTGGTACGGTGGCGCTCCTGGCTGGCGAGTAGTCAGAGAAGAATTAGAGGGATTATCAAATGCGTTGATTCAATCCCCGCCTTTATGGCTCTCGTAGAGGGCGCCTGTCTGTAGAAATGCCCCCGTCGTCCTGGTTAGATTTTCGATTTCGGATTTTCGATTGATGGGAGAGACGGGCAGGTGGTGCGGTGGCGTTCCTGCCGGTGTTGGCGAGTCGCAGGGGGGAATTAGAGGGATTATCAAATGCGTTGATTCAATCCTCGTCTTCACGGCACTCGTAGAGGGCGCCTATCTGTGGAAATGCACGCTCCTTCGTGAGGAAGCTCCGTAGGAGCGCCCCGTTCCTATCCTGATAACAGAAGAGCATGGCCGGATACGTTCTATCCGGCCATGCTCTCTTCTTTTTTCCGCATTCGTTCGCCGGCGCTATCGCACCTTCCCTTCAGTCTCCTTGACGCCGGACTCCGGACATCGTTCTCCCCTCCTCGAACATCCCCCTATCGCGTCAGCACCACGAAATTCAGGTACAGATAGACGAGCGGCGCGGCGAACAGGAGGCTGTCGAAGCGATCGAACAGGCCGCCGTGTCCCGGTATCAGCTGCGATGAATCCTTCACCCCCGCATCCCGCTTGATGTGCGACTCCGCCAGATCACCGAGCTGCCCGAACACCCCCACGATGGCCCCTATCACGACGGCATCGGCTACCGAGAGATAGGGAAGGAACCACTGCTGCATGCCGATCATGATCGCCACCGCGCCGATGGCACCGGCGATGGAGCCCTCCCAGGTTTTTTTCGGGGAGATGCGCTCGAACAGCTTATGCCTGCCGAGCGCGCGCCCGGCATAATACGCCGCCGAATCGCAAGTCCAGATCGTCACCATGATCGCAAGCACGGTAAGCCCTCCCAGCGCGTTCATATCCTGCTGGAACGCCGGATCGAGCGCGGCGAGATAGCGCCCGAACGGAAGCTCGCTGGTGAAGAGCTGGCGCAGGCCGATCAGTGTGGAGAGAAACAGAGAGATATAGGTGACGCCGGCGAAGGTCGCCACGTTGTTCAGCAGCGGGCTCCCCTCCTTGCGGAACATCTGGTCGATCATCGTGCCGATGGCGAACAGCAGGAGCGTCCCCAGCACAAGGGTGAAGCGCGCAAGCATGATGCTCAGATCGGTAGCCTCCACCCCCAGCAGCCGCAGCAGCAGATCGTCGGAGACGCCATGCATGAATGCGAAGGAAAGGAGCAGGCCGGCGGCCACGCCGAGACGCTTGTTCGGAAGGGCGCCGCGCTTCTCGGTGATCCAGTAGAACTCGACCAGAGCACCGGTACTGATCGCCGCCATGAAGATGAAGAAGAACCAGCCGCCGAACCAGATGGCAGCGGCGACGATCGGTATGGCAAGAACCGCCGTCACCACGCGCATCGCCGCATTGCCGCGACGAAGCTCGAACTGTGTGGGACCGTGCGGCCAGCCGGTTGGTTGGGTTTGAGACATCGAACTGCATGCTAGTTGATGGAACGACAAGCCACGGCGCGCGGCAGCTGCCAGGACGCCCATACCGGCTCATCGGCGGAAGAACCGAACGTATCGCATTACAAGGGGGATACCATCGTTCTCCGGAACGGGCATATAATACGATGAAGCGCGGATTGTGAGAGCATCGCGCGCGCGGGCGATGCCCGGCACGAATGCCGGCGCGCAGTTCAACCTGACCGCCCCTCCCCCCTGCATCCTCGGATCTACGAGCCCGAGGGGCCCTCATCCGGATAGAGCGACGCAGGATCTTCCGGCGCCGTTGCCAGAAGGCTCTCGGCTTCGGCGGCCAGAGACTCCGGAACGAAGATCTTCGCGATCGCCAGGGCACCCACGGTGAAGTTGCGGGTGCTGTCCACCTGCGACAGCACGAACGCGGGGATGCCGTGTGCCTGAAGCCTGCCGGCGATCAGCCGGGCCTCGATCTCGGTGCTGACGGTACGGACGATCTTCCACTCGATGTTCTCATCAAGCTCCTCTCCTCCCCCGGCCAGTTCCTCGGAACAGAACGGGCACCGGTCGAGATCGTCCGGAACGGCGTGGGAGCAGTTTGCGCAAAGTATCATGGTATGATGCGGTTTGACGGAGCACGACGAAGCTCCGGAGTGAACTGGGGTACACCGGGGAGTCTGCGTACCTGCGGATATGTTTTCCGAGATGCGTTGTCGCAGAGTTCTGCTTCGCGACCTCTGCTGCTACCACCGCGCACGGAGCCGAACTCCGTGCGAACAGTACCGGGGATCTCAGGGAATCCATCCGTAGCTACGCAGGGACCGAAGTTAGCGGGCGGACGTTCCGTGCGCTACTTGTTTCTTGCGAGGAACCATGGAACCGCTCCCGGCCAGGTACCCGCTGGCAGCGGGCGCTGGCAGCGAACGGAACACACCGGCCGCCCGTCGCGCTTCCCCCCTTGGAACCGCTCTCCAGGCTTCCACCAATCTTCCATTCATATATCACGTCTTGTAAGCATTGCCCGCCGGACGGCGATATGCTATTTTCCGCTCCTCCATGAACCAGCAAACTATTTCGAACCTTGCAACGGCGGCCGGACGCGCGGCGTACCAGGACTACTGGCACGATCTGGTGGTCGAGCAGCGTAGTGCCGTGCTGCCATCGCTCTGGCAGCTCTGGCGGAAGGCGGCATTCGGCAGCGAGCTGCGGGTGACCGCCACCGACACCTCCTACAAGATCGGACATCCGCTCGGACCCCGGGCCGGAACGCGGATCTTCATGGAGGAGATCATCGTCCGGCACTACTACAACAACGTGCAGGCGCTGGTCTATTTCGGGGCGGTGATCCTTCTGGTGTTCCTGGGGCTTCGCTTCGCCGGGCTCCTCTCCGAACGGGTGGCGCTGATCGGCATCGCCATCGAGGCGTTCATGCTCCTGATGCTCTTCACCGTGCTCTTCTACGCGCCGGAGGATGAACTCCCCGCGCATAGCATGGCAGTGGCAGATGAGATCCCCGGCGAGAGAACCGATCCGGGGGCTGAGGACCGGGAGGTGATCCGCGAGGTGCTGAGCGAACTCGAAGATATCGGAAGCTCCTATGCCGCCCTGGCGATGCGCCTGGAACAATCGGCCAAGGGGCAGGAGGATGGCCTGCGCGAGCTTACCCAGCGCGTGGGGGCCATTCAGGGACTCAATCTCCTGGAAGCCCATGCCGAGCGTCTGGAAACCACCAACTCCCTTCTGACCCAGCTTGTCACCTCCATCGAGGCGATGAACAGCAGGATCGATATGCTCTTCGGCAAGGAACTGGAGTTCTACGTACGCCGCGAGCTTGAACGGATGATGGGACGCGATACGCGCGACGGCGACGGAACACCGGAACATCCCGCACAGGCACAGAAGGAAGGGAGACGATGAGAACTCCCGTGCAGGCGCACCGCCCCCCCTCCCGCCGCAGAAAGGCATCGATCGAGATCTATTTCGTCCTCTATCTCTCGGCGATCATCCTGCTGCTCGGCACCACTCCCTGGCAACGGCACGGCGGCGAGGAGGAACTGGAGGAGACGGTCCTTCAATTGCTCGCTCCCGATTTCCGGGTCAGAGCGGAGAAGGCGGCGCTCCTGTACAGCTTCATCCCCGCCGGCATCCGGCTGGATACGGCCGGCGCCAACCTCCGCCGCGACAGCCTGAACCTGGTAACCGCCAGGGGCCGGTTCTCCTCGGTGCGCTTTGCCATCGTCGGTATCGAGGATAGCTCCACCGGCGAGACGCTCCCGCCGGAGGCGCATGCATCGCTGCTGCGCCGCGACGAACGTACCGCCCTGTTCCAGTGGCGACCCTCGGCCACCGACCGCAATGCCGTCTACCGGGTGACCGTGGTGGGCACGGCGGTCCCCCTTCCCCCGGAGAATCTCCGTCCCCACATTCAGGAACGGATCAGCGAGATCATGGAGCGGCGGGGCGCGGTGAGCGATACGGTCACCTTCACGGTGAACGTCTTCGCCATCAACGATCAGGCGGCGCTCAACAGGATGGTGGTGCTTCAGACGCCAACCAACCGGCGCGACAGCGCGATGATGGCGGCGCTCGACCCGGCATTGGGAGCCCCGTCGCTCTCGGCCGATCCACTCTCCTCCTCCATGTTCGGGCAGCCGTTCGAGCTTCAGCCGGCCACCCCCATCCTCCCGGTTCCCGGCGGCCGCACCTGGCGCAACCGGATCACGATGGCCGGCAACGGCACCTTCAACGATCTCTCTCTGAACATCGATCCCCCCGGCATCAGCATGGTATCGCTTACCCCGACGGTGGTGGAGCTGACCGGCACCGCCCCCCTCTCCGGCACCACGAGGGTTACCCTGACCGGCACGCGGAATTCGGATGGGCGCCCCGTATCTACTAACTTTGTCGTCCGCTCGGCAAGAATCGCCGAACCGGATATCACCGAGTCGATGTTCGTGGGGCAGAGCTACCGCCTCGATTTCACGGCCCCGGAACTGCCGAGCGAGAACATCGCCGTGGAGGTTATCGAAAACGATCAAACGATCGTAAGCCGCACCGAGGGACGATCGGTGATAACCTACCAGCCGAGCGGCCCGGCGAAGGTACGATTTGTGCGGTACTTCGGCGATCAGGTGATGGAGACCTCCTATGCGGAGGTGCGCCCGCTGCCGCTGCCGAGCGTTCTGAAGCCGAGCACCCAGCCGGGCTCCAACGAGGCCATCGTTACAACGGTGTGCTATGGCACGGTCGCCAACCGCCCGAACAGGGTACGGCTGGTGGTGCAGGAAGGGAACGTGCAGGAGCCGGAGGAGCTGGATTCGAAGTACGATGAGAAGAACAAGATGATGACGCAGAACTGGCGGCTCCGTCGCCGCAACCCGAACGAGGAGTTCGCGTTCAGGGCCTACGCTCTGGATCAGCGAGGGAGCGGCTCGGGAAAATCCAGGATGATCTCATTTTCAGATTCCTTTGACGATTAAGTCACTCCTTACGCTGGCGATACTCCTTGCGGTGGTGGCCCCCGGTGCCAGCGCCCAGGAGATCTATCGCGCAAGCTGGACCATCCAGGACAAGGCCCGGGGTCTCCGCCAGGATATCGCCCGCAGCGTCATCGAGCGCGCCAACGACTGGCTGACTCGCGACGACGCCAATGCACCCACCGCCCGGCTGGATGATCCCCTCCGGGTGACGATCATCGGCGAGGTGACACCCGTGGGAGGGCTGGTGCAGACCCGCCTGCGCCGCCTGGTGCTGGGAACCATCGTGATCGATACCAGCTTCGGAGAGTTTCTTGATACCGCCACCATCGCAAGCCTCGTCCGCCGCGACCATTACTGGCGCGATGAATCGGTGACCGTCTACAACCAGGCACTCTCGCCGGTGCTGGGACTTACCGATACCGATGAGGATACCGTCGGGCTTCTGTTCCAGCGCACCTTCGGCGGCGCGCGCGTTCCCCGTATCCGCCTGGCGCTGGATGAAAGCCGCTACAGCCTCTCCTCCGATGCGTATATCTGGGCGGGACTCGGTTTCGAGGAGATCGGCCTTCCCGATTTCAGCTACGGGCGGCTTCGCGCAGGAGCGGCCTACAACGAGATGAAGATCTGGGGGGAAGCTCCGGTGGCGGTGGGATCGGAGGGAAATGCCTTGCTGGCGCGCGGTCTGGAAGGGGCCTACGGGTTCGGCGTTTCGTTCGAGGGGAATCTGGTGGGAGGAGCGGTCTCCATCGCCGAGGTCTCCGAGCAGATCGGCACGCCGGCGCTGGATGGGACCGATCGGTACTATATCGCGAAGTCGGCGTTCCTGTACGGCATCGTGCCGGTGCAGCTTGTGCTGCTGGATAATATCCCCATCCGGGCGAAGCTCGGCGTGGGCTACCAGCAGGCACGGACGCTCCCGGTGCCGGAGGATGGCGCGGCGCAGCGCCCGGCCGTTGACAGCCTCCACAGCCTGAAGGCGATGGCGCGGGTGGAGCTTGCCATGCTTGGGGAGGATGGGCGGACCCGCCGCCAGTTCGCCGCCGGGCTGTTCGGCGGGAGCATCACCGCCAGCTACGAGGAGCAGATCCTGCCGGTGCTGGGGATTCGCGTGGCCGGTGCCGCGCACGGGGTCTTCGGCGGACGCGATCCCTATCTCCCCTCCTACTCGATCTCGATCACCCCAATCATCTCAATCTGGTAGGAGCCGCCGTGGGGAGATCCCTTCCGCTACCGTGCAGGCATCACGGGACAGCAGGCACATATACGCATTTCGTTCCGTCTTCCGCCCGGTTTGCGGCCCGGCTCGCGGCCCTGCTGCTGCTGTTTCTGTGCGCCATCCCGGCCGGTGCCCAGGTACGGGAGTGGAAGCTTGCCAACCCGGCGCTGCACAACCGCACCACCGCCGCGCTCCATCGCTATTTCACCTACGTGCGCCCCGACAGCCTCCGCCTTCGCTATATCCGGAACAACGAGCCCGGCATGCAGTACCGGCTCCGTGCCCGCCTCAGCGCCGGCGATTCGCTGGGACAGATCATCTCCCTCTCGCTCGGGCAGATCATCCTCTATCCCTCCACCACGCTCCGGATAGCGCTCGGCGAGGAGCTGTACGGATCGCTCCTCCTCTCCCGCCGCGACCTCGCCTCGGAGGAACGCGAGGTGATCGAATGGGATAACTTCGGGCATGACAACTGGGAGGATGGAAGCAGCGTGATCGCCTCGCTCGACCGTATCGACTGGCGGTTCACCGAGTCGATGGGAGGATTTGCCGGGATCGGCGCGCCGGAATCGAATCTACCGTGGTGGAGCGATGGCACCTGGCGTGCCGGGCTTACCACCCCGGCCTGGGAGATCGGCGCGGTGCTCCCCTTTGCGGCCGGGGCCACCGGCGTGGGACCGCTCCGCGAGCGGCTGCTGGGACCGGGCTTCGGCGCGGCCGGCATGGTCCGCACCGGGCCTGTTACCGGGCGCGCCCGCTTCACCGCAATCGGCGAGGCGGCGTTCGATGCCCCGCACACCGGAAGCTCGGTCTACGTTCATACCCTTTCCGGACAGGTAACCTATGCGCAGGTACGGGAGACGTTTCTGGGCACCATCCGTGGCGATATCGGGGTGGGCTACGAGGAGTTCGCCCGCGTGCGCCGCGACAACGGCATCATCGCATCCGATGGAGAGGTGCGGCGCCTCTCCCCGGTCATCGATCTAAGCTGGATCAGCGCGCAGGGGAACATGCGCTTCGGTCTGGGGTTCGCCGATCTCACCCCCCGCATGAGCTTCACCGCACGGCTCAACGATCTGCTCTGGATCGAGGCCCGGATGGTCTCCACCGATCTGTTCCGCGCCCGCCGCGCATTCGAACATCCCACGTACCTGTTCATCACGCCACGGATCAAGTTCTGAGGAAAGGCTCAGTAGGTCCATGGCAGGGAACGGAAAGCCAACGCACCGGGCGTATCGCCAAGGTATCGTCCCCTCCGCATACCCCGACTCCGGATACCCAGATATCCGCATACCCCGCTCCCTATACCCAGCCGCCCCACACCCTCCCGGCCCCATCCCCACGGCTCCCCCCAACTCCCGAGCTCCAGCCTCCCGACTCTCCCCCTCGTTTCATGGCTCGATATTCGCGCAGATTTCAGCGTGTTCGATATCGCTCAAGCGCTATCGTAAAAACCCCGTCCATCAAAATTCGCGAGGATTCGTGGTTACAGTGATGATTCATGCGTTTCCTTTGAACAGCGCCATGTGGGAGCCGCAGCGCGCGGCGCTCTCCGGTGATACCGAGCTTTTCACCCCCGATCTTCCCGGATTCGGCGGGGAGCCCCGGCTGGACGGAGATCCTTTTTCGATGGATATGGCAGCGGCCTTCATCGAGAACCAGCTGGATGCGCAGGGGATCGAACGCTGCGTGCTGGGTGGTCTTTCGATGGGAGGATATATCGCCCTGGCCTGCTGGAAACTCTTTCCGGAACGGATCGCCGGAATGATCCTGGCCGATACGAAGGCAGCCGAAGATACCGAGGAGACCCGGCAGGGACGCTACCGGACCGCCGAGAAGCTGGGACGGGGGGAATACGAGGAGTATGTGGAGGAGACGCTCGGGAAACTGCTCTCGGAGGGAACCCGGAAGGATCGCCCGGAAGTGACCGATGCGGTGCGAACGATCATCTACAGCTCGCAGCCGGAGTCGATCGTGCCGCCGCTGTTCGGCATGGCCGCGCGCCCCGATTCCACTTCTCTGCTCTCCACCATCTCGGTACCGGTGGCTCTCATCTTCGGCGAGCAGGACGAGATCACGACGGTGGAGGAAGGAAAGAAGATGGAGCAGGCGCTGCCGGATGCGGCCCTCACGGTGATACCGGGAGCAGGGCATCTCTCCAATATCGAGAACCCGGGAGCATTCAATAACGCGGTGATAGAGTTGCTGCGGAAGTGCCAGCACCAGTAGTGGAGCTTAGTTATGAGAGCTTAGTTCTTGGAGAGAGAATGATCCGTTGTCGGTAGAAGGGAGTTAGTAGATAACTCAAGTTGCGAGGTACAGAACGGCTATCAGGTGGCATGAGTTGATACCAGCAAGAAGAATGGGCCGCTCCTAACGGAGCTTCCAACGTGGCAAAAAGAGGCGTTCCTTCTACAGACTGGTGCCCCCTACGGGGGCCATCACGACGGAAGGTGCAGCGATCCCGGCCACTCACTTCACCTTCGATCAGTAAGTAGCAACTTGCGTTAGATAATAGTTAGTAGCAAAGAGAAATGATCGGACCGTCAGATCGATCACTTCTCTTGTTCTTCCCTAGACTCCCCATCTCTCCCCCAATCGAAAATCGAAAATTCCCCCTCCCGAAATCGACAATCGGCAATCCTCTCACCGTCGCGCCCGATACTCGCGCACGGCAACCTCGTGTTCCTGTGCAGTGCGGCTAAACCTGTGTCCCCCGGTTCCGTCTGCCTTGGCGACGAAATAGATGTAGTCGTGCTTCTGGGGATTGAGCGCCGCAACGATGGAGGCGCGTCCCGGATTGTTGATGGGCGTGGGGGGAAGCCCCTTGTTCCGGTAGGTGTTGTAGGGGCTGTCCACCTCCAGATCGCGGTAGAAGAGCTGGCGGGGTCCGTCCGGAAGGATATACTGGATGGTGGGATCGGCCTGGAGCTTCATGCCGATGCGCAGCCGGTTCAGGTACACCCCGGCGATCGTATCGCGCTCGGCGGGAACCCGCGCCTCCCCTTCCACGATGGAGGCCAGCACGATAGCCTCGTACGGCGACATATTCAGCGCCGCGGCCTTCTTCTTCAGCGAATCGGTATAGAAATTCTTGAACAGATCGGCCATCTGCCGCAGCAGCACGGCCGGCTTCTCCCCCCAGAAGATGAAGTAGGTATCCGGCATCAGATACCCCTCGGCGGTGGCCGCGTTGATGCCGATCGACTTCAGGAACTCCCGGTTGTTGGCTAGCTTCACCACTTCCGCCGAATCGCAGCCCACATCGCGCGCCGCGATGGAGGCGATGCGCCGGATGGTGATCCCCTCCGGGAAGGTTACCTTCACCTTGACGGTTGAGCGTCCCTCCACAAGAGCCGCCAGCAGTTCCTGCGCGGGGATGTTCCGGCCGAACCTGTAGGTGCCGGGACGTATCTGGTCATCCTGCTCGGTAGCCACCGCCAGCACCTTGAAGGCGGCACGGCTGCCGATCAGATCGGCGGCTTCCAGCGAGTCCAGCACTTCGTTGAAGGATGCCCCTTCCGGGATGCGGACCATGACCTCATCGCCGCTTCCGCTGCGCAGCCAGATCTGATAGACGAAGTATCCGCCGGCGACCAGCAGGACCAGGAGAATTGCAACAGAGAGCTTACGGAGCATAGAGTTTCTTGCAAGGCGAACCGAGCAATCGTAGATTTTTCGTTTCCGGACGAAAACGTACCGGCAACGCTCGTTCGTCACCGGTAGAACAGATCGTATGAAGATGAGCCTACACCGACGTCACAGATTATCCCGACAAGTTACTACATCGATGCCCCCTTTCCTGATACCGGGAGCGCTCTCCCTTCTCTTTCTGTTGATGCTGCTGGGCACCCCATCGCCTGTTGCGGCACAGAACGGCGTGCCGCGCACTGCGGCCGACTCGCTGCGCCGCACGCAGGACTCCGTTCTGGCGGCCGCCAACCAGGCCATCCGGGGGGATTCCACCCTGCTGGATGAATATCAGAAGATTATCGGAGTGCTCAAGGCCCGCCGCCATTACGATGCCGAGCTGACGCTGGCCGAGAAGATGATAGCCGCCAATCCGGGATCGGCGCTCGCATACTTCACCTACGGCGATGCCCAGCTGGACAACGCCATGCCGGATCGCGCCATCGGGACGCTGCTCAAGGCGCTGGTGGTGGAGCCCCGGTTCGTCCGCGCCCGTGTGACGCTGGCCGAGGCGTATATGATGATGAAGTCGTACGATACGGCCCTGGCCGAGCTGGATACGGCGATCTCTCATAATCCCCGCTATGCCCAGGCCCATGTGCAGCGCGCCTCGGTGCTGGCCCAGCTTGGCCGCGAAACCGAGGCCATCGAGAACTATCGCGCCGTCTCGGAACTTCTCCCCGATTCCTATGCCCACTGGCTAAAACTGGGAAGGCTGCTGCTGGATGCCGGACAGCCGGACGAGGCCACCGAAGCGCTTGAATACGCGGTCGTGCTGAACGCGGAATCATCCGACGCCCACTACTTTCATGCACAGGCACTGGCGCGCTCCGGACGCAAGGATGAGGCCATCCAGGCCTACAATGCCTTCTGGATGCGCTTCCCGCGCGATCGCCGCGCGCTCGATGCCGAACGTGCCGCGCGCGAGCTGGGAGGGCAGTAAAAGGGTAGCGTTCTCAGGGAACTGTTCGCGCGGAGTTCGACTCCGTGCAAGGTGCTAGCAGCCACGGTAGCGGAGTCGAACTCCGCGACAACGAAGGAAGAACGGAAAAGGAGATCGGTCCAGCCGGTCCGACCTACTCTTCTCCCCGCTCCCGGACTCATGGACGTTCTTCCTACGACAAAGCCCAGCCGACATTCATCGACCGGGCTTTTGCAATTATGCTTCTGAACCGATTCGGCCAGCGGCTTTACGGGGTTACGTGATCGAAATCGACCACGAAGGTAAAGCGGAGCGTATTAGCCAGCGGGTGCGTATCCTCGATCGTATTGATATAGCTGAAGTCGAACCCGTACATATCGTAGCGCAGGCCGGCCCCGAAGGTGAAGAACTTCCGGTTGCCGCCGGCGACGGTCTCGGTGAAATAGCCGGCACGAAGCGCCACAAGCTGCTCGTACCAGTACTCCATACCCATCGACCACTCAACCCCCTTGCCGTTCCCCCAGGCGGTCACCAGCGACTTCGGCACCGGGTCCACCTCGGTGGTGCTGGGACGGTTGACCAGCAGCTTGTTCATGTCGATCGCAAAGGTCAGATCGTTGAACTCGTCGGTCAGCAGATGCAGTCCCACGCCCACGCGCGCCGTGGTGGGGAGCGGAGCGGCCTGGGTGACGTCCACATAGTGGATCTTCGGGCCGATATTGGCGAAGTTCACGCCCAGGCTCACGAAGTCCTCCGGCAGACCCCAATCGGTTTTCGGCGTCCAGAGAGCGCCGATATCGAACGCCACGCTGCGGCCGATGCCCGGCTTCTCGTTGCCGACGGTCACGCTGGAGAGGTTCGACTGGATGTAGCGTGCCTGCACGCCGAAGCCGATGTCATCGTCCAGCATCGTCGAATATCCGGCCCCTACCGCAAACTCGAGCGAACGGAACTTCGCGCCGGCCTGGCCGGTTTCGAAGGTCTGCTGAAACTCGCCGAGATCCAGAAAGATGAGGTGGCCGTTGACGGTGCCGTTGAGATCTTCGACATAGGTGGCCCCGTTGAGATAGCTGTAGTGGAGATCAGCGTTGAACTGGGGAAGCCACTTGGAGTAGGTGAGGCTGACCTGCGTATTCTTCTGGTAGGCCAGGCCGCCGACGTTGTAGAACGTTGCGTTGATATCCTTTGCAAGCCCGGTTCCAACCTCTCCCATACCACCGGAACGTGCGTTCGGGGGACTGATCAGAAAGGGAACCGCAGAGCCTCCCGAGCCCCCGGACTGTGCCGAAGCCGTGATGGCCGCGAGAAGGAATATCGAAAGCGCCGGAGTAAGGCGGCGATAAGTAGGGAACCGCATCAAGGTAATCCTCATAGAGATCGGGATACTGGTAATCTTACATGCCCGGGATAGTATAGCTCATGCAAACCCGCGTCATCGCATCGTTACCATATGACTATCCACTCTTTACCGAATTGTAAGCGACGCAACTGCTGCGCTGTAAGATGTTAACGTGCTCTCTATAGGAACCCCGATGAGATATTCTCTGAAAGGAATGATGCCGTGACGGAATCCAATATAGCCGGTTGCCAAACTCTCGTACAAGAGATTTCTGGGTGCCGGCCTACCGCCCCCCGCCGTCCGGTAAACGCGGGGGGTCTTTTATAGAACCCACGAAACGCGAAAAAGTTCCATCCGGACCTATCTTTTCCGGCGCGTTTCAGATCCAGCCCTGCTCCTTGTACCACGCCACGGTCCGCCGCACCCCGTCCTCGATCGAGACCATCTGGCGGTATCCAAGCTCGCGTTTGGCCTTCTGTACCGAACAGATCCAGTACGGGCGGGTGATATCACGCCCCTTCTCGAAGTTGAAGACGGGCGGTTTCTTCTGAAAACGGCCCAAGAATCCGCTGAATCCCCCCGCTACGAACACCAGCGCGTGCGGCACGCGGAGATTGATGGCGCGGCGGCGGCCAAGAACCTTTGCGGTGACCGCCCCCACCTGCTCCCAGGTATAGAACTCCTCCGAGCTGATGAAATAGGTCTCCCCCCTGGCAGCTTCGTTCTCCCCCGCCATCACGAACCCGCGCACCAGATCCTCGACATGCACCAGGCTCACCAGCTTATGGCCGAACCCGATCAGCGGCGCTATCCCCTGGGATACCACCTTGAAGAACCGGAGGATCTCCGCGTCGCGCTGGCCGTAGACCGCCGGCGGGCGCACGATCGTCAGGGGCAGATCCTCCATCATCGCCAGCACCTCGCGCTCGGCCGCCGCCTTGCTCTCGCCGTAGGCGGTGATGGGACGGAACGGAGCACTCTCATCGGTAGGCTGGTCGGGACTATACGCCGGGCCCACCGCCGCCTGGCTGGAGACATGCACCAGCCGCTTCAGCCCCGGATTGGCCTGCTGTACCGCCTGGAGCAGATTGCGCGTGGCGATCTGGTTTCCCGCGAAAAATCCCGCACGATCGCGCGCGGAGGTGGAGCCGGCCACATGATAGACGTAATCGACGCCGCTTACCGCCGCGCGGAGCGATGCCGGATCGTTGAAATCGGCGGTCACGTATTCCAGCGGCAGATGCTTGATGTACTTGTTGCTGGAACTGCCCCTGACCATCGCCCGAAGGGAATACCCCTTGGCGTGCAGGTGGTCGGCCAGATGACTTCCGATAAAACCGGTGGCGCCGGTGATCAGTGCTTTCATGAACCCTCAATGCGTAACGTGACGTTCGGCTGCGCCCCAACTGGAACGGGCACAGCATGGAAGTTACTCAATGTAGGCCCTATCCCCCCGCATCCTTCTTTTTCTTTTTGTACTGGAGCCCGGATCGGTTTTCCGGTGCGAACCGGTTCCGGCATCGGTAATCGCCGTTCAAGAGGGATCTGCGGATACGTTTCCTGAGCTCCCCGGTACTGTTCGCACGGAGTTCCACTCCGCCCGCGACCGTGGCAGCAGGGATCGCCCAGTGCAACTTCGCGACAGCACAACAACGGAATGTCGGATAACTTTTGCCGAAGCACTTAACTCCGCGACGACTATCAACACAGGGGCGAACTACAAGCGAACGGGCGGGCCACACCAGAAAATCGCAGGAAACATTCTCCCAGGTACTTGCTCCCATCACAGGCGCCGTTCAGCCGCAGGCGTAATCACGCCGTCGGCATAGCCCTGCAATTTCAGCCGGACGAGGATTGCGTGCAGGGTCTCGGCGGCAAGGCCGTGCAGCACCAGGCGGTAGGCGGCGCTGTAGGTTGTTTCGGGCACCATCGGATGTTTGTTGTTGACCAGGCCCAGGTGCGCCGGTGCATTCAGGATCTGCGCGGTGTAAATGCTGATCGTTTCATCGAGCTGCAGCGAGTTGGATGCACGGATGAAATCGTTCGATGTCAGGAACAGCTGGTAGAACGGGGTGAACAGTTCTATCGACGAGCGCAGATCCAGCACATTGGTCCA